>CANONE010000205.1 GCA_947567585.1 uncultured Clostridia bacterium | reverse complement strand
AAGAGCATTGCGTTGGCCATTTCCATGCCCCGCCAGCCCGGTCATATAGACGAAGTAGTATTCGATTCCGGCCTCGTCCAGCTTGCGGCACTGCTCCAAAATATCATTGAAGGTGTAGCCCTTGTTTGCCAGAGCAAGAGTGGTGTCGTCGCCGCTTTCCGTGCCAATGCTCAGCCCATTGACGCCCATAGCCCGCAGCTTTTTCAGCTGCCAGACTTCCTTATTCATAACGTCTCGGATGCTGGCAAACATGGCGATAGACTGGCATTTGATAAGGTATTCCCGGACAGTCAGAGCACGCAGCTTGAGGTTCTCATAGCTCATAGCAAAAGGGTTCGCGCCGGTGAGGAACACCCGCCGGGCGTTGGGTTGATAGCTTTTGATCTCCGCCAAATCTTCCTCGAATTCATCCATGGGGGACATCCGGAATTTCTCGTCTTTGTAAAGGCTGCAAAAGGTGCATCGGTTGTGGGTGCAGCCGGATGTTGCCTGCAAAATCACGGATTGGGATTCATAGGGCGGCCGCCAGGTTCTTCCAGTAAAGTGCATGAAATCCCTCCTTATAGATGGTGCAGATTCTCGCGGTAATTCCGCAGCTTTTCTTCGCCTACAGTATCAATGATTTTGTCGATCGTTTGAATCAGCGCGTCCCTGTCCTCTGGCAAAGCGCCGTGGAGTTGGAACGCGTTGGAGGCCCCCAGCGCGGCAATTGAGTGGGAACCGTCAGATTCTCACTCGTGATATCTCCCACCAGCACAGCCCCCGCGCCAATCAGGCAATGGTCGCCGATTCGGGGCGCTTTGCCATCCACCTCGACACCGGTGATGTTCTGGTAGATGCAGCAGTTTGCGCCTACGCTTGCATAGCGGGAAATGTAGATGCCATGCAAGCCGTGGGGCAGAAAAGGCTCGTCCTCAAACTTGGCCCCGCTGCCGATATAGCCGCCGTGCCAATGGGCCATGCGGTTCAGCACAAAGGTCAGGATGTCCCGCGCGGCCTTGCTTCCGCTCCGCTCCCGGCACCAGAACATCGTCCAATAGAATTCCATAAAATCACCTTTTGAATAATCTGTAAGACTTTCTCGGATGCTCATATTAAATATTCCTCCAGCGTGAGTCCCCGCTTGGTTATGCGTTCCCGCGGGGGTGGCTCACATAGCGGAAGTGCCACGGCTCGTGGGCGATGCCAGTGATGTTTTCTTTCCCTTCTGGGTAACGCTCAATAAAACCATAGGGGCCAGTTTGAGAAACTCCTGGCAGGTGCCCTCATTGGGAAAGCTGGGGCGAATGAAGTCGATATCCGGTTGGCGCAGCCCCAGGTCAATGGCAAGGCCGGTCTGGTGTTCGCTGCACCCCGGCCAGGCCACATACGGTTGAGTAAATTCCCGGCCATTGTCTCGGAGGGAATCACGGTAAATCTTCTGCTGTTCTGCAAAGGAGCGCCAGCTGCTGACTGGGACGATATGCCACCAGCCGTCTATCTGCTCTATGAGCCGGGCGCAGGCCTGGGCCGCTTCCCGCTCCATAAGGATGTTGGGGTAATCCACATAAACGAGGACAAGGTCTTGCGGAGCGTTAACCGGATAAGCGTGCTGCTGGTTGACTAAAATCAGCGTGTTCATTCGCCCACCGCCAATCCGATCACCGTGGAGATCACCTGCTCAAAGGAAATACCCGCCCGCTTTCATCATGCTTGGGAACCGGCTGTGGGCTGTAAAGCCGGAGATACATGATACGAAGTCCGGTATTCTGGCAGCAAGAGACGCTTTCGAGAAATATCCATCCATTCAGCGCTTCTGCGCCGATGCAGGGTATCGTAAAACCTTTGAGCAGGATGTCTCCCGTGAACTGGGCCTTGGCGTTGACATTTCCGTGCGTATCAAACCCGAGTGGGAAGTTCTGCCAAAGCGGTGGATCGTGGAGCGTTCTTTCGCCTGGCTCAACAATTCCCGCCGTCTTGCCAAAGATTATGAGATATCTGTCCGATCTGCTCAGGCTGTTTGTATTATTGCTGCTTTTCGTACTTTACTCAAAAGGTTTTAGGCTATTGGTACGGGTTCTAAGAAAAATTGTCTCCCGTTCTAAGGAGTGTTTCCGAGCACACTTGCGCCGACCGCCCCCGCGAAGGGGAGCGGCCCGAGCAAGAGGCCCCCATTACGCTTGCAAAGCCTGCTGAACTGGAGTGCGCGCCAATAGCAGACGCCCTTGATTTTGCGTATTACAACGCTATCCATCCTAAATCTCTATTTACTGAAGTGGAAATCAAAAAATTATCAACCCGTGAGATTTTTTGCCCTGTCAAAAGGTATATATAGTAGGAGTACTCCTGCTCCTGCCAGATTCCCGAATCTATGGGATAATACAAAAGTCTGGAGGAAAATCATATGAAAAGAAGCTTATCATTTGTCCTGGTTCTAAGTCTGCTCCTTTTATCCGCCTGCCATGCTGAGCAGGAACAGATCTATAGCCGTGCGATGGAGAAGATGTCTTCAGCCAATAGTCAAGCCACCCCGGAGGGTAGTGGTTTACATGGCGAGCTTACCATCAAGACACTGATCACTT
>CANONE010000204.1 GCA_947567585.1 uncultured Clostridia bacterium | reverse complement strand
TCAGATTTATGCTTTAATGTACGCAAAGCGTACATCCGGAGTTTCCCTCGTCCGCGCAGCGGCCGCCCTTCGCTTGGCGAAAGCAAGAGGCATCTCCAAACAAGTTTAATGTTCCGTACGATAAAACCATAGAAATAGAGGAAATGTGTATGGCTAAGAAAAAAAGACCGCAGCTTACGAAAGAAGAGCGCCGCCAAAGGCGGGCGGAGGATCTAAAGAGGACAAAGGTGGAGATTAAGGAGCACCCGGTTCTTTTCGCGGTCTATGTGGTTCTGCGCGTGCTGGTGGTGGGGGTCCTGATCCTACAGCTTTTAAACGGCGAGTATTACGATGTATTTCTCTGTTCCCTGACCCTGCTGCTTTTCCTAATCCCCAGCTTTGTGGAGCGGCGGCTGCACATCGATGTGCCAAACACCTTGGAAGTCATCATCCTTCTCTTTATCTTCTCTGCGGAGATTTTAGGCGAGATCCAGGAGTATTATCTGATCTTCCCCTTTTGGGATACCATGCTTCATACTCTCAACGGTTTTTTGATGGCGGCCATCGGTATCGCCATGGTGGACATTCTCAACCGTTCCCGGCGCTTTAAGGTGCGGCTGTCCCCTGTGTTTGTGGCGGTGGTGGCTTTCTGCTTTTCCATGACCATCGGCGTGCTGTGGGAGTTCTTTGAGTATGGCATGGACATGTTTTTCAATATGGATATGCAGAAGGACACCTGGGTCGGCGTGGTCAATTCGGTAAGCCTGAACCCTAACGGGCGGAATATCCCGGAGCGCGTCGCCATTGAGAGCGTGGTGGTTAACGGCGAGACCTGGCCCGGCTACTTGGATATCGGCCTGCACGACACCATGAAGGACCTTCTCGTAAACTTTATCGGCGCCGTGATCTTTTCCCTGATCGGCATGATCTACATTATGGGCCGGGGGCGGGGGCAGTTTGCTCCCCGGTTTATTCCCCGGCTGAAGGAACGGGAGCTTCCCCCCCCGGAGAAAAGGGAAGAGCGGCCCAGTCTTTTGGAGCCTATTGCCTTAGAGGGCCCTGAGAATATGGAGGGCCCCGAGCTGTTTGATATCTATACCAAGGACGGCAGGCACACCGGCCGCACCGCTCCCAGAGGTTCCGCCCTGGCCGCAGGCGACTTCCGTTTGGGAACCCATGTCTATATTTATGACGCCCAGGGCCGCTTTCTGCTGCAAAAGCGCGCCCAGGACAAGAGCTTCCGCCCCGGCCAGTGGGAAATCACCATGGGCCATGTGGTGGCCGGGGAAACCACCTTCGACTGCGCCCTGCGGGAGGTGCAGGAGGAGCTGGGCGTAGCCCTGCCCCCGGAGAATTTTGTAAAAATCTACCGCTGGCATGAAAAGGAGGTCCAGATGTTTACCGATGTCTTTTTCGTCCGGGCCGAGGTGGACGACAGCACCCTTACCTTGCAAAAGGAAGAGGTCATCGGGGCCCAGTGGATCAACAAGGGAGAGATGCTGGGCTTTATCCAGCAGATGGACTACCGGCCCCGGCAGTACAGGGCCGTTGTGACAGAATATATCACAGACTGCATCGCTGAAAACAACTGACCCCAAACGCCAACAGCGCGGCCAGAACGCCTCTGGCCGCGCTGTTTTTTAAGCGGCGGCCTCGCGCCTGGCTACCGGCAAAATTTGCTCAAAAACCCTATCGGTACAGGTTCTAAGTTCTAAGGCTTTTCCCAGTACATGCGGGTTTTGGTGTGGACCTCGCCTTCCTCCAGGGTAAAGCACAGCTGGCGGGAAGGCAGCTCCCCTAGGCCGGAGGGCTCGGGTAAAGTGGAGACAGCGCTGATGGCGAGGCGGTCTTTGGCGAATTCCAGCAGAAGCCTGCGGCCGGTAACCATGCGGGTGTTCCGTATCTCGATTTCCAGCTGGTTGGCGGCCCGCCAGCGGCTGTTGGCGCCAAACACATCCCCGCCAATA
Organism: uncultured Clostridia bacterium; assembly: GCA_947567585.1. Lineage (GTDB taxonomy): Bacteria > Bacillota > Clostridia > Oscillospirales > Acutalibacteraceae > Acutalibacter. Next base: position 646 of record CANONE010000204.1, on the reverse strand, counting down.
ACCGTGGTTTCAAAATGCCCCTCCATGCCCAGGGGAATGGAGATTTCCCCATCCTCCTGGCCGCAGAGCAGCCGGGCTCTCTCTCCCTGGAAGGCGAAGCCCAGAGTATAGAGCCGCCCGCCCTGGGGCTGGAAGCTGCCCGCGCCCCCCACAATATCCACAATCCCGGGGATCTCTCCCTGGGCCCGGTAGACGGCTCCGTCCAGGGAAGCCTCCGCCCCGGGGTTGCGCATACTGAGCATGGGGTTCAGCTCCAGGCGCTCCAGCCGTTTTTCCAGCCGGTGCTGGGCGTGGCGGTCCTCCGGCAAGGGGGCCTCCGCCATTTTGCACAGCAGCTTGTCCCATACGGCGGTGAGCACAGCCTGCAGCCGCATAGAGGCGGAATGAATCACCAGCGCCGCGTCCTGCCGGGTCATCACGATGCCATACTGCCCGTAGGCGCCGTCCCCCCGGAACACGCCCTCTGGGGCGCAGCGCCAGAACTGGAAGCAGTACCCGGCCTGCCAGTCCGGGTCGCCGCCCCAGCCGGCCCCGGCGTTGTCGATTTGCTTCGTGGTGGCCATGTCAAACCACTCCGAGTTCAGCAGCCGCTTGCCCTCCCAGCTGCCCTTGTTGGCCACAAACTGCACAAACCGGGCCATGTCCT
>CANONE010000203.1 GCA_947567585.1 uncultured Clostridia bacterium | reverse complement strand
TACATATAAAAAACAGTTCGCTACATATAACTTGAAATCCTCCGGGGAGAATTTACAATGTTTTATAAATACAAGCCAAAGGAGGACGATAAAGTGAGTGAAATGATGGACAGAATAACCAGCCTGGGACAGAAGCCGGCAGCAGATATTCAGGAAGCAGGAAGGGCGCGCGAAGCAGAGAAGGCGAAGGAAGAGTCCCGGACGGATAAAGTGGAAACGGAGGAGAAGAACAGTCTGTCAAAGCCGAGATACGATGAATATATTCCGGAAAAGAAGCCGGAGGACAGCAAGAAGGCGCCGGATGAAAAAAAGAGTGAGGAAAGATGCAGGGCAAGCACAGATAAGGTTGACAGGGAGATTGAAAAGCTGAAGAAAGAAAAGGAGAAGCTTGAAGGAGAGCTTCGCGGGGAGAAGGATGAGTCGAAGTCGGCAGAGCTTGAAAGGCAGCTTGCCCAGGTAGAACGAGAGCTTAGGGAAAAGGATAATGATGCTTACAGGCGGCAGCACATGGAAGTGACTAAATTATAAACAGATGCTGCCCAAGACAGGATTTATTAGCAAAAACAGATTCCATTCATATGCTATCTACAGAGGTGATAGATATGAATGGAATTTTTTTGGCATTGCTTGGGACGCTTGGAACATTTTCGGTAACAGCTTTGGGGGCAGCCGGAATCTTTTTTGTGAAAAAGGAGGTAAGCGGGAAGCTCCAGAATGGTTTCCTTGGGTTTGCGGGCGGCGTTATGATTGCGGCATCTGTATGGTCCCTTCTGCTTCCAGGGCTCGATTTTGCAGAGGAAAACGGACAGACGGGCTGGATTGTGGTGACAGGAGGCTTTATCCTGGGGGTAATTACACTTTTGCTTGCGGATGGAATTTTAATGAAATGGTTTAAGAGACAGAAGGGTAAAACGGAAACTCTTAGGAAAAGCACAGCAATGCTTGTGACGGCAATCACAGTCCACAATATTCCCGAAGGAATGTCGGTGGGGCTTGCCTTTGCCCTTGCGGCACAAAAGCCGGGGGATTTGTCCCTGCTTTCCGGTGCGGCTGCCCTGGCAATCGGGATTGGGATCCAGAATTTCCCGGAGGGGACAGCGGTGGCGCTTCCTCTTGTAAATGAGGGAATGGGAAAGAAAAAAGCCTTTTTAACCGCCAGTATGACGGCGGCGGTGGAACCAGTTTTTGGTGTGCTGGCGGCGGCATTTGCCGGAGCGGCAAAGAGCTGTATCGCGGTGTGTCTTGCCTTTGCGGCCGGGACAATGATTTATGTGGTGGTAGAAGAGCTGATACCAGAGGCACACCTTGACGCAGAGGAGGGAAAAGAAGGAACCCTTGGATTTATCGTTGGTTTTCTTGTAATGATGATATTAGATGTGGCGTTAGGATAATAGGGAATTGATTTCATGATAAAACTCGTTTATAATAGGTCTCATAGACAAATTGTGAGGAGTTTTGATCCATGTATAAAAAGACGAGAAAATTCTTGTGGTTTAGCTTTAGCGGGCTGATTATATTATGTATTACAATTTTTATTTTGCTTGGAATGTATATGACAGAAAAGAGCGAGGAGGCGCTTCAGGAAATTGGCGCAATTTATATGGAGGAAGTCAGCAACCAGCTCAAGGAAAAGTTTGAGGCCATAACAGCTCTGCGCATATCACAGGTAGAGGGAATTATTAGACGTACTCCTCCGGAAACAGCTGTGTATGGAGAGGAGCTGTTAGAAGAGCTGTCTTTAAGTGCGGGAGTAAGATTAAAAAGGGCGATACCGTACGGGTCATCGCCGGCAAGGATAAAGACAAAGAAGGCAAGGTTACCCTGGTAGACCGCAAGAGCGGCAAGGTAACCGTAGAGGGCATCAATATGCGGACCAAGCATACGAAGCCCAGCGCCGCGAACCAGAACGGCGGCATCGTCAACGTAGAGGGTCCGATCGACGCTTCCAACGTAATGCTGTTGGTAAACGGCCAGCCGACCAGAGTCGGTTTTAAGGTAGAGGACGGCAAGAAGGTCCGCATCGCAAAAAAAACCGGCGAAGTGATTGACAAATAAAGGGAAGGAGGTCCGGAAAGTTGAGTAGATTACAGGAAACCTACAAGAATGACATTGTACCGGCACTGATGAAGAAGTTCGGCTATAAGAACATCATGCAGGCGCCGAAATTAGATAAGATCGTGATCAACATGGGCGTGGGCGAAGCTAAGGAAAACGCCAAGGTGTTGGAGCAGGCGGTAAAGGACCTGGAGACGATCACCGGCCAGAAGGCCGTGATCACCAAGGCCAAAAAGTCCGTCGCCAACTTCAAGGTCCGCGAGGGCATGGCGATCGGCTGCAAGGTAACGCTGCGCGGCGAGCGCATGTATGAGTTTGCCGACCGTCTGATCAACCTGGCGCTGCCCCGCGTACGTGACTTCAGAGGCGTAAAGAGCAATTCCTTCGACGGCCGCGGCAACTATGCCATGGGCGTAAGGGAGCAGCTGATCTTCCCTGAAATCGAGTATGATAAGATTGACAAGGTAAGAGGGATGGATATCATTTTTGTTACCACTGCTAGGACTGATGAAGAGGCCCGCGAGCTTTTGACCCAGTTCGGTATGCCTTTCGCAAAATA
>CANONE010000202.1 GCA_947567585.1 uncultured Clostridia bacterium | reverse complement strand
CTTTATTGATTGCGCCGCCGCGAATACTGCGATGGGCTCTTAGGCGCGAATTTCCGCTTTAATCTTTCCTAATGCCCCCTTTTCCAGCCTGGACACCTGGGCCTGGGATATCCCCACCTGGCTCGCCACCTCCATCTGCGTCTTGCCGTCTAAAAAGCGCATGGAGAGGATTCGTTTTTCCCGCTCTGACAGATTGTGTATGGCCTGCTTTACAGCGATCTCTTCCAGCCAATCCTCGTCTCCGCCGTCTCCCACCTGGTCCATAATATATACCGGGTCCCCTCCGTCGGAAAAGGCGGGCTCGTAGAGGGAGACGGGCTCCACAATGGCCTCCAGGGCCACCACCACGTCCTCCCTTTTTATTTCCAGCACCCCCGCGATTTCCTCAACCGTGGGTTCCCGGCCGTTTGCCGCCGTCAGCCGCTCCTTGCACTGAATGGCCTTATAGGCTGTGTCCCGCATGGACCGGCTGACCCGGACGGAGTTGTTGTCCCGCAGGAAACGCCGAACTTCACCGATGATCATGGGCATGAGAATACCTTGGGGAAAAACTATATTTTGAGGCAAAGAACAGTTTTTACGCAACATATTTGGCTGCCCCCGCCTTTCCTTTGTTCTTTAAGAAGGTGTAGAATATCTCCACCTTGCTTTTGTGAATGATAATGCGGTCAATGCAGTCCCGCAGCACGGTCTGGCGCTCCTGCATACTCAGCATATCCCAGGCCGAACGGATGCTGACCACCCGCTCCCGAACCAGGTCAATGTGCTTGGCCCGGGTGCGGGTTTCCTCCTCCACGATAAGCTGCTCCCGGAGCAGGGCCAGCTGGCACTTGTTCTCCTCAATGGTGTCCAGCAGCATATCGTTGCCGTCTAGGGCGTAGAGGTTGTACAGGCGCTTGACCTTGGCCTCGGTCTGGGCGATTTGGCTTTCCAGCTCCTGGAGGGGATTGACCGGGGGAACGCTTTCCGCCCTTGTGGACTGTTCCAGGTTAGCCGAGATGCTGAACAGGTCCTGTATCACCAGGTCCTCAATCTGGTCGGCCCAGCATGGTTCTGAGTCGCAGGAATCGGCGCGTTTCATGTGGGGCTTGGAGCTGTCTTTGGAATAGCAATACAGCTTATAGCCGTTCTTGCCCCACTTCACGTACCTCATTCGCGCGCCGCACTCTCCGCAGTACACCAGACCCGCCAGCAGGTGGGCGCCTTTGGCAGGCGTCCGGCTCTTTTCAGAGCGTTCCCGCATTTTGATTTGGGTCAGGTTGTATATCTCCTCGGAGATGATCGGCTCATGCAGTCCCGGGTACTCCTCGCCCTTATAGCATATCACGCCGGTGTTGCTCTTTCGGGTCAATATTTGGGTGACGATGCGGTCATAGCGCAGCCCCAGCATATTGGCGATTTTTTGCGCGGAGTAGCCCTTCAGATAGAGGTCGTACATCTTGCGCACCTGCTCGGCCTGCTGTGGGTTCGGCACCAAGATACCCTGGTTTCGGTCATAATCATACCCATAAGGGACGCCCCCGCCGCCCATCCAGTAGCCCTGCTTGACCCGCTCCAGCATACCCATGCGGGTGCGCTGGTAGATATTCTCCCGCTCCAGCTGGGCGAAGGCGGACAATATCCCTATCATGGCCCGGCCATAGGGTGTGCCGGTGTCGATGTTCTCGTTGAGAGACACGAAAGCCACGTCATTGGGGATGAAGATGTCCTCGATCAGGTACAGGGTGTCCTTCTGGCTGCGGGACAGGCGGTCCAGCTTATAGACCACCACCGCGCATACCTTTCCCGCCTGCACGTCCGCGATCAGCTGCTGCATTTTGGGGCGGTTCAGGTTGCTCCCGGAAAATCCAGGGTCGATATAGAGTTGATAATTCGTCCATCCCATGGCCCGGCAGTAGGCTGCCAGCCGTCCCTGCTGTGCCCCGATGGAATAGCCCTCCTCCGCCTGCGCCTCTGTGGAAACACGGATGTACAGCACGCGAAAGCGGGTTTCTAACTCTTGGTTTGGCTTGCTTGTCACATCTTCTCCTTTCTGGAAATGCCCTCTGCAAGGCGCTTTCAGTATAGCATTTACCCGGAGGAAAATCAATGGGAGAGTTTTCCATCCGGCCGGTCCCCGCGTTCTGACTTTGGCGCGTCAAGAAGCCGGTGCTGCAAATCTTTCAGCACCATGACCACGCCGGGATTCTCCACCTCAATGGCTGGCAGCTTTTCTCCCCTGTAGGGCTCGTTGTTGATATAACGGATAACCGTCATGTTCATGGTATCACCTCGTAGTTCATTATGGCCTGCTTGTCCGTGGTGTAATCGCTGCTGGCCTGCATAGCACCCATAAAAGCGTGCTAGCCGTCCGGCTGCGACCCGAACGGCTAGCAATTCCATGTAACCAACTGCTTAGGGCTAACCGCCATGCCGCGGCGCCCTCTTTATGTTTATAATACCACAGCCCCCGGCTTTGTCAATTCATTACGAGTAATCGTATGTCAGCTTATTGTACAGCCAGTCATTGATTAGCAGGAGGTAATTTTCTTTTGGCTCATCCCAAGCGCTGCCTAGATCTTCCTCTGCCACGACAATAGCCGATACATAATAGACTCCAGAAATTTGTTGGTATACAGGAGAC
>CANONE010000201.1 GCA_947567585.1 uncultured Clostridia bacterium | reverse complement strand
GCAAAAGGAAGAGGATGGGGCGAAATACATTGGCCCCTATTTAAGCTTTTGGTCTATCCGTGAGACCGTAGACGCGGCCCGGAAAATCTTCAAGATTCCAGACTGCAACCGGAAATTCCCCCAGGATTTTGGCAAGGACAGGCCCTGTCTCTATTACTATATTGACCAGTGCTGCGCGCCCTGCCGGGGCAGGGTGAAGGAATCGGAGTACAACGAGGCGTTTCAGCAGGCGCTGGATTTCATTAAGGGCGGCAGCAGCACCTCTGTGAAGGCTTTGACCCAGCGCATGGAACAGGCGGCGGAAGACCTGGACTTTGAGCTGGCCGCCCGGCTTCGGGACAGGATCAACGCCATCAATAAGCTGAAGGACCGCCAGAAGGTAGTGGCCAGCCGGGTGGAGGAGCAGGATGTGTTCGCTTTGGCGCAAGGGGAAACACATACGGCTTTCGAGGTGTTCCGCTTTACCGGGGGAAAGCTCAGCGACCGGGAGAGCTTTCTCACCGAGGGCTGCCAGCCGGACCCGGAGGCCCGGTCGGAGTTTTTACGGCAGTATTACGCCATTCGGGACAGGATTCCTCCGGTGATCACCATGGACGGCCCGGTAGAGGACCAGGAGATGGTGGCCCGGGTACTCAGTGAAAAGCGGGGCCGGACAGTGAAAATAAACGTGCCCCAGCGGGGAGAGCAGCGGCAGTTGGTGGAGATGTGCCACAATAACGCGGCGGAAAACCTGGCCCAGCAAAGCGGTTTGGCCGGCCGCGACGCCTCCGCGCTGGATGAACTGCGGCGGCTGCTAGGGCTGGAAAAAACGCCGGCCTACATTGAGTCTTACGATATCTCCAATTTGCAGGGCGGGGAGAATGTAGCGGGGATGGTGGTGTTTGAAAACGGCCGCCCTTTGAAAGCGGCTTACCGGCGCTTTAAGATAAAAACTGTGGAGGGACAGGACGACTATGGCTCCATGCGGGAGGTAATCCGCCGGCGCTTTGGAGAATACCGGGCGCGCCAGGCCCAGGGGGACAATACGGGGTTTGGGCGGCTGCCGGACTTGATCCTATTAGACGGCGGCAAGGGTCATGTGGCGGCTGTGCAGCCTTTGCTGGACGAGATGGGCGTCAAGGTGCCCCTTTTCGGCATGGTGAAGGATGACAAGCACCGGACCCGGGCCGTGGCTAAGACCGGCGGAGAGATCGCCATCAATTCCACCCGGCGGGCCTTTACCTTGATATCCAGCATTCAGGACGAGGTACACCGGTATGCCATTGGGTACCACCGGCAGCAGAGGAAGAAGTCCGCCATATCCAGCACGCTGCTCTCTATTGAGGGGGTAGGGCCCGCACGGGCTAAGGCGCTGTTGAAGCATTTTCGCACCGTGGCGGCGGTGGGAGAGGCTACATTGCAGGAGCTGGAAGCGGCTCCGGGTATGACGAAGCCGGCGGCTAGGAAAGTATACAGCCACTTTCATCAAGAAGAACGGCCAGAAGAGAAAGCCCTGCTCCGGGATGTGGAAACGCCTAAATAGGGAATTTTTATAAAAACCTAGAAAAAACCGGGAATTTGCAGTCTAAAGGTTGACAGGCCATGAGAAAAATGGGATAATAACTCTATATCGCAACTTTTACTATCAGAAAAACTGTCTGGCAAAACAGCCAAAACGGTTTCGGAGAGGAACTATGCGCATTATAGCGGGCACAAGACGGGGAAAAAAGCTGTTGGCTTTGGAAGGCGAGCAGGTGAGGCCCACCACCAACATGGTGAAGGAGTCGCTGTTCAACATCCTTCAATTTGGCATAGAGGGCCGGCGTTTTCTGGATCTTTTCGCGGGCTCGGGACAAATCGGACTGGAAGCCCTGAGCCGAGGGGCGAGAGAGGCTGTTTTTGTAGACAGCAGCCGGGACTCCATTCGGGTAATTGAAAAAAACGTCCAGGCAACGGGTTTTGCGGAACGGGCGAAAGTGATTCCAGCCAGCTTTGAGAGCTTTTTGTTGAAGGAGACAGGATGTTTTGACATAGCTTTCATTGACCCGCCATATGCCGCGGGGCTTTTGCCCCGCGCTTTGGAGCTGGCGGCGGAGAAGATGTCTCCAGGCGGCGTGCTGATCTGTGAGCACGGCAGCCGGGAGGAACCGCCCCGGGAGGCGGCTGGCTTTATCCTGCGCAAGACGTACCGGTACGGCAAGACTTCCCTGACGGCCTATGAGCCTCGGGAAGCCTGAATATGGGAAAGAGGTGAATCATATGACGGAACATATGAAGACGGCTATATGTCCTGGCAGCTTTGACCCAGTGACGCTGGGCCACTTGGATATTATTAGCCGGGCCAGCAAAATATTCGACCGGGTAGTGGTGGCGGTGCCCGTCAACCCCGACAAGCGATACAGCTTCACAGTGGAAGAGCGTATGAAAATGCTGAAAAAGGTCTGTGCGGCCAGAGGTTTGGAAAACGTAGTAGTAGACAGGGTACAGGGGCTTTTGGCAGACTATGCCCGGGAGATGGGCGCCGCGGTGATCATCAAGGGCCTGCGGGCGCTGACGGACTTTGAATACGAATTCCAGCAAGCGCTGACCAATAAAAAGCTGAACCCCGGACTGGAGACTATGTTTCTCTCTACCAGCGCGGAGCTTT
>CANONE010000200.1 GCA_947567585.1 uncultured Clostridia bacterium | reverse complement strand
ATGCTCCCATTTACTCATATTTATCTATCCAGTTCCCACGCACACAATAAGCATGGGGATGAGAGAAATGGCCAGGTTCACTACCGAGGACATAACCCGGGTAAGGGGATAGATATACTTTGGCATATAGACCTTGGTAATCAGTCCAGCATTGCCAATGATAGAAGTAAGGGCCATACCGCAGGCTTCCGTAAAAAAGTTGAACATCACCGTGCCGATGATGAGGTAAGCGGCAAAATTGGGAATATCGCTTTTAAAAATAGTAGAGAAGACAAAATACTGGACAAGCATGGTAAGCAGGGGATTTAAAAAGCTCCAAAACATTCCCAGCACCGAGCGTTTGTACTTGGTCTTGAAATCTCTTCCCACCAGTTGACGGATAAGAAACCGGTATTTTTTTACCGCAATGAGAGCGTAGACCACATAGCTGTGCTGCCCTGTGGCCCAACGGCGGTATACATAGAAAAGGGCCAGGGCCAGCATAAGGCCAAACCCGGCGGCAAATTGCCAGTAGTGGAGCCCTGTCCAGATATAATCCTCCCCCGAAGCAGAAAAGCAGAGGACGCCTTCAAGAGAAGATCCGTTCTGGCTAAGGGAAAAACCCTCCGCTGCCGGAGCGGTCTGGTTCATCAGAGGGGAAACTGCGGCGCCCGGTAGGGAGTCCGCGCGGAGCCGCAGCAGCAAGGCTGCCCCATACAGGCCCTCCAGTGGTTCCTCCGCCGTCAGGACGGTGATTCCTCCTTCCGGAATAGCTGCTGCGTCATAGTTTTGAGAGAGAAGACGAACTCCGGCGCTCTCATCCCAGAGTTCCATGGTCACCGTTCCGGCGTTGGGGCGATAGTAAGTTCCCCACTGAACGCTTACGGCACTGAGACGCTGGATCTTAACGGTAAAGCGTTGCTCCACCATTGCCCCCTGGACCAGTTCCACAGTCCCCATCTCCGCCCCCGGCATAATAAGTTCTCCCCGGGACCGGCGTAGATGAAGCTGGTCTCCCGCCAAAAAATAGAAGGCTATGATCAGAAGCCAATAGGCCACAAACAACCCAACACAAAACCTCGGCATTTGGATATTCTCATTGTCTCGGCTTTTTCGCTTTATAGAATCTTTCTTTTCACTCACATCTGTTCCTCCTACCGGAGACATCCTGTTTCATTCTGTAAATATGACAAAATAAATGAATTGTCTATAAAAGGTGCAAAATATATTCTCGCTATCTGATTACATAGCGGGACAAGCATATGTTATCACAAACCCTATGGAATTACAAGCATTGCACAGGGGTTTTTCTTCTTTAACATCTATTTTTTTCCTCCTATTTTCGCCATTTTTTCAAGAAAAAAATCACAGGAGAGAACATCCATGAAATGCTCTCCCCTGTGATTTTTCAAAAGGCCCCGGCGGAAATGGGGACCTCCACCCCAGGGAGGACCGTCCGGTAGGCCTCCAGCACCTGGGGAAGAACCCGCTCCAGAGTGTACTTCTCTACTTCCTCCCGGCCCGTCCGGCCCAGCCGGACGGCCAAGGGCAAATCCTCCATCAGCTGCCGGAGCCGTTTTGCGCAAAGCCAAGCGTCATCCCAGGGGAAGAGGAAGCCTGTCTCCCCTTCCCGGATCAGGTCCTCATGGCCCTTGACAGCGGAGGCCACCACGGGAAGAGAACAGTACATGGCCTCCATCACATTAAAGGGAAGACCCTCGCTCCGGCTGGAGGCCACGGCGCAGTCCGCCGCCCTGTACCAAGGCCCCATATCCCCCACCTGCCCGGGAAACCGGACCCTGTCCTCCACCCCCAGCGTCCTTGCCAGGGCTTTGCACTCCTCCCACTGTTCTCCACTCCCCGGAAGGAGCAGATAAGCTCGCTGGGGCAGTAGGGCCATTGCGTGCAAAAGAGTCCTTTGGCTTTTCCGTTTGGAAAATTCCGCAGGATAGAGAAGGACAAAAGCGTCCTGGGGGATCTCCCACTCCAGGCGCAGGGCCTCCCCCGCCTCTCCGGGCGCGGCGTTCAGCCGGGAAAAATCCACCCCCACGCCGGGAATGGCCGCCATATGCCGTCCAAGCCGGTGGCGGCGGGCAATCTCCTCATCCTGCCGGTTCATGGTCAAAAGAAGGTCTGTCCGCCCCGCGGTGAGCTTTTCCGCCCCCAACAGGATGTTCCGTTTGGCCCAAGGAGTATTTTCGTCAAACAGGTAGCCATGGCAGGTGTTCACCACCACCGTATCCAGCCCCCGGGCCGCCAGGCGGGTAAAGAAAGCGGCCAGGGAGGTGTGGGCGCTCACCAGAGCATAGCCCTCCGCCTTCATCTCCCGGCGCAGCAGGGCTGCGGCCTTAAAATTGACAGGGGAAGATATGGATTTTTCCAAGGGCAGGTGAATGACACGCCGGGCTTCCGGTATCTCTATCCGCGCCCCGGCGCAGGCCACATCCACCGTCCAGCCCTGATTGGAAAGGGCGCGTAGATAAGGACGGTGAAAATGGGCAATATGGGAATATGTAGAGGCGGTAAACAGCGCCTTGCGTTCCATGGACACCCCCCCTTCTGTGTCTTGCACCTTGATTATACGCTAATCCTACTGCGGAAAGCAAGAGGAATGCGATGGGAACGGCGGCAACTCCGCCCACTTTGCCGGTTTGTCCCGGCCCCTATAAATT
>CANONE010000199.1 GCA_947567585.1 uncultured Clostridia bacterium | reverse complement strand
CTCTTTCCCTACACGACGCTCTTCCGATCTCCCCCCTTCCGGCCCGCCCCTGCGGGGCGGCTTCGCCCTCGCTCCTCCGCGCCGGGGGGCCGCCGCCGCCCCTGCGGGGCGGCTTCTTGGCCGCTCCGCGGCCCCCCGGCGCTTTAGGTCCGCCGCCCTTTTCTCTTTCGCTCAAGGAGCAGATCGGCCATTGCGTAAATAGCCGTAATACTGCTGGAGCTATGATTGAGATTGCGCCGGACCTTCTCCAGGTCTCCATACTTCGCCATGAGCCGCACAGCGTACACCTTCCGCATGGAATGTGCCCCAACATTCTGCTTCAAGCGAAACGCCCGGGATGCCCTCTTGATATCCGCCCAGACCGCTTGACGCGTCTTGTGCGTCCCTGGTTTTCGGCCAGGGAAAGCCCACACGGGTCCGGCCTGTGCCCTAATTGCCTCCAGAAGGGGCCTAGGAAGCCCGTAGCGGCGTTTTTTGCCTGTCTTGCCCTCTGTATACCACCCAGACCCTACAAGGCCCTCTGAGGGCATTCTAAGCGCGTCAGAAAGCCTCATGCCGGTTTGTAACATAACACGAACTATCAGCTGGTTTTGCGGCATCAAAGCCGCAAGCACCCTGTCAACCTCCCGTTGGTACAAGTACTCCGTGGTCAAATCTGCCACCCCCTCACCCCCTGTTTTGAACGGCCCATAAGTTTACCAACCTCCGGCAACATTCCCAGGAAATCAGGGGACGCCGCCTGTGCTTGACAATCCCTAAACTGTCAAATCTCCCAATTTCCCCTTGGTGCGCAAGGCCTCCAGGCCTGGGCCCGGGGGCCTTAGATGTCAGGAGAACGAGACCAAAACCGCCCCCTTGACACCCTGGAGACCGTCCCGCCATGCCATGCCCAGGTCACGGTCCCTGCCGCCCCGTCTGCGGCACTCTGACTGCCAATCTAACCCGCCGGGGACACCGCGCCAAACGGTCACGTTGTTCCCGATCAGCGCGGCGATCCCCTAGACGCTTCTCGCCTGTTACCATGCCTACGGCATAGAAAAACCCAGCCGGTTTCTCTCTAACCGACTGGGTTTCATGTGCACTGAAAAATGTTCATGCCGTTTTATGTATGTTGAAAAATGAAACATTTGTTTCACTTATGATGGAACGTTCGTTTTATTATGATAGACACTACTTCGCCGAGCCGCCTATCGCGATCTCCTCCCGGCTCCGCTCGATCTTCCGCAACTGTTGCTCCTTGTATGTCCCTTCCAGCGGATTAATTTCCCGGTTCGAAAGGATGAAGTCACCGGCACCAAACCGCCAGTTATAGCCGTCTATCATCTCGATGAGGTCCTCCCGGATGGCATCATCGTCGGTGTGGATCAAATCGCCATCGTCCAGGTCTTCAGCATCCAGAGCGCGGGCCGCTTCCTTGAGCCACCCACCAAAGGCCATGAGCCGCCGCCGGTGCAGGGCGTGCGTATAGTCCGTCAGAATCCTGACCGCCTCCCCCTCTGGGAGTTTCGGGTCTATGTAGTCTTCATCCTTGACCGCGTACTTTGCCGCTTCAACCGCCGCCCGGCCACCTGCAGATGCTACCGCCGTTCCCTCCCCGGACTTGCCCTTTGCCGTCTGGATCCGGACGCTGGGCCGGTAGTCCACCCGGAGTGCCTTCTGCCACCGCTCCACAAGGTCTGACTGGTGTAAGTACTTGCCAGACTTCCGGCTTTCCCGGCTGAAATAGTCCGGTTCTACAGCGAGGATTGCATGGAGGTGCGGGTGGTACTGCTTCCCGCTCCTGGTGATCTCGATTGCCCGGAACCAGCCCTTGACGGACCGCTCCATCTGCCGTTGCTCCATGAGGCGATACCACCCCTTTGTCAGCTGGCCAAGCGCGTCCCCCAGCTGATCCCCGGGGACGTTCTTCATGGTCAGCGTAAGGAACAAGTACTTCGCCCCGTGCTCCTTCTCAGCCATGTCAAGCACCTGGGACAGCTTCCAGGCGGACCGCCGCGCCCGTCTGCCGATGCACATCGGGCACAACCGGAGCTTGCAGAAATTTGCGGTCCTGAGCCGTCTCTCGCCGCTCTTATAAACGTTGAATTGCAGGAAGGTGGCGCAATCCCGAGTTCGTGCGGCATAGTCCGAATACCCGGCCTTCTCGTAGAGCTCGTATAGAAGCATGGTCTTCCCCTTCCGCTCCCGCCATGGAAAGCGCCGGTCCACCAGCACCTCCTCCGCGGGGATTCTTACCTCTTGACCGTTTCTGACTGTTGTGATATAATCCATCGTACAATAACCGCCTTTGGTTCTGGTGTTTTGTTTGTCTAGCAACTACAGGATACCACACGAGGGCGGTTTTGTCTACCCCCTTTTGCACAAGTTTTTTCTATATGAATTTTGTCGGACTGCGGCAAATCGTCTGCACACGTTAAGCCTTATAGTATCAAGACAATAACTAGACTAGAAGGGGCTACGCCGTGGCCCTCTTTTTCTGCCCTTCTCACCTGCAGAATATTGGCGGTCCGGGTCCCTCCCCCGGCGCGGCCTCCGGCCCCTCCGGGGGGCCCGGCCCGCCTGCCCCGTGCGCGCCCCTCCCGGGGCTGTGCGCGGGGCTTCTGCGGTGTGCTCGGCCGTGTCCGCCCCCTCCCGGCTTCGCGCCTCCCCGCCGCCCTCTGCCGCTCGGCTCCGCCTCGCTGGCGGCGGGGCC
>CANONE010000198.1 GCA_947567585.1 uncultured Clostridia bacterium | reverse complement strand
AAAATGATTCAGGAGCACTTTTCACTATAGTCCTGATCCAGCATGGCTTCTATAAAATCATTCTATCCAGGAGGAACGAACCATGAAACGAGTAGGCATTCTTACCAGCGGCGGCGACTGCCAGGGGCTTAACCCGGCTATTCGAGGCGTAGCTAAGGGACTGTATGAGGAATTCGGCAAAAATGTAGAGATTTATGGGATAAAAGATGGATATAAGGGTTTAATTTTTGGAGAATATAAGCTGATGAAGCCCTCGGACTTCTCCGGCATTCTCACAGAAGGCGGCACCATTTTGGGCACCTCCCGCCAGCCGTTTAAGACCATTCGCGTGATCGACGAAAACAGCGTGGACAAGGTGGCCGCCATGAAGGACCACTACAAAAAGATGAAGCTGGACTGCCTGGTGATTCTGGGAGGCAACGGCACCCAAAAAACTGCCAACCTGCTGCGGGAAGAAGGGCTCAATGTCATTCACCTTCCCAAGACCATTGACAATGATGTTTGGGGCACGGACGTAACGTTTGGTTATCACAGCGCCGTAGAGGTAGCTACCAATGTCATTGACTGCCTGCACAGCACCGCCACCTCTCATGGCCGTATCTTTATTGTGGAGGTCATGGGCCACAAGGTAGGCTGGCTTACCCTCTCCGCCGGTATTGCGGGCGGTGCGGACGTGATTCTGCTGCCGGAAATCCCCTATGATATTGATAAGGTGGCAAAGACCCTGAATAACCGCATTGATAATGGGAAAAAGTTCTCTATTTTGGCGGTAGCGGAAGGCGCCATCTCTAAGGAAGAAGCCAAGCTGTCCAAGAAAGAGTTTAAAAAGGCCCGGGCTGCGGAGAACTATCCCTCCATCGTGTACCGTATTGCCGAAGAGCTCCAGGACAAAATTGACAACGAAATTAGGGTCTGCGTGCCTGGGCACTTCCAGCGTGGCGGCAGCCCCTGCGCCTATGACCGTATCCTCTGTACAAGGCTGGGCGCTACCGCCGCCCGGTTCGTCAAGGAAAAGACCTTCGGGGTCATGGTGGGCATGGTCAACGGCGAAACGGTCCCCGTGCCCCTGGAAGAAGTGGCGGGCAAGCTGAAGTCGGTACCTGTGGATTGCGGGGAGATCAAGGCCGCCCGGCAGATCGGCATCAGCTTTGGTGACTAAGCCAGAAAAAGACGAAGAAAAGAGGATCAGTAGTGGACTTTCGTATCATTTCCCTGCCGCCGTTTACCGCTGTGACCTCAGGCCCGGACCCGGCGTGTGATTTCTCGCCCACCGGCACACTGGGCAAATTCGATCAGTTCTTCAGCTCCATAACCCCCAATGACTCTCCGCCCAGGGATTTCCTGTTCTTCAATCAGGAGGCCGGCGGGTTTGAATGGTGGTATGCCCTCAGGGAGGATATGCCGGACGGGGGCTTTGAAAAGGTCGAATTTAACGGCGGGATGTATCTTACATTTTTTTACCGCGACCACGACGAGGATGCACATAATCAGCTGTATCAAGAGGCCCTCGCGTATCTGGAGAACAGCAACGTGCTGGAGCTGGACGAGCGCCCCGGGCACTATTCCATGGGCCATATCATCACCCCGCCGGATCTGATAGATGCCCAGGGCTATGCTATTATGGAGTGCTTTGTCCCCGTCCGGCTGAAAACTGCCCCACAACCCTAATTTGCTGTCCCACCCATTAATATATTCCAGAAAGGAAAAATGTTATGAAATTCTCAGTTAGTCTTTACAGCTTCTTCCCTGCCCTGCGTGCGGGAGAACTCACCCTGATGGACTGCGTGGACAAGGCCAAAGAAATGGGCTTTGACGCCATTGAGGCCGTGGATTTTGTCATGGGCTGCCCCCCTGAGGAAATGCCTGAAAAGGCCCGGGAGCTCAAGGCCAAGGCCGATGCCTGCGGGCTCGCCATATCTTCTTTCGCTGTGAGCGCCGACCTGCTTAACGGCCGGGACGGCAGCGGGGACACGCAAAAAGAAATTGACCGTGTGAAGGGCATGGTGGATATTGCCGCCATTATGGGCGCACCCAAAATGCGTCATGACATTACCTTTGGCCAAAAAGGCAGTCCCAGAAGCTATGCCGCTCTTGCTCCGCAGTTGGCGGAGTCTGTGCGGGAAATTGCCGAGTACGCCCAGAGCAAGGGGGTTCTCACCATGACCGAGAACCACGGCACCTTCTCTCAAGACAGCGAACGGGTGGAGCTGCTTTACAACACCGTAAACCATCCTAACTTTGCTCTCTTATGCGACATCGGCAACTTTACCTGCGCCGATGAGGACCCCGCTACAGCTGTGGCTCGGGTAGCGCCTTATGTAAAGTATGTCCATGCAAAAGATTTCATCATCAAGAGCTACTATGACAATGATCCTGGAGAGGGCGCTTTCCAGACCCGTTCCGGCAACTATCTGCGGGGCACGATCATCGGTCACGGCAATGTGCCTGTTAAGCAGTGCCTGCATATCCTTAAAAAGGCCGGCTATGACGATACCATCGCCATTGAGTTTGAGGGCATGGAACCTCCCCTGACCGCTATCCGCATCGGCTTAGCCAACCTGAAGAAATACTGGGAAAAGATGGACGAGGGCTATGACATTGTCATTGGCTCCCGGTTTGTGGACAAGAAAAAGGATTTTTCCATGAGAATGATTGGAAGCCGCCTGATTGGAGCGGCAATCTGCATAACCACC
>CANONE010000197.1 GCA_947567585.1 uncultured Clostridia bacterium | reverse complement strand
TCCCGGCTCCAGGTTCGCCGGTCGGGGGTTTAGCAGTTTGCTAATCAGAAGCCATCCAGGGGTGATACACCTGTATGGTGCGCGGGCTTGCCACAGTAACCTTTGTGAACTGGAAAGCGCATCATGGACCCTGAGCGAGTAATCTTTTTGAAAGCGATGGTAAGAAAAACGTATCGTGTCCCTTCCCACCTTCCGAACGCAGCCGGTCATGCTGTAAATCTGCCGGAGAGCTGCTCCCTCTACAAAGGAGCCGACAGAATCCTAACTGCCGTAGATCGTAATAAATAGGGCTGCACACATAAGCAAGATAAAAAGTGTAGGGAGTTTTCCCAAACCCGTCACACATAAGACGTTAAAAAGTGTACTTTGCCGATTGCCGAGTCTCCGATTGGAGCTGACATGAGGCGGCCTGGCTTTAACACGTATAAGCTATATAACATGAGTCCGATATATAAGTTATATAATATATTTCTAATATTCAAGAGGTGTATATTATTGATATTAAATAAATTATACCAGAACTATCCTTCTGAGAGCTACAAAAGGTGCGTATAAGGGATAGTCCAGAAAGGGGATGAAATGGGCCGGAGAAATAAGTCATACTCAAAGGATCTCCATCAACAGGCGTATGAACGCCTGACAGGAATGCAAGCCTTTGGGGAGAGCAAAAAGGCGGCTGTAGCCAATGGGACGGACAGGGATAAGATTTTCTCTGTCAGCACCTACAAGGCATATTGGAAGCACACGAAATATTTTATCAAGTACATCAGGGAGAACTATCCGAAGTGTACCACGCTGAAAAGCGCAAAGAAGTACGCCAATGAATGGCTTCAGGCGCAGGTTGACCGTGGCCTGTCGGCCTGGACTGTCCAGCTTGAGGCGAAGGCCCTCGGCAAGCTCTACGGCATCCAGCCGGATGACGAGAATTATTTCAAGCCCCCCAAACGGAATCGGGAGGACATTAAGCGGAGCCGCGGGGATCGGGTGCGCGACCGGCATTTCTCCAAAACCAATAATGACGAGTTGATTAAGTTCTGCCGGGGAACGGGGCTTCGCCGGAGTGAGCTGGAGGAGCTGCGGGGTAAAGACTTAGTGACCAGGGCGCAGATCGAGGTGGAGATTTCCCGCCTGGAGACTATCCCGGAGGACCGGCGAACGCCAGCGGACGGGAAACGGCTTTCCATGCTCCAGGACACCCGGCTGTTCCAGGGGGAGTATTTTACCTTCGTGCGGAATGGGAAGGGCGGCAGGATGCGCCTGAGTCCCATTATCGGCAAGAATACAGAGCAGATCGTGGAGCGGATCAGCAGCACGCCGCCAGAGGAAAAGGTGTGGCAGCATGTCCATAAAAGCGCCGACATTCATGGATACCGGGCGGAGTACGCTACGGCCATCTATAAGGCCCATGCCAGGGCGATAAAAGAGATCCCTTATGACCGGGTAAACCGGGGGACGGGGCGGCGGTATCAGAGCGATGTATATGTCTGCCGGAAGGACGAAGCTGGGAAGAGACTGGACAAGGCGGCGATGCTGGTGTGCAGCAAGGCCCTCGGCCACAATCGTATCAGCGTGGTTGCCGACAATTATATTCGGGGCCTGTAAGGGAGGTGGACGCTGTGGCGAAATATGTGAAGGAAGGGACCTTCGGCGGCTACAAGGAGGTTCCTGGCGGTTTGTCCGATCCGGAGTGTTCCCATGTGATTCTGCCGCTGAAGGAGTATAACGAGCTGCACCGGCGAATTGCTGCTGCGGAGCAGGAGAGCCGAAATACAAAATATGAGGCCGAGAAGAGGATGCAAAGGCTTGAAAATGACGCGCGGTATAAAGTTCAGGCTGCGGAAGCATCGGCGGCGCAAAAGGTAGCCGACATGGAGGGAGAGCTGGAGGACGAGCGGCGGGAAAGCGCCTATCAGCGTGGCCTGAATAAGAATCTGCTGCGAATCGCCAAAGAACGGGCGAACGCTGACCGGAAGCTGAAGCCAAAGAAGGAGCATACCGGGTATGTTGTGGTTGCTTCAGAAGAAAAAGAGTACCGCTACAGGGACGGGAAGAAGTGGAAGAAAGCAAAGTTGTGGGAGACGGTACTGCAAAGCTATTATTCGGTTGACTTTACAGAAGAAGAGGCCAGAACCCAAATTGAGAGAGACTTGTTTCCAAAGGGAGAGGCTTGGTTAATCGCAGAGATAGGGATATCAGGCAGATACGGCGGAAGGTATGAGGGAATGATTGAGGATACTTCGGTCAGCGAAGATTTTTTGAAACATAATATACTGCTGGCGGGGCAGCAAAGGTTGAGGGCCAATTTTCGCTCCGGTTATTGGGAGCTGGTGTTTATGCACACGAAGGCCCTGGGCATCGTTCCGCCGGATATGCGGGTGCGGTGATCTATGGCCTTCAATCGGCGTTCTGAGGGCCTTGGTGGGCTTTTAGCAAGAGGGGCGGCCCCCTCTCCCCTTGGTCTGCTTGCGCGGCTTCTGAGGGCCTTAAAAGGCGTGGTAAAATAGCCTGTCCAGGGGACTTGAAATTCCTGGGTGGACAGGCTATAATCATAACAAAAAATAGGGAAAAAATTCATTGATAATAAACGGCCCTCTAAGGAGTCTTTTCGTAACTTAAAAACGTCATTTTTCTTTAAAAAAAGGGAGAAAGTCGGAGGGGAAAAGGGGGGTGAGCGGAGGCTGTGGGAATGTGGTAAACCCGTAGGGTTTTCCATCATTTCCACAGCC
>CANONE010000196.1 GCA_947567585.1 uncultured Clostridia bacterium | reverse complement strand
ATGTGACTGGAGTGCAGACGTGTGCTCTTCCGATCTACCAGGGCGGGCCCACGCGGAGGGGCCGACAAGCGCGAGCAGACCGCAGAAGCCCCGCGCACAGCCCCGGACGGGGCGCGCACGGGGCAAGCGGCGGGGTGCCCGCCGGACCGCCACAAGGCGGGCCGGGGGGAGGGCCCCCACCGCCAATCGACTACCAGCGAGAAGGGCAGAAAAAGAGGGCCACGGCGTAGTCCCTTCTAGTCTAGGTATTGTCTTGATACTAATAAGGCATAACTCTCACAGTCGATGGGCCAGGATTCGCCAAAAATCGCATAGATATAATTCTCACGGAAAAGGGGTAGACAAAACCGCCTCCGTGTGGTATCCTGTAAGTGCCAACCAACAGAAGACCAAAATCCCAGGGGCCTCTTGCATCAACAAGGAGGGCCACCAGACCACGAAAGACGGTTATTGTACGATGAATTATAACACGAGATACCAAGAAGCGCAAGTGCTAGTTTCTGGAGACGGTGAGATCACCACGCTGGAAGATAGGCGGTATGCCTGGAAGGAGCGAAGGGAGCGAAACATGAAGCTTTACGAGCTCTACGAGAAGGCCGGGTATCCGGAGTATGCGGCTCGTACCAGGGACTGCGCGACCTTTCTGGAGTTTGCAACGCCGGAGGGTGGGGAGCGGAAACTCCGGACGGCTAATTTCTGCAAGCTCCGGCTGTGCCCGATGTGCATCGGGCGGCGTGCGCGGCAAAACGTTTGGAAGCTGTCTCGGGTGCTGGATATGGTGGAAGCGGAGCATGGGGCAAAGTTTATCTTCCTGACGCTGACCATGCAGAATGTGGACGGGGAGCATCTGAGCGCGGCCCTTGAACAGTTGACCAAGGCTTGGGACCGGTTTGCAAGACAACGACCGGTAGCACGGTCGGTCAAGGGGTGGTTCCGGTCGATTGAGATCACCCGCGGGGATGACCGGTATCATAAAGACCGGAAGACGGGCCGGATGGTGTTCAAGGCAGACAACGGATACCACCCTCACCTGCATGTGATCCTCGCGGTAGAGCCGGACTATTTCAGCCGGGAGAGCCGGAAGTCTGGCAAGTACCTCAACCAGTCAGACCTTGTGGAGCGGTGGCGGAAGGCCCTGCGGGTGGACTATGCGCCCAGCGTCCAGATCGAGACGGCCAAGGCCAAGCGTAAGGGCGGCGGGGTTGACAGTGCTTCCTTGGCGGCGGCGAAGGAAGCGGCCAAGTATCCCATCAAGGATGAGGAGTACATAGACCCGGACCTCCCGGAGGACCGGGCGGTGGAGATCGTCAGGGATTATACGGAGGCTCTCCGTAAGCGGCGGCTTATGGCCTTTGGTGGCTGGCTCAAGGATGCGGCTCGCGCTCTGGATGCTGACAATCTGGAGGATGATGGTGATCTTGTTCATGTGTCTGATGATGACGTGATTCGTGATGATGTGAAGCTTCTAATCGAGCGGTTCGACTGGCACTTTGGGGCAGGGGACTATATCCTTGCAAGCCGTGAGATTAGTGTGCCGTTGAAGGATATGCGAAAGGAGAAAACGGAGTGAAGAAGCGGAAATTACCGAAAGATGCGGTTGCCGTAGAGACCTACAAGTGGGATCCTGATTTGCAGAATTATGTTCTGGTGAAGCGTGAGCCAGTCGAGCGGCAGGAAGAGCCTGCAGGGATTGCAGGAAAACAGCATAACTAAAACAAATGTTCTTAATTAGAGACAACAGTGCAGTTGAAACTAATGTTCGTAAATAGAGACATTCTGTAGGGCCGGGGGCGAAAGCCTCCGGCCCTCTTGCTGTGTCCTTCATCATGGAAAGCGGAGCTGTCAGCAGGCGAGTAGGTAGCAGGGGATCGCCGCGCCGATGAGCCGCGAGCTTGCTCGCGGAGCCTTGGCGCGGTGGCCCCGATCGATCAGATGGGCAGTCAGAGTGCCGCAAACTGGGCGGCAGGGGCTATCAGAGGGGGCAGGGCATGGCGCACGGTCTCCGTGCCTCCATGGGTGGTACTTTTGGCCACGTCCTTTTGGATGCCGGGCCCCCTGGCCCAGGCCGGAAAGCCGCACAAACTCGGGGAAAATTTAGCGATTTGACAGTTTAGGGAAAGACAAATCGCACGCGAGGTCCAGAAATTTCGGGCGGGGTTGCATGGCAGATGTAAACTCATGGGTCAATTCGACCTATGGGTGAGGAGGTGACATCTTGACCACGGAATATCTTTATCAGCAGGAGGTGGACCGGGTGCTTTCGGCCCTCATGCCGCAAAATCAGCTGATAGTGAAAGTCATGTTACAAACCGGGATGCGGCTCTCTGACGCGCTCCAGATGCCCATAGAGGGCCTTTCGACCTCTGGGTGGTACGTAGAGGGCAAGACGGGCAAGAAACGCCGCTATGGGCTTCCTAGGCCCCTTCTGGAGGCCATCAAGGAGCAGGCCGGACCCGAGTGGGCGTTTCCGGGCCGGAAGCCGGGTACCCATAAGACCCGGCAGGCCGTTTGGCGGGACATCAAGCGGGCGGCGGTGGCGTTCCGGCTTCCGCAGAATGTCGGGGCGCATTCCATGCGGAAGGTCTACGCTGTGCGGCTCATGCAGAAGTACGGGAAGCTGGAGAAGGTCCAGCGGAACCTCAATCACGCCTCTGGGAGTGTGACAGCAATCTACGCCATGGCCGACATCCTGTTAGATCGAAAGCTCCAGGACCGGGAGCGGCGGCGCAGGTCCCGGTCGCGGTAGCGCGCGGGGGCGGGGGAACGGGGCGGAGCCCCGCGCCCCCGCGCGGTATCAGCACGTC
>CANONE010000195.1 GCA_947567585.1 uncultured Clostridia bacterium | reverse complement strand
CCACCGAGATCTACACTCTTTCCCTACACGACGCTCTTCCGATCTACTAGAAAAACCATAGATAATTATACAAAATATTCATTTTGTATAATTATCTATGGTTTTTCTAGTCCCGTTCAAGTGGAATGATTCCTCCTACATCCCATAGCTCTCCCTTCCATAGCTCCATCACATGAATGTCGCGAGATCGAAGAAAACTCCATATCCTTTTTCCTTCCGGATGGCTATCCAGGCTTCCGGCAAATGCCATCTGGTCAGGCGCCAGCTTTCCGCAGCATCCGCCAATGAAACCATATTGATAACCAGGAAGCCGGATGCCGCCAGGCGCCAGCATCAGCACGTCCATGCCAGCAGCTTTCAGAGCCTGCGCAATACCAGCGTCAGCGGTCATGGCGCTGGTGTTGTCAACCAGCGCTGTCGAACACGCTGCGTAGCCCTGCCGGACCTGTAACCATTGCAGCCCTAAGCGCTTAACCATCTTTGTAATGTTTTTATCAACCGAACATACATTCCCGATGGCCCAGCGTCCCCAAGAAAGCACATTGCAGAGAGCATCCCGCGGATATTTCTTTCCTGGCTCTTCTAAAGTTTCCATGCACTTGATATCCCAGGATTTCAGCGCAGACTGTACCAAGCTCCCCTTTATAGCAATCTGTCTGCCGCCCATCACACATACCTGCATATCGGGATGCCAAGCTACAGGATCTGGAAGCCGAAAATCCCTTTCTGTTGTAACCGCCTTTATTCCACTCCGCGCGAAAGCTTCCTCCAGCTGCTGATACTCCCCGGAAATGAGCACGCCATGCACCGGCTTGCTGGGAAGCCGAACCAAACCTGTCATGTGGCGGCGTCAAAGGCTTGCCGGATATTTCTGGCGCCAATAATCTCCATCCCATCAAAGCTCTTCCCTTTTAATGCTTTTAGCCCATGATAAGGGAGAATGCACCGGCGGAAGCCCAACCTAGCCGCTTCTGTAATTCGCATATCGCTGCGGCTGATGCTTCGCAGCTCTCCTGTCAAGCCAATCTCCCCAAAGGCTACCGTGTCCTCTCGAATGGGAATATCCTTTAAGCTGGAAACCAAAGCCATCGCTACCGCCAAATCCACCGCCGGTTCATCCAGGCGCAAACCGCCCACCACGTTAATGTATGTGTCCAGGTTAGAAAAATAATAACCCGCCCGCTTTTCCAGTACCGCCAGGATTAATGCCATACGGTTATAGTCAAAGCCTGTGGCCATTCGCCGGGGCGTTCCAAAACCAGAAGTGGTGGCCAGCCCCTGCACCTCTGCCAGCAGCGGTCTGGAGCCTTCCATCACAGCGGTAACGCAACTGCCGGAGACATCCTTGGGCCGCCCGGAAAGCATGGCCAAAGAGGGATTTTCCACTTGCTTTAACCCATTGTCCCCCATATCAAACACACCGATTTCATTGGTAGAACCGTAACGGTTTTTTACCGCCCGGAGAATGCGATAGGTCATCTGTTTGTCGCCCTCAAAAAGCAGTACCGCGTCCACAATGTGCTCCAGCACTTTTGGTCCCGCAATGGCGCCGTCCTTGTTGACATGTCCCACCACTACAATGGGGATGTCCAATGCTTTCGCGCAGCGCATCATGGTGTTGGTACACTCCCTCACCTGAGTGACGCTTCCTGGCGATGAAGTCAGCTCCGTGTGGTTCATAGTCTGGATAGAGTCAATCATAACAAGATCTGGACGCTCATTTCGGATTTGTTCTACTATATATTGAACATCTGTTTCCGTAAGTACTTTCAAATTTGGGCTCTGCACACCCAACCGGGATGCCCGCAGTTTAATCTGCCGGGCGGATTCCTCGCCAGAAACATATAGAATCCGCAATTCCCGGCCAAGATATTCGCATACCTGCAAGAGCAGCGTCGACTTCCCTATTCCTGGGTCCCCGCTGATTAACACCAAGGAACCCTTCACAATACCGCCGCCCAAAACCCGGTCCAACTCGGAAAGCCCCGTGTGATAGCGGTGCTCGTCCTCTGTGTTGATTTCGTTGATGGGCGTAGGCCGGGAAATGTTTCCTACGCTTCGAGCCACGGCGGTTCGCTGCGGTGAAAGCGGCTCTTTGGCCATCTCCAATAATGTGTTCCACTCGCCGCACTCAGGGCATTTCCCGGTCCATTTAGGCGACTCATAGCCGCACTGCGTACATTGAAAAACGATCTTTGTTTTTGCCGCCATGTTTCAGCCCCTCCTTCATGTAATAGCAAAGGGACGCATCAGCGCCCCTTTTACTGTGACCAAGTCTATAAGCCGAGTTCTGTCTTGAGCAGTCATCTATCTTGGCCCGCCGTTGCCGGCGGGCTCACGCCACCTCCACGGGACGCGCGGGCCACGCTTGCAGACTAAACTGCCGTCCCTCCACGGTGTTGCTCCGGATAGGGTTTACAGGGCCGCATGGTCCCCCATGCGCCGGTGAGCTCTTACCTCGCCTTTCCACCCTTGCCACATGGTCATGTGGCGGTATATCTCTGTTGCACTTTCCCTGGGGTCGCCCCCGGCGGCGGTTAGCCGTTATCCATACCCTGGGGAGCTCGGACTTTCCTCAGACGTGTACTTTCGCTTCACGCCCGCAACTGCCCGACTTGCTCACTACACTATTTTATAGGAAATAGGTTCTCTCTGTCAATAGTTTTTTTCAGAAAGCATCCGGTTCTTTTCATCCCAGAGACGCTGGGACAAGTCAACATAATAGCTATGCGGATTCTCAAAGCGGGTCACTTCTTCCCACAGGGAGTCTACCTGCGCGGCGCAATACGCCTTGATGGCATTAAGCGC
>CANONE010000194.1 GCA_947567585.1 uncultured Clostridia bacterium | reverse complement strand
TCTTTGATATTTCCGCTTCTCTCCCCGGAGAATGGCCCGCATATCCTCCGGGGAGAGAAGCGGAAATATCAAAGAAACGAAGATTTTATAAGAAAGGTGATGGAACATGCTGAAACCGTCTGCTAACATTATCAAAACCCCTCACATGAACCAGTATTCTTTGGTGATTGCCGTGGCGAAAAGGGCGCGGCAGATTTCAGAGAGGGCTGAAAACGAAGGGATCAAGCTGGTTGATAAACCAGTGGACCTGGCTGTGCAGGATTTTGTGAAAGATAAGTACGCTATCATTGAGCCGGAGAGCATAGAAGGGTGACGGTGCTGGCCCAGATTGCGGTGGAAAACACAGTCTACCATTTCGACAAGCTCTTCACTTACAGGGTGCCGCCGGAGTTGGCTTCTCTGGCGGCGCCGGGAATGCGGGTGTCCGTGCCCTTTGGGGCGGGAAACCGGGAGCGGGTGGGAATCATCTTCTCTTTAGACGGCCAGCCGGGCGAAAAGCTGAAAGCCGTCTCCAAGCTCCTGGACCCGGAGCCCATTCTGGACCCGCGGCAGCTGAAAATGGCGGCTTGGATGAAGGACCGCTACTACTGCACGTTCTTTGAGGCGGTAAAACAGATGATCCCGGCGGGGCTTCACCTGCGGCTGAAAGACAGCTATCTCCTGGACAGCGGCTTTACCGATTTTGACCGGGACTGCTACGACCCGCTTTCCTGGCAAATAATCACCACACTGCGCGGCGCCGGGCGGGCCGTGCCTTTTGAAACGCTTTCCGGTAAGCTGGGGATTGATAAGGAGTGTCCGGAGTTCCAGGCGCTGCTGGCCCAGGGGATAGTCCGCAAGGTGAACCTTGCCATGGGCCGGATGAAGGACGCCATCGCCCGGATGGTCCGGCCTATTGAGAGCTATTCCGGCAAGCTGACGCCCAGGCAGAAAGAAGTCTACCAGGTGCTTATGGACGTTGGCGAGGCTTCCGAGCGGGAGCTCTGCTACTTTACTGGGGCATCTTCCGCCGTGGTGAAGGCTCTGGTGGAAAAAGGGGCTGCGGAGGTCTTTGAGTATGAGGTCTACCGGCGGCCGGAGGGCCTTTCATCGTCCGTGCGTGAAGAGGAGCTGGTTCTTTCCCCTCAGCAGGCCGGCGTGCTGGAGAGCCTGAAAGAGGAATTTGACAGCGCCCGGACCCGCTGCGCTCTGCTGTATGGGGTGACCGGCAGCGGAAAGACATCCGTCTTTTTGAAGCTGATGGAGTATGTTCTGGCTAAGGGGCGGGGAGTGATTGTGATGGTGCCGGAGATTTCCCTGACCACCCAAACCCTCTCCCAATTTCAGCGGAGGTTTGGGGACCAGGTAGCGGTGTTTCACAGCGGGTTGTCTCTGGGAGAGCGGATGGACGAATGGAAGCGGGTCCGCCGGGGAGAAGCGAAAATCGCCGTGGGAACCCGTTCCGCGGTGTTTGCACCGGTACAGGATCTGGGCCTTGTTGTGATTGACGAGGAGCAGGAGCATACCTACAAGTCTGAGGCCAGCCCCCGGTTCGACGCCCGGGAAGCGGCTAGATACCGCTGCGCCCAGGAAGGGGCTTTTTGCCTGTTGTCCTCTGCCACGCCCTCTGTAGAGTCTTTCCGTTTAGCCCAGGAGGGACGGTACCTGTTTCACAGACTGGAGGGCCGTTTCGGGCAGGCGCGGCTGCCTCAGGTAGAGCTGGTGGACATGAACCTGGAATCCTTCCCCGGCAGCCAACTGGCGGTGGGGCCTACCTTGGCGGAGGCGCTGGTGGAAAATTTCCAGCAGGGCCATCAATCCATTGTGCTGCTGAACCGCCGGGGCTACCACACCTTTGCCAGCTGTACGGCTTGTCATGAAGTGGTGAGCTGCCCCAATTGCAGTATCTCTCTGACCTATCATAGAGCCAACCATCGGTTGATGTGCCACTATTGCGGCTACTCGGTACCTGTCATGAAGAAGTGTCCGGCCTGCGGCAGCGAGTCTGTCAGCTATCGGGGATTGGGCACCCAGAAAGCCGAGGAACAGCTGCGGGAGCTGCTCCCCCAGGCGCGTATCCTGCGTATAGATACAGACGCGGTGGCGGCCCGGTATGCTTTGGAAAGACGTTTGGGTGAATTTTCCCGAGGCGAGTATGACGTGATGGTAGGTACGCAAATGGTGGCCAAGGGCCTGGACTTCGAAAATGTAACCCTGGTAGGGGTGCTGTCGGCAGATCAGTCCCTTTACAGCGATGACTTTCGCAGCAACGAGCGGACTTTTGACCTGCTGACCCAAGTGGTAGGCCGGGCCGGCCGCGGAAAGTATCCTGGCCGGGCGGTGGTACAGACCTTCGCGCCGGAAAATCCGGTTCTTCACTTGGCCTCCGCTCAAGATTATTTTGGCTTTACCCAAAAAGAGCTGGCATACCGGAAAGCGCTGCTGTATCCGCCCTATGTAGACTTACTGGTGATTGGCTTTGTAGGCGGCGAAGATACCTTGACCCGTCAAGCGGCGGAGCGCTTTTTGGAGGAACTGGGCCGGCTGGCGCAAACCGAGTATCCGGAACTGCCTCTGCGGGTGCTTCGGCCTTCTCCGGCGGCGGTAATGAAGGTAAGCGGCAAGTACCGGTATAAGCTGATCATAAAGTGTAGAAACAGCCCCCGGCTGCGGGAGATGGCGGCTAGGCTATTGAGAGATTTCGCGGCGGTGAAGGAGTATCAGCAGGTTACGGCTTATGCCGACCCGAATCCCAGCAGAATTCTATAATTATTAACGCAAGGAGAAGAGGAAGGATATGGCAATCAGAAACATAGTCAAGATAGGCGATGACATCCTCACAAAGGAATGCCGG
>CANONE010000193.1 GCA_947567585.1 uncultured Clostridia bacterium | reverse complement strand
ACTGGCCATAGTACTTGCCCCACATGGCCTTGCCCCAGCCGGTGTCGGAGATGGTAAAATGCAGGCCGTCCGGGTTTACATTGTGCCAGTACCGGGCCGTGATGTAGTGGCCCAGGGCATATTTGTAGCTGTGCTCCGCGATCTTCGGGTATCCGGTGGTGCCGGAGGTGAAATACATCAGCATCAGGTCATTGCCGCAGGGAGAGTCGGGCCTGCGGGCGTACTCCTCCGGGAAAGCCGCCATCTCCCGGTCAAAATCGCGCCAGCCGGAAAGCCCCTGGCGGTTTTCCCCCACCAAAATCTTCACCTCCACCCCTGGGCAATTTTCCGCGGCCTTATGGGCCTCGCCGGCGGTCTGGCCGTCGCTGGTGCAGATAATCGCCTTGACGCCCGCCGCTTTAAAGCGGTAGTCAAAGTCATGCTCCATCAAAAGATGGGTGGCGGGAATAATCACCGCGCCCATCTTGTGCAGGGCCGTAATCACAAACCAGAACTGATAGTGGCGCTTGAGCACCACCAGCACCTTATCCCCCCGCTTGATCCCCAGGGATTCCAGGTAATTGGCTGTCTGAGCCGACTTTTTGCTGATATCCCCAAAAGTGAACCGCCGCTCGTTCTTCTCCCGGTCCACATGAAGCATGGCCAGCTTATCCGGGGTCCTTCTGGCGATTTCGTCCACGATATCGAAAGCAAAATTGAAATTATCCTCGTTTTTAAATTGGATGCCGCTTAGAATTCCGTTATCGTCCAGGGTGGTTTCCACAAAGGGGTTTGAAACATTCTCCCGGTGCTGCCGGGCCAGCTTGCGGTCAATCAGCGTCTGGAAGCGGTCGTTTTCCGGGGGGAGTTCCTCCGCGCCCTTCATCACCATGGCGTAGAGCTGGCAGTCCTGCCCGCCGGTGGCGATCATCCCATGGGGGGCGCCGGAATTATAATAGATGGAGTCCCCCTCGTTTAGGACCTCTATATGGGAGCCAATCTGCGCTTTCATAGAGCCTTTTACCACGATATCAAACTCCTGTCCGGCATGAGACGCCAGCTTAATAGCCACATGCTGCTCCGCTTCGGAATAGGGCATGGTGACAAAGAAGGGCTCGGCGGTTTTGTTTTTAAAAAGCGGAGCCAGGTTGAGATATTTAAAGCCATGCCGCCGGGTAATCGGCAGGCCGTCTCCATGCCGGACAATGGTGTAGGTGGACAGGGTGGGGCTTACCCCGCGAATCAGGTCTGTGGGGTCCACCCCAAAGCGTTTGGCGCATTTGTAGATAAAGGTGAAGCTGAAATCCTGCTCCCCCGCCTCGCAGCGCCGGTATTCCTCCCGCTGCACCCCTGTGCATTTCGCCATTTCGTCCTCGCTGAGCCCAGTAATTTCCCGCATAGTCCGAATCCGCTGGGCCACCTCCGCCAACTGTGCTTTTAAATCCGCTTTTTCCATTGGGCCTTCCCCCTTATATATAGTGTGGAACAATTTAGGCTGGTTATACTCTCTACAAAGACCGTGGGGCTTTGCCCCAACTAGTCCACACAGAAAAAGAAAACCGCCCCATAAGGTTCCCCCTATGAGACGGATTGTTTATTCCGCGGTACCACTCATCTTGCGCCCAGTGCCCCAGCACCGGCGCCCCTCTGCGAGCTCCAACAAGCCCTCTGCCCTAACGCGGCTTTTACGGGAGGCGCCTACTAACCCAGAAAAAGGGGGTTCGGACCTCCGGCTCAAAAGGGATAGCGTCCTGAAAGCTTCGCGCTGGCTCGCAGCAGCCGCCAGCTCTCTGAAGCGAAAAACTCTCGCGCAGTCTTCGTCACAGCCTTTTCTCTATCCGGTTGTATGGTGTGTACAAATGGTATAGATTTCTTTTATCATACACCGGTTTTTCCCAAAAGTCAATACATAGCCGGAAATTTTTTCCTAAACCAGCGCAGTCCGCTTTAGAGGAATGCCGGCGGAAGCGGTTTGGGCGTTTGTTCCAGCCGGAACCCGAAGTTGGAAATTTGGGAGGGAAATCAGCAAAAAATAAATATTTATTAATCTTTTTGTAACAATTTTCACATTGACATTATGTGTTTATAGGAGTATAATTTCTAGGGTTCAGGCAGAAAGGATAGAGTTTCCCTGGACGATCGGCAAAAAGAAAATACTTAATCAAAGAAAGGTGATCTTTTGTGAAAAAGAATTTCATCCGGCTCCTGGCCGGAACAATGGCCCTCTCTATGCTGCTGACTCTTGCCGCTTGCGGCGGGAACAATGATAGCGGCAGCTCTCAGTCCTCCTCCAGCAGTCAGTCCAGCGAGGCGGGCGCGCCGGATTCCTCCGTGGCCTCGGAGGATAACGCCTCCTCCGCTGCGGATTCTTCCGCCGGCAGCAGCACAGACGCATCGGCCGGCGACGGAGCGGCTGTGGGCGAGAAGTACGCCTCCATTCAGGCTTTTCTGGATGACCCGGAAGTGAAGACCCAGATTGACGCCATGGTAGACGCTATGGCCAGCAGCGGCAACATGAATATCACTGTCACCGCCGAGGGCAGCAAGCTGATTTATACGTTCACTTTCCCGGAGTTCGAAGAAGGGACGGACATGGACGCGGTAGCCACCCAGCTGGAGGACGACATGACCCAGCAGGCCGCTACCTTTGAGGGCATCGCCGGCGAGCTGAAAGCTGTTGTGGAGGAAGCCAACCCCACAGTGGTGGTCACCTATAAGGCCGCCGACGGCAGCGACATCTACAGCAAGGAGTTCAGCGCATCTTAACCGGTAAACAAAAAGGCCGCGGAGGAATGGGGCGGTGACGTAAGAAAACATTTTAAGCCAGGGTCGGCGTAGCGTCAAGCTGCGCCGACTTTCGCATTATTTTGGTCTTGGGCA
>CANONE010000192.1 GCA_947567585.1 uncultured Clostridia bacterium | reverse complement strand
CTTAAGCCGCCGGAGGCAGCCACAGAGAGGAAGGAGACCCGCTATGAGACCCATAGAAGAATATGAGCGGCTGATTGGTTATTGCTTCAAGAATAGGGCGCTGCTGGAAACGGCGTTGACCCATTCCTCCTACGCCAATGAGCACAAGTGCGAGAGCTATGAACGCCTGGAGTTCCTGGGGGACTCTGTGCTGGGCTTTGTCACCGCGGAATATCTTTTCACACATTTTTCCAACTTACCGGAGGGCCAGCTTACCAAGACCCGGGCCGCGCTGGTCTGTGAAAAGTCCCTGTGCGGCTTCTCCAGGGCCCTGGAAGTGGGAAGCTTTCTGCGGCTGAGCCACGGGGAGATGCATTCGGGCGGCAGAGAGCGGCCCAGCATCCTGGCGGATGTGTTTGAGTCCACCACGGCGGCCATTTATCTGGACAGCGGGGACCTGGAGCGGGCCAAGGCGTTTATTCTGCGGTTTGTAGGTCCGGCGGCCAAGACCAGAGGAGGCCGGGCTTTTAAGGATTACAAAACCACCCTCCAGGAGATTATCCAGCAAAACCCGGAGGAAAGGCTGGAATATGTGCTTACCGGAGAGAGCGGGCCGGACCATCAGAAGCACTTTACGGTGGAGGTGCATCTCAACAGTAATGTCATCGGCAAGGGCGGCGGACGCAGCAAAAAAGAAGCCGAGCAGCAGGCCGCCCGGGAGGCTTTGGAGTTGATGGGATATTGAAGCACGCCAATATAGCCATTTTTGTGCCGCATTTGGGCTGCCCCCAGCAATGCAGCTTCTGTGAGCAGAATACCATCACCGGCGCTTCCGGCACGCGGCCGCCCAGTCCGGAGGACGTGGCGAAGGCGGCGGCTACCGCCAGCGAAAGTCTGGGGGAGAGGAGCCGGGAGGCGGAGATCGCTTTTTTTGGAGGGAGCTTTACAGCCATCCGGCGGGGCTATATGCTGGAGCTGCTGGAGGCCGGAGCCCAGGCGGTAGAGAGATACGGCTTTCGGGGGATTCGCTGCTCTACCCGGCCGGACGCTATTGACGGGGAGATCCTTCCAGTTCTGCGGGCCCACCGGGTAACCGCCGTGGAGCTGGGGGCCCAGTCCATGGATGATGGAGTGCTCTTTGCCAACCGCCGGGGGCATACGGCGGCGGACACGGCCCGGGCGGCCGGGCTCATCCGGGGGGCGGGCCTGGAATTGGGGCTGCAAATGATGACGGGGCTTTATACCGACACGCCGGAGAAGTCCTGGGAGACGGCGCGGCAGCTGATTGCGCTGAAGCCGGATACGGTACGGGTTTACCCCACCATCGTACTGCCGGGGACGGAACTGGAAAGGCTTTACCAGGCCGGGAGCTACCGCCCCCAAAGCCTGGAAGAAGCCGTGGAGCTATGCGCTGGGCTGCTGGAAATGTTTCAGAAAGCCGGAGCGGCGGTGATTCGTATGGGACTGCACCCAGAGCCCCAACTGGAAAAGAAAATGCTGGCCGGCCCCTACCACCCTGCCTTCCGGCAGTTGGCGGAAAGCCGGCTCTTTTTGAAAAAGCTGCTGGCGGCGCTCCCCGGGCCGGGACGCTACCGGGTGTCCGTAAACCCCCGGGACCTTTCCACCGCCGTGGGCCAGGGCCGGGAGAATGCGCGCCGCCTGAAAGAAGCGGGCTTTCTGGTGGAGTTTGCGGGGGCTTTGGGGCAGGCGCCCGGGAATTTTGAGCTTTTGAAGCTGGCATAGAGAAAAGAACAGGGCCTCCCGTAGGGGAGGGCCCTGCTTGGGGTTACAGCTCGCCTCGGGCCACGGCCCAGTCTACGAAAAGGATGTAGCGATGGGTGGCAACCCTATTTACGCAGAGGTTGGGGTCCTCCGGGCCGGAGAAGTGATTGGCAAGGCTCTGGTACCACATTTTCCGCTTGCTCTCAGATAGTAAAGCGCCTGAAACAGGGCGGTAGCTTGTCCAGCTAAGACTTGAAAAACTTCACGGTTTCGGGTATACTTTTTGAGATGCAGGGCGGGAAGCCTCCGCTTCTCAGAAAATATACTTCACTGAAAGGCAAGTGTGCAAATCCACTTTTCCCCAGACAAATATAAATTGAGAAAAACGGTTGGGAGGCAGACCATGGGCAGACAAAAGCTGATCCTTCTTTCAGGTTCCCCCTGCGTGGGAAAGACCACAGCGGGCGACCTGCTTTTTCAGATGTATGAAAATTCCGCCTACTTAGACGGCGACTGGTGCTGGCGCGTGAACCCTTTCCGGCTGGACGACCCCCGGCTGCGGGAGGGGGACAAAGCCATGTCCGCCGTGCTGTCCAACTATCTGCGGCTGGGCTTTGACTATGTGATATTCAGTACGGTGGTTATTATGTATGAGCCTATCCGGCAGGGCATTTTGGACAACATCAGCGAGGCCGGCTATGAAACCGTAGGCTTTACCCTCACCTGCGCCGAGGACACGCTGAGAGAGCGCCATAAAAAGCGGGGAGACCAAACCGAATGCTCCATGGAATGGCTGCGTTTGCCCGCCTACCCGGGAGACTATGTAATCCACACGGACGGCAAGACGCCGGAACAGGTAGCCAGGGAGATGAAAGCTATTGTAGACCAGGAGTAGGAGGAGATACGGATGGAACTCTACACCCAGGATCTGCTGCTGCGGACAGCGAGCCCCAAGGATAGCGGGGAGGTTGCCAGAATATGGGACCCGGACAGGGAGCTGAGCCAGGAAGAAGCTCTGGCCGCCATATGCGGGATGGAGGAAAACCACAGGAAAAATGCCCCTGGGAGGATCTATCATCTGTGCCTGGCAGTGAAAAAAAGAGATGACCCAGACAGTTTCATAGGCTGGTGCGGGCTAGACGGCACATCCGGAGAGGAACTGCATATATTCTATTCGATTGTACCCCAGCGCCAGGGGCAAGGGAGATCGGAAGAGCGTCGTATAGGGAAAGAGTGTA
>CANONE010000191.1 GCA_947567585.1 uncultured Clostridia bacterium | reverse complement strand
TTCAAAGGGAATGGTGTGGCCGTCCCGGTCCATAAGCGTACCACAATGAGGGCAGTCCTTCGAAGGCAGGTCAAAACCGGAATCATAGCTGCCGTCTGTGATAAATTCGCTGTGCTTACATATTGGGCAGACATAGTGTGGCTCCAGGGGGTTCACCTCCGAAATACCCGACATGCTGGCCACGAAGGAAGATCCTACCGAGCCCCGGGACCCCACCAAATAGCCGTGGGCTTCGCTGTCCGCCACCAGCTTTTGGGCTGTCATGTACAGCACAGAGAACCCGTGCTTGATAATGGACCCCAGCTCTTTATTTAAGCGCGCCTCCACAATAGGCGGCAGAGGGTCGCCATAGCGCTCCTTGGCCCGGCTCCAGGTAATATCCACCAGCTGCTCCTGAGCCCCTTCGATAAAAGGCGGGAAATTACCGTTTGGCACAGGCCGCACATGGTCGATCTTATCCGCAATCCGGTTGGGATTGGTCACCACCACCTCAAAGGCTTTTTCCTTGCCAAGATAAGCGAATTCCTTAAGCATCTCCGCTGTGGTGCGCATATAAAGAGGGGCCTGTTGGTCGGCGTCCGCAAAGCCCTTCATAATGACCTTACGGAAATCCGCGTCCTTAGGATCTTTAAAATGCACATCGCAGGTGGCTACCACCGGCTTGCCCATCTTTTCGCCAATTCGGACAATGGTACGGTTATACTCACGCAGACCCTCCTCATCTGTGTCTCCATTGCGAACCATAAACATGTTGTTGCCAATAGGCTGTATTTCTAAGTAATCATAAAACTCCGCGATCTTACATAGGTTTTCAAAGCTTTCGCCAGCGGTCATAGCTCGGAAGAGCTCTCCAGCCTCGCAGGCGCTGCCAATCAGAAGTCCTTCCCGGTACTTGTTCAGCAGGCTTTTGGGGGTGCGCGGGTTGCGGTAATAATAGTTAAGATGCCCTTCCGAAATGAGCCTGTACAGATTTTTTAACCCCGTATTGTTTTTTACCAAAATAATCTGATGGTAAGCCCGCAGCTTTTTGGGATCGCCTCCGGCCAAGGCGGCATTGACCTGGCTTAAGTCGGCCGCACCATAGTCTTCCCGGAGCCGGCGGGCCAGCTGGACAAAAATTTCACCTAGAACAGCCGCGTCGTCATCGGCACGGTGGTGGTTAAAGGGCGCCAGTTTTAAAAACTTCGCCACTGTGTCCAGCTTACAGTCTTTGATATCCTTCAATAAGGACCGGCATACCGGTACGGTATCCACATAAGGAAAATCAAATAAAACGCCGGTGCGCTCTCCGGACGCCCGGAGAAAACTGGTGTCAAACCCCGCGTTATGCGCTACCAGAACCGGATTGTCTCCGCAAAAGCGGTAGAAAGCCTCCACCGCCTCCTTCTCCTTAGGCGCTCCCTGTACCATCTCGTTGGTGATGCCGGTCAGTTCCGTAATTTTCGCAGGGATAGGGCGTTCCGGATCCACAAAGGTGTCGAAATGCTCGGTAACCTGTCCCCCCTGCACCCGTACCGCGCCGATTTCCGTAATTCGGTCCTTTCTGGCAGAGAGCCCGGTAGTTTCCAAGTCAAAGCAGATGAACGTACCGTCCAGGGGAATCGAACGCTCACCCACCACAGCAGGAACCAGATCGTTGACAAAATAGGCTTCCATACCGTAGATCACCTTGAAATCCGGATCCTCCTTGCGGATGGCTTCCTCGGCGTTCATAGCCTCCGGAAAAGCCTGCGCCACCCCATGGTCGGTAATGGCTACGGCTTTCTGCCCCCATTTGTATGCCTGCTTGATCAGGTCGGCGGCGGGGGTAATGCCATCCAGGTCGGACATACTGGTATGCAGGTGCAGTTCCACCCTCTTCTCTAAGGCGTCGTCCACTACCTCTACCTGGTCTACTGTGGCGATTGCCCTGGGCCGCAGCACGTTTTCCCGGTCATACTTGTCATACTCTAAAGCGCCCCGTACCAGAATTGACATGCCCTTTTTCAGCTTATCCAACTCCTTGCACTGAGAAGCATCCTGAATAACCTTCAGTGTGACGGAGCCTGTATAGTCTGTGATATCGATGGAGTATATCTTTTTTGATCTATCCCGTGTCTCCTTGCTCTCCAGATCAAAAATCTCTCCCCAAGCCACCGTGTTCCCCAAATCTACGCTCAGTTGAGAAATCGGCGTGGGCTTTCCTTTAGGGACCTGCCCCAGCACTGGTCTGGCTGTCTCCGGTATCATTTGCGGCAGGAGGCTGTCTCCTTCCCGAACACTGATCTTCCTGCGGCTGTTTTGGTCCGCTAAAGCCTCTTCATATTCTTCCATTTCCCTGATAACGGCCTCCCGCTGGCGTTTTTCCTCTTCGTGATGGATCTGTGCCACCAGGGAACCGTCCCCCTCCTGAACCGTAAGTTTTCCGTCAAAGTGCACGCTACAGTCGATGGAAAACCATTCCTGAATCAGTTGAGACATTTTCCCCGCCGTATCCCGAGCCGCCAGCAATTCATAGCCGCCATGGGCTAGGGCAATGGTCAAAATTCCCTGCTCCAACCGGGCTTGGGCCTGGTGCAGCGTGCCGTTTAAGCTGGCGTCCCGCTCCTTAAGGGCAGCAGCCAAGGAATCTACGCTGGCCGCTGAAAAGCTTTCACCTGGAAAACTGGGCCTGAGCTCTACCCGGCGAATACCGGCTCCCTCTAAGCAGCTGGCAAGCCTTTGCAGGTCTGGATACGCCACAAACTGGGAAAACCGGGCGGATATCCGAATTGTCCGGTCCGCCCGGTTCACTGTCATCTGCCGGATTTCCCCGTCCATCAACGCCGGTGGGAAATCTTTGCCGTTCGTCTCCTTTTTGAAAAACTCTCCAATACTGCTCAAACCCATGCCTCCTTGGGCCTCAATCCCTTATGTATGTCAGATCGCCGATCCGGGTAATGCGCCTCTCCCAGCCCTCAAATATGTCAAACACTCCTATGGCCCCAGCCTTGCCAAAAATACCGCAGTGATTCATAG
>CANONE010000190.1 GCA_947567585.1 uncultured Clostridia bacterium | reverse complement strand
AAACGCCTTATTTACTGGTAGATGATAACAAATGAGTGCGGATTTAGGAGCGTATTCTATTCATACTTGAGCGGGGAATTAACGGCTCATTTTACACGCTGCACCCAGCTTTTATCATTTGCACCCGCTTGCACCGCATTGCACCTGCGCAGGGATGGACTATATCCCATCCCCTCTGGCCACGGCAATTCCGCGTAAGAATCCCTGCTCAAACACAGCATACTTGGTATCGTTAACGCAGGCGCATAAGGTATTTATCGCATCTTCCAGCCTGCTTTCGGGAATATGTTCCTTTAGGATATCTACCACCTGGTCAGTTCTATCAAGGTCGCTTACCATCAAAGTAGAATATTCTGAGCGGATATGCTCCTCAAACTGGCTTTTACCATAAGGTCTCTCATTGCCAATAAATAATCCCATCGCCAGCCGGAATCCATAGATAAATCCCTGATGCTCATTGGCGCAGGCTATATCCGCAATCATTTTCTCCAGCTCCAGCCACTGCTTCCTGGCCTCCTCCGTATCCTTGCTCAGATACCCATTCATAATGCAGGCTTTGACTTTGTCCCTTGCTTTTTCTGCTTCTGGCAGGTCTTTATAGTCTATATCATTGATTAAGCTGCTATAAAGCCTGTCGATTGTACTCATACTCATATTTATCCCATCCTTTCCTGAATCTCTGTTCCGGGTTCATTTACCCGGAACAACTACCTTTGCGATGGTTATATCTATCACTCTGAATCACCAAAAACACAAGTCTTTTCTGCCTGCAAAAATATACAAAGATTCTGGGGTAATATTGGTGGTTATGATGCAATGGGGCAGAGCTGGGGAAATTTCCATGATATAATTCAAGGTATATTAACGATAAGTCCAGCGAAACTGACTAGATGCAATTGAGCGGCAGAATATTGATGCCGATATCCCAAATAGCCTATAAAACATATATGCTAAAATAAGCTCATGGATAATTCCGTCCATGGGCACCAACAGCAGCCTGAGCTCACTCCTCCGCTAGCCGACGGTTCTCTTTGAAAGATCGTGAAGCTCTCTCTTTTATTTTCAGAGGAAAATGTGAGGTCTGCTGGATTTTTAGCTATGGCTTATAATTCTTGAAGCGGCTTCTGGGCAATTCTAAAGCAGACTATTCTTATGAAGTATTAGTACTTGCTTCTACCGTGCGCAGCGGAAACTTTAATCTCACTAATTCTGCTGGTACTCTTCGGAACGCTGGCGGGAGCGGCCACAACTGGTCATCGCGCGGAGCTGATAATGTCTGGGGTTCGACCGGCCTCGGCGGTTACGACCTCAACTTTAATGCTGCCGACGTACACCCGTCGTGGGGCCCGGACAACCGTTGGCTCGGTTTCCCCCTCCGCTGGTTTTTGCCGCGGAGGGTGCCGATCTTTCCAGTTACATCACTGCCCACAGTGCAAAGACATCCACCACAATAACCGTCGCCACGGCAGAAACGCCAAAAAAGATGTAACGTTTGCGGCTGACTTCCATACCACTGAGTATACGCCTGCCTATAGAAATACTGCTACCGGCATTGATAAGACAGCCAATAGGCACTATCATAATTGCCACAGCAAAAGGAGCAGCCTAAACTGTGCCGCCAAGTCCATATCCTATTACAGCCATTAGTACACATGGGACAAAAGAAATAACCCCGGCGGCCATAGACATGGCAGCAAAAATCACCCACAATATACCTTTGCGGCTTGGTGATGTCTGTGATTTTTTAACTTTTGCCCTATGTATGCCGCTATTTCTGATCATGGTTTTATTCTAACACATTTTATACGGCAAAACGGTAAGTGTATGTAAGATGAAATTACCAAAAGATCGGCACCCCGCCGCGGCATACACAGCCCAGCGGAGGGGGAGACCATGCCAGCGATTGGCGTTGGTATTTAGATTGAGCTGGGACTGTTGGATGTAAGGACGCCAGGCACGGTCTGAGGTATCAGCTGCGGACGACGACCACCAGGCTCCAAGGTCGGCAGCGTCCCGCCAGGAGCCTGCAAGTACATTAGCCCACCCGCTGCGCACGAAACAGGGAAGGCAAATGCAGAAACAAAATAACCAGCCAACTGAATCCAGGAAGCCTTTTTGTGAGGCCCGGACCATAGCCAGGACGGTCTTCCAGCCTCTTACTATTTCTTTTGATAGTTGGAGAGTAAGACTTCACGATCTTTTGTCGGAGAACCTTCAGCTGGCGGAGGAGTGAGCTCTGGCCGCTCTTAGTTCCCGTGGGGAAACATCCCCACGCCTTTATTGTAGCATGGCGGGTTTTCCACTTCTTCATTGGTAGGGCTAAGATGGCGCATGGTAAAATGGATGTGTGGATAGGATAGTCCATGGGACCCACAGGCAGCATTGAGGTCATGCTCCGTTCGCTGACGGCTCCCACCATAAAAGATCGTGAAGTTTCCCTTTGGACTATAAGAGAAGCACGGAGGCTTGACGGCCGCACTGGGTTACGACTGAGTGCGCAATAAGTAGACTTCTAGCCTTGACGGCCTACGGTTTTTGTAGATTCTGGTAATTATGCTGCGTAGCGGGGATATCGAATTACACGTTTCTGCTGGTACTTTCAGGAACGCTGGCTGGTTGGCAGTGGACTGGTCCTCGCGGGCAGCTGGTGCCGCTGGTGCTTACCGCTTGGTCGTCTACTCTACAGTTTATCCGTCGGGCGATACTACTAACGATCGTTACCACGCTTTCCCCCTCTACTGGTTTTTGCCGCGGAGGGTGCCGATCTTTTGACATTTACATTTTTCTCATCCACATCCCTAATACAGTACTCAGGCAGCGGAGGGAGAAAGCGTACCAGCGAGCATAGTCATTACGTAGCGAATTAACTTCGTTGGCATTAAAGAGGAGATTATAAGCACGAGTAGACATTGAATAAGAACGCGACGACCAGTAGAGGCCAGCGATGCCAGCATCTCTAAAAGTACCAGCGGCAATAGGTAAGGTGATATACCCGCTGCGCACGAAACTAGGCATTTTTA
>CANONE010000189.1 GCA_947567585.1 uncultured Clostridia bacterium | reverse complement strand
GGATGATGATTTCCCAGAGCATTCCCCAGATTTTTAACACGGCCATCACCATTGTGTCCGTTTTCGTAGCAATGGTATCCACCAGCGTCCCCTTGACTTTTCTGGTGTTGCTGGTAGTGGCCTTTATGCTGTTCCTCACCAAGAAGATCGCGGAAAATTCCGGCAAATACTTTGTCCGGCAGCAGAAATCTCTGGGCGCTATCAACGGCTACATCGAAGAGATGGTCACCGGCCAAAAGGTGATTAAGGTTTTCTGCCACGAGGAGCGCGCCAAGGAGGACTTTGACCAGCTGAACGACACGCTGCGGGAGGAGGCCAGCAAGGCCAACAGCTTCGCCAACATTATGGGCCCGGTGAATAACAACCTGGGCCACTTGCAATACGCTCTGATCGCCATTGTAGGCGGGGCGCTGGCCATTGGCGGCATCGGCGGCCTGACCCTGGGCGGCATCGCCGCTTTCCTACAGCTCTCCCGATCCTTTACCATGCCCATTGGGCAGATCTCCCAGCAGTTTAATACCATTGTCATGGCCCTGGCCGGGGCGGAGCGCATCTTCGACCTGATGGACGAGGAGCCGGAGCAGGACGCGGGCTATGTCACGTTGGTGAATGCCAAGGAGGTAAATGGCGAGATTGTAGAAACCCCGGAGCGCACCGGCATGTGGGCCTGGAAGCATCCCCATAAGGAAGAGGGCACCACCACGTATCAAAAGCTTACCGGCCGGGTGGAGCTGCACGACGTGGACTTCGGATATACCGAGGAAAAGATTGTGCTCCACGACATTGACATTGACGCCGAGCCTGGCAAGAAAATCGCCTTTGTAGGGGCTACTGGCGCGGGAAAGACCACCATTACCAATCTGATCAACCGTTTCTACGACATTGCCGACGGCAAGATCCGCTACGACGGCATCAACATAAACAAGATTAGAAAGCCGGACCTGCGCCGTTCCTTGGGCGTGGTTTTGCAGGATACCAACCTGTTTTCCGGCACGGTTCGGGACAACATCCGCTACGGCAAGCTGGACGCCACCGATGAAGAGATCGAGGCCGCGGCAAAGTTAGCCAATGCCGACGGCTTTATCCGCCGCCTGCCCGACGGCTATGACACCATGCTCACCGGGGACGGCGGCAGCCTCTCCCAGGGCCAGCGGCAGCTGTTGTCCATTGCCCGGGCGGCTGTGGCGGACCCCCCTGTAATGGTGCTGGACGAGGCAACCTCTTCCATCGATACCCGCACCGAGCGCCTGGTCCAGCAGGGTATGGACGGCCTGATGCAGGACCGCACCGTCTTCGTCATTGCCCACCGCCTTTCCACCGTCCAGAACTCCGACAGCATTCTGGTGCTGGAGCTGGGCCGCATCATTGAGCGCGGCACCCACCAGGAGCTTATCGCCCAGCACGGCAAATACTACCAGCTCTACACCGGCGCTTTCGAGCTGGAGTGAGGCCGCGGCCTCGCGCTGCGCCACCTTTTCCCAAAGGCGGACAAAAACCTCTATTTCCCAGTTTTGCCGGATTTGCGCCCAGGCTTGTTGGGCGGCGCAGAAAGCTTGCGGGGAAGCAGGGGTAAGCCACAGGTCTGTACATCGATCAGGCGGGTGAAAATTTTCTAAAAGAGGGAGAGGATAGTATGAGCACAAAAGGAGTGCGGGATTTTCGCCCGCAGATACATTTTACGCCCAAAACCGGGTGGATCAACGACCCCAATGGGTTGGTTTTCGCAGATGGGAGGTACCATCTTTTCGCCCAGTATTACCAGGAGCCTGTTTGGGGGCCCATGCATTGGTACCATGCCGCCAGCAAAGATTTGCTTCACTGGGAGCATCTGCCGGTAGCTCTGGAACCAGACGGGCTGGGATATATTTTTTCCGGCAGCGCTGTATATGACGAAGGAAACACATCCGGGTTTGGCCAGGACGGCAAGGCCCCCATTGTGGCCATGTACACCAGCCATGGCAGCGCTGACAGCACGGCGGCGGCGCCGGAGCAGGAGCAGCAAAGCTTGGCCTACAGCTTAGACGGCGTCCATTTTGTCAAGTATCAGGGGAATCCAGTAATCCCCAATTCCGCGCTCAAGGATTTCCGTGACCCCAAGGTGTTCTATAATCCCGTAAAGAAGTGTTGGGGCATGGTGCTGGCGGCGGGGGACCATGTGGAGTTCTTCGCGTCCCCTGACCTGAAAGCCTGGGAGAAAACCGGCGTCTTTGGCCCCGATGGAAATTTCGCTCCCGGCGTGTGGGAGTGTCCGGATCTATTCCCGTTGGACGCTCCCGGCGGCGGGACGAAATGGGTGCTTCTGGTGAGCATGGGAGCCAAGGAGGCCCATCGAGGAGCCAGAACCCAGTACTTCCTGGGAGATTTTGACGGGGACCGCTTTTTATGCGACGGCGGCTTTACCCAGGCGGAGTTCATCGACAGCGGTTTTGACAATTACGCGGGCGTCACTTTCTCTGGCACGAAGGACCGGATTCTCATAGGCTGGGCGGCCAACTGGGTCTACGCCAACCAGCTGCCCACTGGGGAGTTCTGCTGCCAATACACCCTGCCCCGCCGCCTTTCTTTGGCGGAGACCCCCGCGGGCGTCAGGCTGGCTAGCCTGCCTGTGGATAACGGCGTCTTTGGGGAGCCGGCCCCCTGCGGCGGAACCTTGCCGGGAGAGGTTTTCAAGCTGTCGGTAAGCGGCCAGGGCGCGGCGGAGATTGCTCTGTCCAACCCAGCCGGGGAAGTCTTCCGCTTTGGGGTTAATCAGGAAAATCAAGTCTTTGTGGACCGCTCTATGGCAGGCGCCAAGGATTTTAGCGAGAGCTTTGCCACGCCTCTTTTCAGCGCCTGCGGCGAGCCCCGCTTCTTTACAGGAAAATGGACCATGGATCTTATTTTCGACCGCTCTGTCTGTGAGCTGTTCATAGACGGCGGTACCCGGGCCTTTACGCAGGTGCTTTATCCCAGCATACCCTTTACTCGCGTCAGCGCCGGAAAAAACGTAGTGGTTACAGTGGGGGAAGCGAGGTAAATATGTCCATCTCCCGCTAAGGGAATACTGTA
>CANONE010000188.1 GCA_947567585.1 uncultured Clostridia bacterium | reverse complement strand
TGTGGAGCAGTCGTCCACAATAATCAATTCCCAGTTTTCATAGGTTTGGGCTAAGACGCTCTCTATGGCCTGACGCAAATAGACCTCGCCGTTATACACGGGGAGGACAATGCTTACTTTTTTCATGTGGCCGCCTCCATTTTGTCCACAAACAGCCGGTATTTCTCCCGGGTCAGCGCCCTTTCGCGGGCCGCGTTTTCTCCCAGCCATGTACCGCTGAAATGGTGGACGGAAAAGGTGTTTTTCGTAATGGCAGTTTCACCGCTGGCATAATCAAAGGGATGGAAAAACGCGGAGGAATACACAACCATCGATTGGTCCGGCAGCGTTTGGGTGACGTTCGAGGGCTGAAAACCCGCTTTTACCAGCGGCGGGGTTTCATATTGGCCACAGGTAGTAAGATTGAGAGTACTATCCTCTCTCACAAAGGGAATATCCCTTCGATAATCCAGCATGGAGCGGATAGCCGGATTTCCTGGCGCCGCCCCGGAAAGCCCGCCCAGATTGACGCTTCCCCACTTCTCTACCCCACAAAAAGCCGGCTGGTACAGAAGCTCATCCAGATTCCGTACCAGCTCCACATCCGTGTCCAGATAAATGCCTCCGTGCCGGTATAGAATATCCAGCCGGGCTACGTCCGGCACAAACCCCCACTTTTTCCTCTCATAAGCCTGCACCATATAGGGGCTCCAGCTTATATCATAATTGCTCTCGTCCCAGCGAATGATCTCGTAGTCCGGGCAGAATTTCTCCCAGGTCTCCATGCACCGCTTCAGGGTGTCGGGGATAGGGTTGCCGGAGAACCAGCAGTAGTGTATCTTTTTGGGAATCAGCGGGGTCTCGCTGGTTTTCACCACGCCGCCGGACTTTAGGCCATGGGCCCGTTCAATGAGCATGACCGGCAGAAAATAGGTTTCCGTCTCCCGCAGGGCGGGCAGCTTACTCAGGCTTTCCACCACCGCGTCAAAGGCGCTGACGGTCACTAGCAGCAGGCAGGAGCCGCCCAGCTCCTCCAGCCGGGAAAGGGGCGCGATGGGCACGGCGCGTCCGGCCAAATCCACGGTTTTTCCCTGTTTGTGAGGGTCCGCGTCAATATAGCAGCATACCTGACCGGTAAGCTGGTACTCTTCCAGCCAATAGGGGGCGGCAACCTGCCCGATTACCCCCGCGCCATACACTGCAACCGGCTTGCCGGTCTTTTTCGCCCAGCGGGCAAAATCCAAAAAGGTTCCCTTTTTCAGCTTCATGAAAGCTCGCTCCTTACTATCACTTTGCCATACGGCTCCACGGCGTCTCTCATAATGGTCAGCCCCTGGTCCAGCTTCGATGCGTCCAATACATGCGTCACGATGCTTTCCACCTGTATCCGCCCGCTTGCTATGGCTTGAACACTGCCGGACCAGTCGCTGTTGTCTTTTTGGAAAGACGAATTCCAGCTGCCGCTAAGAGTCAGCTGCTTTCTTAGAATCCGCCAATATACATCCTGGGCTAAGGGGATTTCCCCGCTGGGATTGCCCAGCAGCGCCAAGTGTCCGCCAGGTTTTGTCAGAGTGATGCTCTCCGCAATGGCCGCCGGCGTTCCCACCGCCTCCACCACGCAGTCGAATTCTTTGCCGGCCTGTGTCGTATAGGTAAGCCCGCATTGCCGGGCAATTTCCCTTTTCGCGGCATTGCGGCCCTTTACCGTCACGCTGGCCGCTCCCAGCAGCTTGGCCCACTGGCCTGCCAGCAGGCCAATGGCGCCTGTGCCCACCACGCATACGTCCCTTCCCGCCAGATCTCCCAGACGCCGGACGGCGTGCAGGGCCACCGAAGCCGGTTCCAGCAAAGCGCCCTGTAGGTCGCTGACCTGGTCCGGCAGCCGGATCAGGTTCCACACGGGAACCGCCGCATACTCCGCAAAGCCCCCGTCGCGCCGGGAGCCCAGGTAGTCGTAATTCTCGCAGGTCTCATACTGTTCTTTTATGCAGGAAGGGCATTTTTTACAGGGAATTAGGGGATACACCCCCACCCGCTTTCCAATCCATGTCTCTCCCTCCGGGTCCGCGGCCCTTTCCACCACGCCGCAGAACTCATGGCCGGGAATAGTAGGAAAGTGATAGGTGCCCTTTACAAAGATCCTGGGAATGTCCGAACTACAGATCCCCGCAGCCAACACCCGCACCAGAACCCAGCCCGGCCGCGGCTCCGGCCGGGGCGCTTCTTCATAGCGC
The DNA here is from genome assembly GCA_947567585.1 of uncultured Clostridia bacterium. GTDB lineage: Bacteria > Bacillota > Clostridia > Oscillospirales > Acutalibacteraceae > Acutalibacter. The sequence continues at coordinate 836 of CANONE010000188.1, read as the reverse complement.
AGGTCGCCCACACCGTGGAGTACATAGGCTTTCATGCTGTGCCTTCCTTTCCCGCAAAATTAACTGAAAGAGCTTTAAGTCCATGGGGTAAGTGATCTTGATATTGTCAGCTTCGCCGGGAATGATTTTTACTTTCCAGCCCGCCCGGAAGGGCAGCTGACAGCTGCCGCTGAGGGAGCTGCGGATTTCCGGCGGGGTACTCTGATACAGCTCTAAATACTTTCTATAGTTGAAAGCTTCCGGCGCTTGTCCCGCGTATAGCGAAGAGCGCTCCAAGACGCCCTCCACCCATTGACCGTCCGGGCTGGCATATACCGTGTCTGCCGGCGGTATTGCGGGCAGTACGCAGGGCGCTGCCGAAAGCCCCTCCAGTAAGCGCTTTATAAGCTTTCCACTGGTCAGCGGCCGGGCCGCGTCCTGTATGACGGCGCCGTCGGTTTCACTTTGGGAGAGGTCCCTGGCGGCCAGCAGGCCGTTCAGGATGGATTCCTGCCGGTCCGCGCCCCCTGGAGCCACCGCCCTAAGCTTTGTAAGGCCAAAGCGAACTTTCCACCCGAGGATTTTTTCTTTCCATTCCTCAGCCGCCACCACAAGGATATGGTCTATTTCCGGACAGTCCTGGAAAGGAGCGGCGGTATATACCAGAATAGGCTTTCCCTCCACCTCCACATACTGCTTGGGGATATCTCCCTGAAACCTGCTGCCCGTCCCGGCGGACAGAATAATGGCGATATTCATAGGCTAAAACCGCAGATGATGGATATTTTCCAAAATTTCGCCATAGGGCTTTCCCTCCGTCGTGCTGTCGCCCGGATGCGCGGACGTGTACAATCCCA
>CANONE010000187.1 GCA_947567585.1 uncultured Clostridia bacterium | reverse complement strand
AAAACAATTTCAACGAGTTTGAGTCCACCGAATGGAGCATCGTCTTTGACCAAAGGGCTGGTACTGTCCGGTATTACCACCGGGAAAATTATGAAGAAAGCTATACCTTCTCCATCGGTTAGGAGGGTTTACTATATGAACATCTTAAAACTACTGTGGGAGCTGGCTTGCCTTAAACGAAATGAGCACAAAAGCCCGGCCCAAATGCAAAAAATCCAGAGAGAAAAACTGCGCAAATTGCTGGTCTATGCGTTCCAGCATTCGGCCTATTACCACCGGGAGTTCGTCCGGGCGGGCATCACGGAAAGCAATATCCATGTTGCGCCGCTGTCTGCTTTCCCCGTAATAGACAAGAAGGTGCTTCTCCAGAATTTCGATGAGCTGGTTACGGTTCCTGACTTGACCCAGGAGGAACTGCGCCGCTTTGACGCAGAAGCCTCTACTGACCGCAAGCCCTACAAGGGCAAGTATCATGTAGTGCACTCCTCTGGCAGCACTGGCAAGCCCGGCTATTTTGTGTACGATAATGCCGCATGGCGTACCATGCTCCTGGGCATTATCCGGGCAGCGCTTTGGGGAATGTCCATGCCGCAGATCCTCCGTCTGCTGGCAAAGGGGCCGCGCATCGCCTATATTGCCGCTACCGATGGCCGCTACGGCGGGGCCATGGCTGTAGGTGACGGCATCGACGGCGTGGGAGCCAGCCAGATCCACCTGGACATCAAGCAGCCGCTGAGCCAGTGGGTCGAGCAGTTGAAAGCGTTCCAGCCTAACATAATTATCGGCTATCCATCTGCTATCAAGATTTTAGGCGAGCTGGTGGAGCGCGGAGACATAGAATTATCTGTTCTGCGGGTGATCTCCTGCGGGGAGCCGCTGGGCGCCGGCCTGCGCGGGTACTTGGAGAAGGTTTTTGCCGCACCCGTTATCAATACTTACGGCGCCAGCGAATCCCTGGCGCTGGGTGTGGAGAGCGACGCTAAAAACGGTATGCTGCTCTTTGACGATCTGAACGTGATCGAGGTAGAAAACGGCGAGATGTACCTGACCTCTCTCTACAACTTCGCCCAGCCCCTCATCCGCTACAAGCTGTCCGATTCCCTTACCCTCTCCCCACCCGCCAATGGCAGCCCCTTCACCCGGGCCACCGGCCTCCTAGGACGCAACGAGGATATGCTCTGGTTCGAGGACGATCTGGGCCACCGGGATTTCCTCCATCCCCTGGCAATCGAGGGGTTCTGCGTGGAGGGGTTGCGGGATTACCAGTTCCAGCAGACAGGCTCGGACAGTTTCATCATGCTGGCAGAAAAGACAAAAAGCGGCCTGGAAACTGTGATACAGGCAGAGATAACAGCACAGATGCGGGGCATCCTGGAAGAAAAAGGGCTGGGGTATGTAGAGTTCAGCGTAGGCTTTGTGGATGAGATCTTGCCCGACCCCAGTACAGGAAAGAAACGGCTGATCGTTCAAAATCATGCGGAAAGGTGGCGAAAAGCAGGATGAAGGAACCAATACTAAGCGGCAAAGGTCTGTGCAAGAAGTTCGGTGAAACTATCGTGATGGATAACGTGGATATCGACATCTATGCAGGCGACTTCACGGTAATTATGGGGCCGTCCGGGGCTGGCAAATCCACCTTGCTGTATTGTCTCAGCGGCATGGACGCTATCTCCAGCGGCGAGGTTTGGTTCAAGGGCCAGGAGATCAGCTACCTGCCGGAGAAGCAGATGGCAAAGCTGCGAGCTAAAGAATTTGGCTTTGTGTTCCAGCAGACCCACCTGGTCAGCAATCTCACTCTTTTTGAAAATGTGGCCATGGCCGGGTATGCCGGGAAGACGGAAGAAGTCCACCGCCGGGCCAATGAACTGTTGGCGCAGATGAACGTGGGCGGCGCAAAAGACCGTCTGCCCAGCCAGGTCTCCGGTGGCGAGGCCCAGCGCGCGGCTATCGCCCGAGCTATGATAAACCGTCCCGGCCTGCTGTTTGCCGACGAGCCTACCGGGGCGCTGAACAAGTCCAACAGCCAGGAAGTCATGTCCCTGCTGACCGGGCTGAACGCTCAGGGGCAGCGCATCCTCATGGTCACCCATGACGTCCGGGCGGCACTGCGGGGCAACCGGCTGCTATACCTAGAAGATGGGAAAATACTGGACGAGCTGACCTTGCCCAACTACGGCACGGATGACGATGCGGAGCGGGAGAGTACGGCCAGCGCATGGCTCTCTAAGCTGCAATGGTGAGGTGAGGGCATGGGATTCAGAATATTACTTCGCGCCGGGATAAAGCGGCACCGTGGGACGCTCGCGGGTCTGCTGTTTCTGGTGATGCTGGTCTCCGTGGCGCTGGGCACGGTACTGACCTTGTGGGTAAATGCCGGGGACTACATCGAGAGAGGGTTGGAACAGGCGGGTTTTGGCGAGTTGACTGTCTGGGTCTCCGGCCTGGAGGATGTGGGCGGACCCGAAACACAACGGTTGGTTTTCTCTAACTACACCACGCTGGGGCAGGAATCCGACAGCGAGGGCCAGCTTATCGTCTATGAGCCGGAAAGGGAGCGTTACTGCTTTTTTACGGATGACTTAACAGGCTACCAGTCTCAACCGGACAGGATAGAGCCTGGAAACGTGTACGTTTCGCCCTCCCTCATCTCCATGTTTGGGGTGAGCATGGGCGATGAAATCATTTTCCCCATTGCCCGCTCCGGGCGGGATATGACGCTGACGATCGCAGGCTTTTTCGAGGACCCGGTGATGGGCAGCTCCATGATCGGCATGAAGGGCTTCCTGGTGTGCGAGGATGATTACCGGACGGCGCTGGGCATTATCGAGTCCTCCGGCATAGACGCGCTGGCACGGGCGGGGGCCATGGTGCACATCATTTCATCCAGCGGACTGCCATCTGCCCAGCTCAACAGCCTGTTAAACGAAAGCACTGGCCTGTCCGAGTTTACCGAGTTCGTCCATAGCCGAGAGGCCATCCGTGGTTTTATGCTGGTGCTGCAAAACGCTTTCAGCGCCATGTTGCTGGCCTTTGCGGCGGTTTTGCTGGGAGCCGTGCTGGTGGTGCTGGGGCACAG
>CANONE010000186.1 GCA_947567585.1 uncultured Clostridia bacterium | reverse complement strand
GAGCTGTTCGTCACCGCCGACCAGGCTTTCGTTGTCACCAAGATTCTGGACGCCATCTACCAGTCCTCCCGGACCGGCCAAGCTATCAAGTTTTAAGCCGGGCGCGAGGTAGAAAAGAATGGAAAATATCAATCTGCAATTGTATTCCTTCGGCCATGACTGCAATCTCTCCGCCGTGGAGAAGATCAAGAAGGCTGGAGAGATGGGTTATGCCGGCGTTGAGTTCGCCCAGGACTATAAGGATGTACCTGTTGAGGACATCAAAAAGGCCCTGGAGGAAAGCGGCGTAAAGGCTGTTTCCGCCCATGTGCCCTTTGAGATGATGGGTGAGCATCTGCCCTATCTGGCCCAGCTGGGCGTAAAGTTTGTGGCTTGCCCCATGACCGCTTTCTGCGACGCGGAGGAGGCCAAGGAGGTTGCCGCCGAGCTGAACAAGTGGGGCGCCGAGGCCAAGAAGTACGGCATTACCATTGGCTATCACAACCACACCCAGGAGTTCAACAAGGATCAGGACAAGTATCTGTATGACTGGGTTATAGAGAATACCGACCCTGAGACCGTGGCTTTTGAAATTGACTGCGGTTGGGCTTCCGCCGCCGGCATCAATCCGGTGGAGTATATCAACGCCCACGCGGGCCGCATTGCCGCTATCCATATTAAGGAAAACGGCGCGGTTATCGGGCCCGACCCGGCCTCTTCCCGCAAAAACCCGCCTCAGTGGCCCAAGTTCGAGCTGGATGAGAACGGCAAGCCTATTTTCCCGCCTGAGTTCTTGAAGAAAATGGAAGAGCGGGACAAGCTGAACGTCCCCACCGGCAGTGGCATTGTGGACTGGAAAGCCATTAAGGCTGCCGCTGACGCTCAGCGCGAAGGCGTGATTTATGTGGTCGAACGCGAAGCCAATTATGGCGGCAAGGACCGCATCTCCTGCTTGCAGGAGGATATTGCCTGGCTAAAGGCCAATATTTAAAATACTTTGTTTCTAAAGGGGCTCCTCACGGCTGTGGGGAGTCCTTTTGTGTTTTCCCTCTTTTTTCTTTTAAAGAATTATAAACGCTGGAATTGTGTGTATACTTAATGGGTATTATTCCGAATCCACTTTTGCTTTCGCTGCACAATACGGAGGTTTTCTATATGAGACGCGCCCTGCCCCTTCTTCTGGCTTTCTTACTTGCATGCTCTTTCCTTTCCGGCTGCTCCGGCGGCTATCAGAAGGACATGGAGTTCACCTACCTGCTCCCCCAGAATGTAGATACCCTGGACCCTCAAACCGCTGCCAGGCCATCCTCCGCGCTGGTGATTGGTTCCCTATTCCAGGGTCTTTGCAAAATAGACGCGCAGGGGAATGTGGAACCGGGAGCGGCGCGAAAATGGGAGGCAAACGAATCCGCTACCCAGTTTATCTTTTATCTCTATGAGGATTCCTATTGGAGCAACGGGGACCCTGTCACAGCGGACGACTTCCTGTTCGCCATTCAGCGGGCCCTCCGGCCGGAAACGGCCACTCCCTCTGTAGACGATCTATTTATCATCCAGGGAGCCCGTGCCATTTACAACGGAGAGGCGGATGAAAGCACCCTGGGCGTTTGGGCGCAGGACAGCTACACATTGGTGGTCCAGCTGGAAAGAGGGTATCCCGATTTTCCCTCGCTGACCGCCGGAACCCATTATATGCCCTGTAACCGGGCGTATTTTGAAGCCTGTGCCGGCCACTACGGCCTCTCTTCGGAATACTTAATTACCAACGGCGCTTTTACCTTTACCAGCATCTACTCCTGGGATACCAGCTATGGCAGCCGGAAAGTTGTACTGGAACCTTCCGATTCTTATCGGAACAAAAAAGAGGTTGCCCCCGCTAAGCTTACCTATCTGATTGACTATGAGGACGCTTTGGCCGCTGATCCGGTCTCCGCCCTGCTTACCGGACAAAACGACATCACCACCCTTACGGAAACCGCCGCGAAGGAGGCCGCTGACAGGGGCTGCGGCATTCAAGTGCTGGACGACGCCGTTACCGGGCTTTTGCTGAACCCAGAGGCCGCAAAACTGAAAGATCCCCAGGCGCGGGAGATCTTTATCAAAACCCTGGACCGTCAAGAGCTCTTGGACCGGCGCGTGGACAAAAACAGCGCGGAGGCTTTGGGCATTATGGCCGACTGCGTCCGCTGGCGAGGAGAGTCCTATTACTCGGATGGAGCCACTCTTTTTGTGCAGCAGGACGACGGCGTGCTGGACACTCTGCTGCCGGATTTACTCAAAAAACTGGACGCGGAGTATCTCCCCAGCATCACGGTAATCTGTCCTGACGATGAGGAATCCGTTAATATTGCCAACGGCCTGCTGGTATGCTGGAATTCCAAGCTGGGCAACGCCTTCAATATCCAGCCCTTACCGGACGAAGAGTTCCGGGACCGGATCACCTCCGGAGAATACGAGGCCGCCATCTATACCCTACGCGCCGGCGGAATTATTCCCTACCAAGCCCTGAAAGCCTTTGAAAGCAGTTCCTCCCCTACCCTGCTGAAAAGCCCGGAATATGACAGCCTCCTGCATTCCCTGAGCTTTGACCTATATTCTTACCGGAGTCTGGAAACCTACCTGATGGGCCAGTATATATTCTATCCTTTGTTCAGCGATAAGACCTATTACGTCAGCAGCCCCAACAGCCAGGGTATTTCAGCCTCCCCCGACCTTACTATCGACTTTTCTAAAGCCCAAAAGAAGGAGTAATTTTCTCATTTTGGGCCGCCGTTTCGTGGATGGGCCTCCGCCCTGCCGCTTTATTGGCTATTGCTTCACCTTGGCGTAAGGGCCGCTTCACCGTACGCTGTTATAGCATGGCCCCTTTGATTCCGAAAGGACTGGGGTCTGTTATAAAACCAGAGGGCTTATCCCGTTTTACGGGCGGCAAGCTTTTCAACCTCTTCTCTCTCTTGAGAAGAGGTTTTATTTTGAAATAAAGTTTTAAAAGTTTCCAGAAAAATGTAGAAATAAATTTCAAAAAAATTCTTGCCTTTTTGGATAAGACATGGTATGATTAGAGTAAGGGAAGGCATGAAGGCAGGAGCTTGAGGTGGCTGGTCACAGTCCACAGTCAGAAAGCAGAG
>CANONE010000185.1 GCA_947567585.1 uncultured Clostridia bacterium | reverse complement strand
GATGGGCACCATTTTTGCCGGGTCAATGTCCTCCATGTCGACTATCTGCTCATTCAAGGTGTCGTCCAAAGAAGTCAAGCGGTCGGTATTGGTCTTTACAAACTTTGAATGAGCAGATAGTCGACATGGAGGACATTGACCCGGCTGATGCCATCACTACCCTGATGTGGGCCCAGTATTCTTACAACGCGGCCCTGCGCATTGGTACCCAGCTTTTGTCCCAGTCGCTTATCGATTATATGAACTGATTTTTTCTGAAAGAGGGGGATTATAATTGGGCCCGTTAATTGAGATTACTACGGTACCGATTGAAATCGAGATGAAAACCACGCCCGCTCAACTTCTGTATTCCAAGGGTACGGCGGAAGTGGAAATCTCCAGAGACAAAGGCGGTCTGAATATCAAGAGCCGTCCCATTAAGCTGAACGTGGACTCTTTCCAGTCCAGGAGCACAGTGCGGCCCACCACCATGCAGAGCGTGGACCAGGCTGCTCAGCGCGGGAAGCAGGCGGCCTATTCAGCCACGGCCACCTATGCCCAACGGGGGCAGATCGTCATGGACGGCCAATTGGGGCAGGAATTTATCAGCCAATTTGCCAAAGAGACCCAGGACGCCCAAATGGGCCGGGACGTCTCTGATTTCGGTTTAGGCTTTTTGCCTGAAACCGGCGTCAGCCTAAATTGGGAGCCTGGCCAGATGCAGATCCGCTATGAGATGGATAAGATGAATTTTGACTGGAAGACCAACGGCGTAGGCTTTGAATTTACGCCTGGAGACATTGAGTTTACCATGACCCAGCGGCCGGAAGTCATCATCAAGTACATCGGCGGGGCTGTGTATGTGCCGCCTTCGGCGGATCCCAACCACCACCCTGTAGATGTAAGGGCATAATTCCCAGGAGGGGCTTGTTTGAAGCTTTCAACAAAATATTTTGGTGAAATTGAATATACTGAGGAGGATGTGCTCAGCTTCCCAAAGGGGCTTTTCGCCTTTGAGGAGGAGACAGAATTTCTGTTGCTGCCCTTTTCCGGCAGCAATGGGACCCTGCTCTGCCTGCAAAGCCGCGCTACCCCCCAGCTGGCTTTTGTCGCTATGAATCCTTTTTCGCTGGATGCTGGCTACACTCCCGTGCTTTAGCCTGAAGAGCTGGAAGAGTTGCAAGTAAAGGACAGCCGGGAGCTTTGCTATTACGCGCTCTGTGTGGTGAAGAATCCGGTTTCCAACAGCACGGTGAACTTGAAATGCCCGGTGGTTGTGAACGAGGATACCCGCCGGTGTATGCAGGTGATTTTAGACGCGGATGAATACAACATGCGGCACCTGCTGGCAGAATTTGAAGAAAAGGAGGGGTAGCGGCATGCTTGTCCTGCGCCGGCGCACAGGGGAATCCTTCATGATTGGCAGTGACATAAAAATTACGGTGATCTCCACGAAAGACAAGGAGGTCCGCATCGCCATTGACGCGCCTAAGGACGTAGCGGTGCTCCGCAGCGAGCTCGTTTACGCCATGAGCGCCAACCGGGACGCCGCCAACGAGCAGAGCCTTCCCCAGGAACTTTTAGCCGCTTTTTCCGTCCTTACACAGGAAGGGCCTCAGGGAGAATAGGATGATAAAAGTACAAAAATAGCGCGGAGCATGCAGCTCCGCGTTTTTTTCGTATTCTGGGCCGTTTTCAATACCGCGGCGCCGGGCGTGCCGCACTGACCGCCCCTTCGGCAGGCTTCGCCGCAGGAAGCCCGGGGGGCGGGACAGCCCGCTTTTACACTTCTACAAATGGCTGCCTACTCTTCCTTACGGGGCGCGCCCAAACGCATGGAACCATCGTTGTTGGCGCTGTGGCGGGGATGCGCGCTGACCTTTTGGCAGGCCCACATCAGCTGGGCGGTGACGGCGGAGTCATAGCGGCCCTCATAGACAGAGAGCATGGGAATCCCTTCGCTTTCCGGGACTACAATATATTTTGCGGGTAGGCTTGAGAGGGTGAGGGCGATGACGTCTGTGCGGCAGCGGGTGCAGGTACACATTTTGAAACGCTGCATGAATTTGTCCACCTTGTCTTCCACCAGAGCCTGCATTACGTTGATATAAGTGACGTCCTCCATCAAGTCGTGAGGGTCGGGTTGGGGCTCCGGTTGAGGTTCGGCGGGGGAAACAGCGGCTGCTTGGGGTTCTGGTTCCGGCCGGGCGGGAGCGGGTTCCGGCTGAACAGCGGCCGCCGGCTCCGGAAGAGTCTCTGGCTGGGGAGGAATGGGGGCTGGCTCCGGCTCGGAGGGAGCCGCCGGCGGGGCCACTGCTTCTGGCTGGAAGGGCTGGAAATCCTCCTGGGGCTGTGGGGCGGGCTCGGCTTCCAGCTGGGCCATCAGGTCTTCCTCCAAAGCGCTGCGGATGGCTTCGGAAACGGCCTCCCCGTCGTCATGGGCGGGGGCGGCTGGGGCCGCCGGGGCGTGGTTTTGGCCGTTCTGCTGCCGGGGGGCCTCGGCGGCGCCCGCTCCGCTGAGAAGGTTGAGCACATGGGCGGTTTTGTTGGATTTTGCGTTTTTGTTGCTGGATTTGTTGGCCATACGATGACTTCCTTTCATACGAATGTAGAGGGAAGGCCGCAAAGCTTGCTGTGCCTTCCGGTCCGGCACGGGATTAGGAATCCCCTTTAGCGGTTAACGCCGCCGGATGGCCCCGCCTTTCTTGATGCGATAGCGGAACCCGAAAATTTCGATCTCCTTTTTGGCTATGGCAGACGGAAGGCTCCGGCGCTACATGGCCATAAGTTCATCCAGGAGAGCCTGAAAGTCCTGAGAAGGGTTAGAACTGGGAGCATAGGACAGGACGCTCTCACCGTGGGCAGGGGCTTCGGCCACCACGACGCTGGTACGGATTTTTGTGTCCAGCACCTTGGTGTCCAGCCGCTGGGCAATCTCTCCTGAAAGCTCCAGGACTTCCCGGTTCAGAGTGAGGCGAGAGTTGAACTTATTCAGCAGGATGCCCAGTACCCGCAGATCGGGGTTATAATATTTGCGCACGGTGTTGATGGTATCCCGAATTTGGGAGATGCCCAGCAGGCTGAGAATTTCAGGGGCCATAGGGATAATCAGCGCGCCGGAGGCTACAT
>CANONE010000184.1 GCA_947567585.1 uncultured Clostridia bacterium | reverse complement strand
GTAATACAGCTAAAGAAGCGCAGGAAGCAATTGCAATCAGAAACATAGTCAAGATAGGCGATGACATCCTCACAAAGGAATGCCGGCCGGTGGAAAAGTTTGACCGCAAGCTTCATCAGCTGATAGACGATATGCTGGATACCCTATATGAAGCCAATGGAGCGGGTTTGGCTGCTCCGCAGGTAGGCATTCTGCGGCAAATTTGTGTGGTTGATGTGGGAGACGGGCCTATTGAGCTGATAAATCCAGAGATCATAGCGGCGGAAGGAGAGCAGGACGGCCCGGAGGGCTGCCTATCCCTGCCCAGCGAGTGGGGAATGGTTACCCGGCCTATGAAAGTGACCGTTCGCGCTCAGAACCGGAAAGGAAAGTGGTTTGAGATCAGCGGGGAAGAGCTTTGCGCCCGGGCGTTTTGCCATGAGATCGACCACCTTCACGGGAAAGTCTTTACGGACAGAGCCAGCAGGATGCTTACCAGGGAGGAGATAGAGGCCCAGAAGCTAAATCAATAGGAGGAGTATGTATGCGGATTGTATTTATGGGCACGCCGGACTTTGCCGTGCCTTCTTTACAGGCCCTTCTTGATGCGGGACATTCCATATGCGGGGTTTTTACCCAGCCGGATAAGCCCAAAGGGCGGGGACACAAATTACAGGCGCCGCCTGTAAAGGAATTAGCCTTACAGAATGGCCTGCCAGTATTCCAGCCCCAAACACTGCGGGAGGAAAGCGTTCAGAAGGAAATTTTGGATCTGAAACCGGACGTTATTGTTGTGGTTGCATATGGGAAAATTTTGCCAAAGGCAGTGTTGGACGCGCCTAGGTTGGGATGCGTCAATGTCCATGGGTCCCTGCTGCCAGAATACCGGGGAGCGGCGCCCATTCAGTGGACAGTCATAGACGGTCGGGAACAGGCCGGCGTAACCACCATGTTTATGGCGGAAGGAATGGACACGGGAGACATACTGCTGAAGGCCAGTATTCCTGTAGGGCCGGAAGAAACTACGGGAGAGCTTTTTGACCGGCTGAAGGATACCGGCGCCCAGCTGCTGATAGAGACTTTGAAGAGGCTGGGGCAAGGGAATTTGGAGCGTATTCCCCAAAATGACGCGCAAGCCACCTTGGCCCCCATGCTGAAAAAGGAAATGGCGCGGATTGACTGGACCCAGCCTGCTAAAAGGATTCACGATTTGATTCGGGGACTGAATCCTTGGCCCTGCGCGGCAGCTGAGCTGGAGGGACGCCGGATAAAGCTTTTAAGCTCCCGGGTGATTGAGCATTGTGGAGAACCAGGGCGGGTTTTCCAGGTGGACGGCCAAATGGTGGCGGCCTGCGGACAGGGCGCGCTGCGTATTGTGGAGCTGCAAACCGATAAAGGGAAGCGCATGAGCGGGAAGGACTATCTGCTGGGCCATCCTCTGGGGGAAGACGCCAGATTCCTGTAAACTGTAAAGTGAGATGCCCTTACAAAAATGGCAAACAATGGCTTTAATAAGGAGATCGAAAACCTATGACTGCCAGAACCGCGGCGCTGACGGCGCTTATACAAATGGAAGAACGGGAGGGCTACTCCAATATCTTACTGGATGCTGTGTTGCGTACCGCTGGTTTATCCAGCCGTGATAGAGCCCTGGCCTCCGCTATTTTTTATGGGGCGCTGGAAAGGCGGCTGACCTTGGACTATTTTATCGCGCAATGCCTGCGGGACCCCGGCAAAAGGATGGGCCGCGCTGCGCGAGCTGCCCTGCGCGGCGGGGCGTACCAAATATTGTATATGGACCGTATCCCAGATCCAGCGGCTGTGAATGAAACGGTAGCGGCCCTCAAAGCTTTGGGAAAAGGGAAGCTGTCGGGCTTTGTCAACGGCGTTTTGCGGGGATTGGTCCGAAAAAAGAAAGACCTCCGGTTGCCCGAGGGGGATAGTCTCAGAGCACTGAGCATACGCTATTCAGTGCCGGAAGAGCTCATCCGGCTATGGCGGCAGGGATATGGAAAGGCGGTTACCCAAGAGATTTTGGAGGGCTTTTTAGATAAGCCTAAGTTATATATCCGAGTAAACCTAAAAAAGACCACGGGTCCGGCACTTCGGGAGAGTCTTGCAAGAGACGGTGCGGTTTTGGAGCTGTTGGAATCCCCAGTGGGGGCGGCGGTGCTGAAAGACTGCGGCAACCCTTCGATATTGCCGCAGTTTCAGGATGGACTGTTTCATGTACAGGACTTAGGGGCGCAATGGGTCTGCGCTTTGCTGGAGCCAGGCCCAACGGATACGGTTTGGGATTGCTGCGCGGCTCCTGGGGGAAAAAGCTTTACCTTGGCCCAGCAGCTGGAGGGAGTGGGAAAGGTCTATGCAACTGACCTGCATCCAGCTCGAGTGGAATTAATAGAAGATGGGGCAAGGAGACTAGCTTTACACAATATAGAAACTTCGGTGGGCGACGCCGCTGGGGAGATGAAAACAGTGCCGCTGGTTGACCGTGTGTTATGCGACGCCCCCTGTTCTGGCTTTGGGGTGATCCGCCGAAAGCCGGAAATACGGTATAAAAATCTAAAGGAGCTCCAGAACCTGCCGGATTTGCAGGCGGCTATTTTAAGCAAAGCATCAGAAAAAGTAAAGGCCGGCGGCATTTTGCTGTATGCTACCTGTACGCTAAACCCGGCGGAAAACCGGGAAATTGCAGAAAGATTTTTGAAAGAGAACAACGGCTTTGAGCCGATGAATATAGAGATTGGCCCCACAAGAAGCTTTGATGAACCAGCACATATGCTTACCATAACGCCAATGACTGGGGCCTCGGACGGCTTTTTCGCCGCCAGGTTTCGAAGAAAACAGGAATAGGGGCGGGCATTTGGAAAAAATAGATGTAAAGTCCATGAGCTTGGCGGAGCTGCGGGATGATCTGACAAGTTTAAATCTTCAAAGATTTCGGGCGGAGCAGGTGTTCCGCTGGCTGCATCAGGGGGCCGGCTCCTTTGAGGAGATGAGCAATCTCTCCAAAAGCCTCCGGGAGAAGCTGGACAGCCGTTATGAGATTGCCCAGGCGCAGGTTGTCGTTAAGCGGGTTTCAAAAGACGGCACGGTAAAATATCTCTTTCGCATGAATGACGGCGAACTGGTGGAGT
>CANONE010000183.1 GCA_947567585.1 uncultured Clostridia bacterium | reverse complement strand
CATATTTCCCTCCTCCTTTCTTGCTCTCAGTATACAGGAAGATATTGGAGATTGCAGCAAGAATGGACAAGAGATCTATAACAATCATTCAAACATCAGTCCGCATAAAAGTCTTTCCGTTTTTTCGGAGCTCCACCGGACTGCACCCGAAAACCTTTCGGAAGCTTTCGCTGAAATAGCTGGGGCCATTGAATCCTACCTCATAGCAGATTTCCGTCACCGTCATGTCCGTGGTGCGAAGCAGCTCCAGGCCGTTGCGAAGCCGGTACTCGATGAGATAGGCGTTGGGGCTTTGATTCACATACTTTTGGAAAAGATTGCAGCAGCTGGTTTTGCTGACGTTTCCCGCCCTGGCAATGTCATAAAGCGTTAGCTTTTCCCGGTAATGCTTTTGAATAAACGCCATCATCTCCTGCATAGCGTTGAGCCTTTGACCCCGGGGCTGCACCCGTTCCTTGGAAGCCGGCACATTTTCATAGATTTCCCGCCATATGTCCAGGAAAATCCCTTGGGCCTTGAGAGCCCAAGCAGGCTGTTGCTCCGTGCAGAGAGCAATTTCCCGTATGCGCTGGGTAAGGCGGTTCCCCCAGGGCGTTTCCGGCCCAAATAGAATGTAGGGCAGCTGGGGATTCTCCAAAAGGGGGGATACGTAGTTTTGCTCTACATAGGCGCTGGCGCACAAAAGAGACGGGTGGATCACCAGACAAATATACAGGCATTCCTGCCTGTCGGTGGAGCGGTTCCCATGCATCTGCCGGCTGTTGACAAAAATACCCTGGCCAGGATGCAGCAGGAACACCCTGCCATTGACAGTGTACTCCATTTGCCCAGAGAGCACAAGGCTCAGTTCCACGTCATCATGCCAATGGCTTAGGGCGGTGTAGTTTGGATATTCTGACAAACGCCCGTTTTCAATCAGCATGGGAAAGCCCGCCGTGTTATAAGAGAACATTTCTGACAGATCTCTTCTGCGCTTGATTTCCATAGATATCCCCTACTCTGAAAGATCGTTATTGGAATTTGGATTATTTTTATAGAAAACCTCTTTGATGATGTACTATAATTATACTCAAATCACATGTGCAGTCAAGGGGGAATTTTGAGTGGTTTCACTGCTGCTCGCTATTATTTACATGGCCTTTATCAGCCTGGGCCTGCCGGATTCACTGCTGGGCTCCGCTTGGCCCGTTATGCGCCTGGAGCTGGGGGCGCCCATTCCCTACGCAGGGATTGTCTCCATGATCATCGCCGCGGGCACCATTGTATCCAGCCTGCTGTCCAGCCGGGTGATCCGCAAAGCCGGCCCAGGCTTGGTTACCGCCGTCAGTGTGGGCATGACCGCCGCCGCCCTGTTCGGTTTTTCTATTTCCAACGCTTTCTGGCTGATTTGCCTCTGGGCCGTTCCCTATGGCCTGGGCGCGGGAGCGGTAGACGCGGCCCTTAACAACTATGTGGCGGTTCACTATTCCTCCCGGCATATGAGCTGGCTCCATGCCTTTTGGGGCGTGGGGGTTACCATCAGCCCGTATATTATGAGCGGCTGCCTTACCCAGGGCTTGGGCTGGCAGGCCGGTTACCGAAACGTTTCTATTCTTCAAGTCATTTAAACGTTGATCCTATTTGCCGCCCTGCCGTTGTGGAAGCGCCAAGCGGACGGCGGACAGGAGGCGGCCGGCGATGATGTTCCCCTTTCCCAGGCGGTAAAAATTCCGGGCGTTCCCTTTGTACTGCTGGCGTTTTTCGGCTTCTGCGCTTTAGAGTGTACCGCCGGTCTTTGGGCCAGCAGCTATCTGGTAGGCGAAAGAGGGGTGGATCCAGAGACGGCGGCTCAGTTTACCGCGCTTTTTTACATGGGTGAAACCGCGGGCCGGGTGGCCAACGGCTTTATTGCCGACCGCTTTGGCGATCGAAAAATGATTCGTATCGGCATCCTTGTGATGATTGCCGGGGTCGCACTGGTGCTTACGCCAGTGAACGCCGTCTCTTTAGCTGGTTTGATTGTCATCGGGTTGGGCGCCGCGCCGGTATACCCCTGCGTGATCCACTCTACCCCGGAAAACTTCGGCAAGGAAAACTCTCAAGCCCTGGTGGGCATCCAAATGGCCAGTGCATACTGCGGAAGTACCTTTATGCCGCCTCTGTTCGGGCTCATTGCCCAGTATATAAGCGTTGGGCTCTATCCATTTTATTTATTGATCTTTGCCGTTCTCATGCTGATTATGACGGAGCGGCTAAACCACATATTGAAAGCGCCGAATTAAAAGCGGGAAATCCAAGGAATGGGGTAAAGTTTTTCCAATTCTATCCGATATAATATGTAGAGGACTATGAATATAAGGAGGATTTACCCCATGGCTATTGAATTTGATTCCAAATTAAACCGTTACCAGCCCATTGCCAATAATGTACCCGCTACAAAAGCGAACGGCGCTGCCAAGACCTCCGAAGCTGAAAGCACGAAGAAGGCATCCGAAGTGCAATCCGCCGAAGAGCAGGCTTCCCAGGGAAAAATTGAGCAGCAGCCGGATAGTGTGGAGTTGAGCGGCGACGCCCAGAGCATCAATAAAATGAGCGCCGAGGACCGCGCCGCTCTGGTTAAAAGCCTGAAAGCCGATTTGGACAACCAGATGAACCGTTTCATTGATATGATGACCTCCACGTTCTCCAAACAGGGCTTTACCTTTAAGAACGCCGAGGACGACTCTTTTTGGAAGATGTTCTCTTCCGGCAATCTGAACGTAGATCTGGAGACCAAGAAGGCCGCCCAAGAGGCCATATCCGAGGACGGCTATTGGGGCGTCAAGCAGACTTCCGAGCGCATTTTCAAGATGGCCCAGGCATTGGCCGGAGACAGCCCGGAAAAGATGAAGCAAATGCAGGAGGCTGTAAAGAAGGGCTATGAGGCCGCCGGTAAAGCTTGGGGCGGCGACCTGCCTGAAATTGCCGGTAAGACCATCGACGCGGTTGACAAGATGTTCCAGGACTATTTCAATCCCAATGGCGATGAAGAGGCAGAAGGATAACGATATAAATACTTATCGCTATTGCAAAGGTAAAGAGCAGTCTGGCAAAAAGCCGGGCTGCTTTTTGCATATTTGCGGAATATTATATGCAGATAATCTAAAAAGGTATGCAAATAAAAGCGCCGCAGG
>CANONE010000182.1 GCA_947567585.1 uncultured Clostridia bacterium | reverse complement strand
CGGCCTGCTTACCGCCCCCAGCGCCGGGGCCCTGAAAAAGGATGTGGAGCTCACCTTGGCCATGGGGTATAATGGGGCCCGCAAGCATCAGAAATTCGAGGATCCTATCTATTTATATTGGGCCGACAAGCTGGGCCTGCTGGTCTGGGAAGAGCTGCCCAGCGCTTACTGGCTCCGGGACAGCGAAAAGCGCAACCTCATGCGGGATCTTTCCGAAGCCATCCGCCGGGACTATAACCACCCGTCTATTATTGTCTGGACGCCCCTTAACGAATCCTGGGGCGTGCCCGGCATCCAGAGCCACAAAGAGGCCCAGCAGCTCAACGACTGCCTGTACCACATGGTGTACTGTCTGGACGGCACCCGGCTGGTGTCCGGCAATGACGGCTGGGAAGAGGCCATGACGGACATTGTCACGGTTCACGACTATACGGCTTGGCCGGAGGACCTAAAGGGTTACGGCAGCGAGGACAGCGTTCTGAACGGCGCGCCCGCCGGAAAGCTCATCAGCGCCCAGGGCTATGGGCACTGGGGAAAGCCGAAGATCTTCAGCGAGTTTGGCGGAATTGCCATGCAGCGGGATCAGGGGGGCGATAACTGGGGCTATAACGGCGCCGTAGAGGACGAGGCGGCGCTTTTGAAGCGGTTCGGCGCCATTACCCGGGGGGCCAAAGAGCTTCCAAGGTTCTGCGGGTACTGCTACACCCAGCTGACAGACGTATTTCAGGAGGTCAACGGACTTTTGGATATGGACCGCAAAGAGAAGGCGGCCCTTGGGGAGATCAAGAAGATAAATAGCTAAAGGTAAACGGCGCTGGGAGCTCCCGGCGCCGTTTGCTGTCCGTTTTATCTATTTCTGTTTGGGGGATTTCTGGGACTGGCTCTGGAGCCTCCCGGTAAGCGCTGGACGGTTCAGGAAAATCACCCCTGCCGCCAGGACCAGCCACCATCCCCACCTGGCCAGGGCCGCCACCCCCCACACAGCCATGCGCCAGCCCCAGGACCTGATCTCTCCTACATGCTTTCCCCTGTATATCTCTCTTACGCCCCGCCGGACGCCTTCCTCCTCCGCGTACTCCCGCAGGGCCTTGGCGCATGTGCCGGCGCTCTTCCCAAACTCCCGCATATGTCCGGTCACGGTTAAAAATCCCATCAGCCAGTGAAACACCGCCAGGTCCCGGTACCGCTCCCCCAGCTTCCGCTCATTCAGGAACTTTGCCAGGGCGCGGCCTACCCCGGCCCAGGTCTTCCCCATATCCGGCAGATAGTTGGACGTAATAGACCCCCTGTTCCGCCGGTATAAGTACACGCTTTCACCGGTAAAAGCGTATCGGGCTCCGCAGGCGCAGCAGCATAGGTTAAAGTATTTGTCCTCCAAAAAGCCGTGGGCGCTGCACGTCAACCCGTTTTCTACTAAAAAGGCCCGCCTGTAAAGCTTTCCCCAGAGAAAGCCTGTGGATGTGTGGACAAAAAAGCTTCGGAAGCGAAAGTCCAGCGTCTTGGCGTATGCCTCCCCCGGCAGACCAGAAAAGGCCGGCTCTACCACTGGACCCGGCTTTTCCTCCACCAGGCGGCGGTAGCCCCCGGCCGCTATGTCCGCTTCCGCGCGCTGGGCCAGCTCCACCAGGCGGGAAACGGCGCGGGGACCGTCCAGCCGGTCGTCCGCGTCTAAAAATAAGACATACTCCCCCATAGCCAGCGCCAGCCCCGTATTCCGCGCGGGACCCGGCCCCTGGTTTCTCTGGCTCACCACCCGCGCCCGTTCCTGTCTCTTGGCAAAGCCGCGGCAGAGCGCCAAGCTCCCGTCCTGAGAACCATCGTCCACTATAATAGTCTCCAGACAGGGGAAGTCCTGGCTCTCCAGGCTGGCAAAGCAGGCGGGGAGATATGCCTCCGCGTTATACACGGGAATAATCACGCTGACGGGAATCTTGTCCATAGCGGGCCTCCTAAGCCGGGGAATAATCCCATTTTACCACGGGGGAAGCATTCCGGCAAGTGGTACGCCCGCAAAAGTGTAGATATTGTAAAAAATGAGCGCGTTCGCTTTTTGTAATTTCAAAACCTGAAATTTTCATTAAAATACAATTGACAGAGAGCGGAACATGAGATATAATTGTAAAAGGAGGTGAGTATATTTTCAAAAAACGGGGCGGTTTTTGGAGAATGATCCAAAGTCCTCTCCATGCAGGGAATTTTTACCGCTGCAAAAGTCAACCACAATATAAAGGAGGAAAAGTCATGAAGAAACTATTTGTGGGGCTCCTGGCCGCCGCCCTGGCTGCCACGCTGTCAGTTACAGCCTGTGCCGCAGACGCCGCCCAAGGGGAGCAGGAGGCCATCTCGACCGCCATCAGCCAGCGGGCCACAAAGCTCATCTTTGGGGACCGGACCCGGAGCGCCGGGGAAGACAGAAGCCATGCGGCGCTTTTAGCCCAGCTGGATGAAATTGTCCGGGAAGAGCATGTCCGCGCCGGGTGGACGGAAGTGCCCCAGGGCCCCCAGACGGCGGAAGAGGTGTTGGCCATTGTGACAGAAACCGTGGACCCCAAGGCCGCCCAGCTGGCCTACATGGACCTGAGTCAGGCCCCGGAGGAACTGAAAGACTACATTCTCTCTGCCCGCCGGCACATTATCTACCAGTTCAGCTGGTCCGGGGACAGCGAGGAAGCGGGGATCCACTATGGCAGCGATGACAATGCCGCCGAAAGATGCTTCAGCATCGCCCCCCGCTTTAGCCAGCTCTTCCCCGGCTGGTATGAGCCCAACCTGGACCTGGAGCTCCCGGACTGGAAGGACGCGCCGATAGACACGACATCCAATATGGAAGTGCCTAAAGCTGAATACCCCGTTGCGACTTCTCAATCACAGGTCACGCCTAGAGAAACGGTATATAAGGCTTACGACACCGCACTCTCCAAACCAAGTTCTTCCACAATAACATCACCTTTTGCCAATGTTTCCGTTGAGCAATTTAGTTCCGCTGCAACAACAACGCGGGCAACTTATTTACAAAATAGTGCCCATTGCAATATCGGATACACCAATCTTACTACAGGTGCATCCATCAGATATTGGGGTAATATTGCGCTTAATTATGTTGCTCAAGAAAGTGTAACTGCTGATCAAACAACCGGGAGTATCTTAGTAGGAATTGGTGTTGAACTTGCACGAAAGTATCATGAACCAGATTTGGTTGTGAATGCA
>CANONE010000181.1 GCA_947567585.1 uncultured Clostridia bacterium | reverse complement strand
TCATTTCAGAGATTTACCCTTCTTCCGAATTCAATTCTTCCTCTCTTGCCAGAAGCTCCTCTTTTTCCTTTTGAAGGCTGTCCAGGTTTTTTTTCGCCTCGGCCTGCTTTTTCTGGTATTCCGTCACCGCTTCATCGCCCTTTGTACGCACCGCCTCAATAATATCAGCCACCGTCCGTTCTACTTCCGGCTTAGCAACGCCTACTCTGGATTTCAGCTCGTTAATAACTGCTTGACATTCCTGCGGCCCAGCGTTCACAATCTTTATCATTGCTCTTCCTCCCGTCGCTCTTTTTTGCCTCTGTTGGGCGTATTCCCGATCACCTTAGTTTTCCAAGTGAGCCTCTAACCTTTTGGCCAGCGCCTCAATCTCTCGTTTTCTTAGCTTAAGGCTGACCGCGTTTACAATCAGCCGGGCAGATACCTGCGCCACCGGTTCCACAATTTCCAAACCATTTTCCCGCAAAGTGGCTCCTGTCTCTACCAGGTCTACAATCCCGTCCGCCAGCCCCAAAAGCGGGGCCAGCTCTACAGAACCCTCAATTTTTATGACTCGTACATCCATGTCCTTTCCTTGAAAAAAACGGCGGGCAACATTGGGATACTTGGTTGCAATGGTTTTTCCCTGATACCCTCCAAAAAAGGCATCGCCTGCCGGAGCGGCCAGAGCAAAACCGCATTTCCCAAAACGCAGGTCCAGTATTTCAAAAAACTGCCCGCCCCGCTCCATAATGACGTCCTTGCCCACTACGCCTAAATCGCAGACGCCATGTTCTAGATATGTGATCACATCTCCCGCTTTGGCCAGCACGGCTTCCAGCTCTGTGCCCACAGGCAAAATAAGCTTTCGTCCTTTGTCCCGCAAAGCGGAACAGTCCATACCGGCCTTTTCCATCAGATGGACTGTGGACTTTTCCAGCCGTCCTTTGGTCAGGGCAATTCGCAGGGGCCTCATGCTTCCGCCTCCTCTACCAAAATCTCCCGCAGGGACTCGCCCACGCAAACCAGCTTTGGGATCCCCGCCTGTCTGGCGTACTGTAGGGCCTCTTCCAAGGAATCCCAAACGGATCCCTCCACCTGAACTCCTTGCGCCGTTAGCCTGGATATCTCTTGCTGGGCCTGAACCTCATAGCCGGCTTCCCCGTGAACCAGGTACTCAGAAGCAGGAGCCTTTGGCAGGCGGCCACTAAGTAAACCCGCGGCGGCTTCTAGGTCCATAGCAAAACCTGCGGCAGGCATGGCCAAACCAAAATACCCGCAAAGCCTGTCATAGCGCCCGCCTGTAAGCACTGGCCCGCCCCGCTCCTGCACATATCCGCTAAATACCACACCGCTGTAATAGTCGTTTCGCTGAACCAGACCTAAGTCTACCATCAGCCTCTCCCCCAGACCCAGATTTTTTAGGGCTAGATACAGCGTCCGAAGATAATCCAGCGTTTCTGCGGCAGCGCCGCCCAAGTTCCAGTCCTCTGTTTGGGACAGTACCTCCTCCCCGCCGAACAGCCGGGGCAGGCTTCGCATGGCCGAGGATTCGGGCAAATCCCCCAGAGAGTCCAATAGCTGATCCAAGTCCCCATAGTTCTTTGTCTCAATGGTAGACCGGATCGCTTCCCGCTGCTCCGAAGAGATGGGCAGCCGGTCTGCCAAGAGCTTAAAAAAGCCCGCATGGCCCAGTTCAATGCGAAAATCCGGGGCCACTGCCTGCAAACATTCTACCGCCGTACAAATTATTTCCAAGTCAGCGCGTAAACCGCCGGCGCCCAACAGTTCTATCCCCATCTGGGCGGATTCATGGCTTTTCCCCGACAGCGCCGGGTGGCTGCGATAGACATTTTGTTCATAATAGAGCCGCAAGGGCCGCCGCTGGTCTTGCAGCCGGGAAGCCGCCATTCGGGCAATGGGCAATGTGGAGTCCGGCCGGAATACCAGCAGCCTTCCAGCGCAGTCTATCGATTTATACATCTCCTGCTGAGAAATAGCCGCGCCGGGCAGATTGAACACGTCGAAATACTCTAGCCCCGGCGTGATAACCTCCTGATAGCCGCGATGCACAAAAATGCTTCTCAGCCTTCTCTGGGCTTCCGCTTTAGCCCGGCACTCATCAAAAAGAATGTCTCGTACGCCCTCCGGCGTAAGCTTTGTATGCATCTTCATGGAGTTCACCTCTCGCTTTACTACGCTAATATGATATCATAACATCTTGAGTTTGTCAAGCCAATCCCAAGCACAGAAAATCAGGCGCCGCTATTTCACTCCGCTTTCTAAGATAGTAAAGGAGACGTTTTCACAGTCAATTTCTCCCAAGGCACCTACCGGCAGCACAGTCATGGGAGTCCGGTGACAGAAGTCCACATTTGCCAGCACCGGCAGATCGCTGCGGCGAACCTCGTCTCGCAAAAACTGAACCAGGATCTTCCTCTCCTCCGCGTTTAATTCCCCTGTCAGCAAACCGCTTGCTCCGGCAAAAACGCCGGCAGCGGCCAAGGCACGTAAACTATGGAGCCACGCCAAGGGACTGCCGTAGGGAGAAGCGCCGTCCAAGAAGATAATACTTCTCTCCCATACAGCCCGGGAAGGGAAAAACCTCGTTCCCATAATCTGCTGCAACGGCCCCATACAGCCTCCCAGCAGCCTGCCCCGCACGATGCCCTGGCCTTGTATGAGCCTGTAACCGGTATTCTTCCGCCAGACAATTTGATCCTCCGGCAGGTTCTTCCATTCAATGGGCGTATGACTGGGACAAGCTTCCACCGGGCCGATTACGGTCCCAGAAAACAGGGTCTTTTCCATTGCTTCTTTTGTGTAGCAGTCCAGCCTGCCTGGCTGCGCCACCGGCGTAAGTAGGTTGGGACCATAATAGCTCATGACCCCAGCCTGAAGAAAACAGCAGCACATGGTGGTAATATCCGAGTAACCAAGAAATACCTTTGGATTTTTCCTGATAAGCGTTTCATCTATATAGGGCAGCAGACGGTAAGAATCGTCCCCGCCCATGTTGGCGATGATTCCCCGAACCTCTGGGTTTTCCAAAGCCCATGCAAGATCTCCCGCCCGAGCCTGAGGATTTTTATAGAGGAATTCCCTTCCCCGCAAAGCATTGGGCGTCTCAATGACATGTAAACCGAATACTTCCTCCAAACGCTTTTTCCCTACCTGATAGCGCCACAGCATATCCGTTGATTATAAACCATCAAGAATAAATGCTTATTTTCTTGATGCAGAAAA
>CANONE010000180.1 GCA_947567585.1 uncultured Clostridia bacterium | reverse complement strand
ACAGTTCCATCTTTTCCTTCACGGTAGCCTTAATGGCCTCGGTACCGGGAGCCAAAAGCTTGCGGGGATCAAAGCCCTTGCCCTGCTGATCCTTGCCCTCTTCAATATACTTCCGGGTAGCTGCGGCAAAGGACAGCTGGCACTCGGTGTTAACATTCACCTTGGAAACGCCCAAGGATATCGCTTTCTTTACCATATCCTCGGGGATGCCGGTGCCGCCGTGGAGCACCAGAGGCATGGTGCCGGTCTTTTCCTGAATCTTGGCCAGGACGTCAAAATTGAGGCCGGCCCAGTTGTCAGGGTATACGCCGTGGATGTTGCCGATGCCGGCAGCCAGCATGGTTACGCCCAGGTCGGCGATCATCTTGCACTCGTCAGGGTCGGCGACCTCGCCGCCGCCTACCACGCCGTCTTCCTCGCCGCCGATGGCGCCAACTTCAGCCTCAACAGAGATTCCCTTCTCACCGGCAATTCGGATGATCTCCTTGGTCTTGGCAATGTTCTCGTCGATAGCATAATGGGAGCCGTCGAACATAACGGAGGAGAATCCGTCCTCCATGGCTTTAAGAGCGCCCTCATAGCTGCCGTGGTCCAGGTGCAGAGCCACAGGAACCGTGATGCCCAGCGTTTCCATCATCCCTTTGACCATCCCGGCGACAGTGTTGTATCCGCACATGTACTTGCCCGCGCCCTCGGACACGCCGAGGATAACCGGGGAGTTATTTTCCTGGGCGGTCAGCAGCACGGCCTTGGTCCACTCCAGGTTATTGATGTTGAACTGACCTACCGCATACTTGCCGGTCTTCGCTTTCGTAAGCATTTCCTTTGCCGAAACTAACATTGACGATTCCCTCCGATTTCGTTTTCTAACCGGGAACCCCCGGTCCTTTTACATCATCATTATAACCTAAATTGCTGGAAAAATCAACCTGCAATTCAGGGTTTATGTGAGTTCCCTGCCCCCTTTTGAAAAAGGGAGACGAAAACTTCACTCCGAATTTTGCAGGAGCTGTACAGGCGGTTTGACGGACGGCGCGGGAGGCCCGTTCCGCCGCAGGCACCTAGTGCAGCGGCTGATGTAACGAACCGAAAAAACTCCAAGCATAGCGCGGTCCAGCGCGCGCGGGGCGCTGGCGAGGGTTCTTAGGGGCGAGAAGCCCTAAGGGGCTCACAGCACGCCAAAATGCCGCAGCGCTATTAAAATCCCATCCTGATCCACCGGAGCCGTTATGTACCCTGCGGCAGCTTTTGCGGCAGGGGTGGCGTTTCCCATGGCAACGCCGGTTCCCGCCCAGCGAAGCATGGAGCAGTCGTTGTCGCCATCCCCAAAGACGATTACTTCCTCCCGGGTGATGCCATAGTAATCAGCCGCCGCGGCAATTCCTACTTCCTTGCCTCCCTCCTTTGGGATGATGTCGTAGATATTCCCCCCGGCGCTGGTGGGATAGATGTGTTTCAGCGGGGTTAAAGCCGACAGGTGCTGGGAGTTATAGATAAGAAACTGTAATACCGGATGGTCCTGAAGCCTAGCTATGTCATAGTCCATTTTAGGCTCGCTAAGACCTGGGGCAGGCAAACCGGACCAGATAAAGTGCCGGTCGATCTCCGCAGAAGGCTTGACATGAAAATACATGTCTTCCTCGAGAATTAGACAGGGAAATCCTTCCCGCTTAGCAATATCCACCAGTAGCCGAATGTCCTCCGGATGATGGCTCAGCCGGTGGACCACTGTGCCGTCCCGCAGGGTGACCAATTGCCCGTTCATGGTGACAAACCCGTCAAACGGAAAATGCCGCTCCATGAAGCTGACCATTGCCGGGAAGCGTCCGGTGGCAATGAACAGCTTCACGCCCTTTTCCCGTAAAGCGCAAAGGCTCTCTTTGGTAGAGTCCGGCATAATGCCGCCGTGGCCGTGGTCCAGCAAAGTGCCGTCAATGTCAAAAAAAGCGGCTTTTATCATCCTACATTATCTCCTTACTTCCGGTTCTTGTATTTCTCCACCAGCATGTTGGCACATTTATAGATATCTCCCCCGCCTAGGGTCAACACCAAGTCTCCTGGCCGCGCATGCTCCATAACGTAGCTGCAGGTCTCCGGAAATTCCGCAAACCAACAGCTGCCGGGGATTCTCTCTGCTAAATCGCTGGAATGGATATTGTAAATGTTTTCCTCCCGGACCGCTAAAATTTCTGTCAGCACCACATGGTCGGGAATGGACAAAGCCTTGGCGAAACCGTCCAGCAGGTCGTGGGTCCGGGAATAGGTATGGGGCTGGAACACCGCCCAGACCTGCCGGTATCCCATTTTCATGGCAGAGCTCAGTACAGCGGTCAACGCTGTAGGATGATGGGCAAAGTCGTCCGCTATGGTCACGCCGTCAAATTTCCCCAATACCTCAAAGCGCCGGTGGACGCCGCTGAAGCTTTCCAAGGCTTTACGGATCGCTTCCCCGTCCACGCCCAACGTATGAGCCGCCGCAGCAGCAGCCAGAGCGTTGGCCATATTGTGTTTTCCCGGTACGCAGAGATTCACCCGGCAGAGCTTTTGGCCCTTATGCATAATTGTGAAATCCTCGCAGGCGGTAGGCTCTTCATTCAACTGGACCGGGTAGTAATCGCTGGCTTCTGTCAGGCCAAAGGTCACAATCTCTTTTCCTGCCTCTCCGGCCACCGCCTCCATCACCCGGGCGTTATCTCCATTGACCACCAGCGTGCGGCTGGTCTGTCCGGCAAATTTTCTGAATGATTTTACGATATTGTCCACGGTCTTAAAATAGTCCAGATGATCCGCGTCGATATTCAGCAGCAGGGAGACCGCCGGATGCAGCTGCAAGAAGGAATCTACGTACTCGCATGCCTCGCAGACAAACAACCCGCTTTTTCCTGTATGACTGTTGCCGCCAATCATAGGCAGCTTGCCGCCAATCAGAGCGCTGGGGTCTTTCCCAGCTTCCAACAAAATCTGGGTCAGCATGGCAGTCGTGGTGGTCTTCCCATGGGTGCCGGACACCGCGATGGTTTCTGGATATTTTCCAGCCAGCATTCCCAACATCACCGAGCGCTCCAAGGTAGGGATTTTCTTCTCCCGGGCAGCTACCAGTTCCGGATTGTCGCTTTTGCAGGCAGCGGTATAGACCACCGCCTGGGCGCCCTCTATATTTTCCGGACTATGCCCCATGTATACGGGGATCCCCCAGGATTTTACTCTCTCCAAGGTATCCGACTCGCTTCGGTCCGAGCCGGAAATAGAATAGCCCTTGTGCATTAGGATTTCCGCCATGGGGCACATGTCACAACCACTCTATCCTTCCCATACAAATCCTTTTTACAATAAGAATTTGTA
>CANONE010000179.1 GCA_947567585.1 uncultured Clostridia bacterium | reverse complement strand
TCATTTCAGATGGAACGCTGACCCAGGACAGGCTGCATGTGACGGCTTTTCACAATTACCACCTGGGAGAACCGGCTCCTGGAGAAGGGTGGAGAAGCTTTTCCTTTCTCATAGAGGCCCAGGGGAAAAGGGTGGCGTATTCCGGAGATTTCCGGGATCTTACAGAGCTTTTGCCCTGGCTGGACGGGACGGACCTGGTCTTTTTGGAGACGGGCCACCACCGGGCCTGCACGCTTTGCAGGGAGCTGCTGG
The DNA here is from genome assembly GCA_947567585.1 of uncultured Clostridia bacterium. Lineage (GTDB taxonomy): Bacteria > Bacillota > Clostridia > Oscillospirales > Acutalibacteraceae > Acutalibacter. The sequence continues at coordinate 3,092 of CANONE010000179.1, read as the reverse complement.
ACGCGGGCGTTCACTTTGGACAAGTGGTGTTTTTCCACCATGGTGTTGAAATCCTTCGAGATTTTCAGGGGGAGCTGTCCCTGGCCCAGGCTGTGCTGGGGGATAGGGTCTCCTTTGCGGAGGACGGGAGCTGTATCAGCCTATAACATCCCCACAAGCCAGATAGAAGGCGGCAGCAGGTAAACCAGAGCGAGAGCGCAGGCCAGAGCCGTACCCAGAAGCCAAGGAGCCGCCCGGTACCAGAGGCTGCGGGGTTTAGGAGAAAAGAGGGCTTTGCGGATGGGGCCCATTCCCAGAGCCAGAGCGGCGCTTAGGCTGAAAAGAGCGCCGGGGAGCAGGCCCAAGGGCGTATAGCGGACTTCAATTTGGCAGAGCCCCGGCGGGAGAGGGACCTCCATAAAGCAGTCCAGAACAACGTTAGGGATGGCTTTCTGGCCATTGACCCGCACCTCTGTGCCCGGATACCAGGGAATGGACAGAAACAGCGACTGCCCCCCTTTAGAATATGCCGTGCCGGCGAGCCCGCCGTTTTGCCTGGTGAAACCAGCCTGCTCCAAGGCTCCGGCGAACCGGCTGGCCGTTATATCCTTAAGGCCCCACACGCCAAAGGAGCAGAGGGATGCCGGCTTGAGCGCCTTTACCTCTATCAGGACGGTTTCATTTTGGAAATGCCCCAGCTCCAAAATGCCGTTTTGCCGCTGGGTGGGGTAGGATGCGGTCAGGTTTTGGCCGTTGACCCGGATTTGAAAGCCGTCGTTGATTTTTTCCCGGAGCCGGGTGGAAATACAGTCGAAAGCGTCAAAATAGAGGGTCTCCGCCTGTGTCACCGGTATTTCCCAGTGCAGAATCCCTTCCCGCAGGTAAATCCGGTTTCCCTGCTCCCGCCAGGGCCCGGAGCTTGGCGGGTATTCTTGAAAGGCGTTTTGCTCGCTGCCGGTTATGGCGGCATAGAGATGGTTTTGCAGCTGAAAGCGGTTTTCCAGGGGCATTTTTTCCGGCAGAGCTCCGGCAGGGAGAAGGTATCCTAGATTTCCGGCCCCGGTAGCGGCCCATGTGAGAGCCGGGGTCAGGGCGTACTTATTGGAAAGCAAAATGTCTCCCAGCCTTGTGCCGCCGCTGCCGGTGGACTCCATCCAGTAGGCGGAATAACCCAGCTTTTTCATGGCCGGCAAAAAGCGGCGGTCCGTCAGAGAGGTGTAGTGGCTCAAGGTGGGCAGGCCCATCGCCCCCAAAAGATTGACATGGAAAAATTTTTCCTGGGGCTTTACCCGGTAGAGAGCCGCCTCTTCCGGGGCCGGCGTTTCTACCAGGGCTATTGCCGCGGCGGGGGAATTGGCGGCCGAGCCCACCAGGCACGCGGCCTGGGCTCCCCCCTGCGTCAGGGACACCAAGAGCAGTCCCCAGCCGGCCAGGCGCTTTCCCCAGGGGCCCCTAAGCAGACAGAGCGCCGCCCCGCCGCAGGCCAGCCACAGAGGAAGCAGGGAACGGAAAGAGGCAGGTGAAACCCATAGGGAAGAGGTGTACTCGCTGGCCTGGGGAAACCGGAAAGCCAGCGTCCAGACTGTTGCGGCCAAAAGAAGGACTAACGGGATTAACAGGAGGAAGGAGTCCCTTTTGTTTTTAGGTTTCGAAGCCTGTTCTGGAACGGCCAGCCTCCTTGCCAGATACCAGAGTCCGAAAAAAACCGGCATGTATCCGTACCGGGCTGGGAAAGCCTGGTAGCTGCCCAGATGCCACAACTTATTGATGGGCTCTATAAACAGGGGCAGCACAGTCAGCCCCCAGCACAGGGCAATGGCTTTTGATTTGCCGTCCTGAGGGGAACGTCCGTGCAGCCCCGGCAGCACCCAGGCCCCGGCGGTACACAGAAGCATGGGGAGAGTGGTGCTGAGCTTGGCCCAAAAACCTCCTGATTGGATCAGCTGTGCGGCCCCGGTTCCCGTCCGAGCGGAGGAGAGGCATTGCAGCAGGCTGGGCAGCCAGACCACTGCGGTCAACAGTAAAGCGGAACAGGCTCCCAGGCCCAGCCGGCCGGCAAAGGCCCGCCGCTGTTCCCCAGGAACGGCCAAAACCATGAATACGCCCGCAAACAGGATAAGGCCAAGAAACACCATGAAGCTAAGGTAGTAGTTGACAACAACGGTAAAGGCAAGGGCCGCCGTAAACAGCCCCCAGCCGCCGCCCTCTGCCAGCCGGACGAACCCCAGCATGACCAGGGGGAAAAGGGCGAGCACGTCCAGCCACACCAGGTTTTGGTAATAGAATAGCCCATAGCCGCAGAGCCCGTACCCTATACACACAGAGAGGTGGGCCGCCGGACCAAGCTGGGGAACTTCCCGACGGAAAAACACAGAGGCGCTGGCGGAGGCCAGAGAGAGCTTCAGCAGGACCAAAAGATTTACCAAGCGGTAAATCTGAGATTTCTCTACAAAGGCCGCCAAAAGGTGGAAGGGGCTTGAAAGGAAAAAGAACAAAACGCCCCAAAAGCTCATGCCTCCAGCGTTTTGCAGGTTTAGAAAAAGGTCTGTCCGGCCTGAGAGCAGATCCTTTAGCTCCATGAGCAGGGGGACGGTCTGCTGGGCCATGTCTCCCCAGGCCAGAGTGTTTTCGCCAAAAGGGAAGAGACCGAAGGCGGCGAAAACAAGGAGAAGCGGCAAAAGGGTCAAAAGGAAGGCCGTGACAGAAAGAGGACATTTCCGTATAAAGTAAAAATTCTTCATAGGAAGAGTTTGGCGGGATTTTTTGGATTTATGCAGGGAAGCCCTGGCGCTTGACAGCTTACTTTTATAAAAATAGTAGAATAACCTGCTCGCCACGCCGCAAAGCCGCATAAATACTGGGCTTTTAAGGTAACTATCAGTTTTTTATCGGTTTTTCGTCTGTTTTGTCTGTGATGATGACATTTATGTGATAATATGGAAATGTCAGAAACCCAGTATTTTCTAGGCTTCTGACATAAAATGACCCCACCACATCTCTGCCGCGCTTACTGCAAGGGTTTAGATTGGGTGGGGTCGTTCTCACGCAGGGAGGCGCAGGCAACTACCAGGGCGAACTCGTAGCGCTTCATGGGATTGGTGGGGTAGAACAGG
>CANONE010000178.1 GCA_947567585.1 uncultured Clostridia bacterium | reverse complement strand
TGCTTGCCATACGGCAAGTATGCCTTCACAAATTTGCCTAGAGCAGCGCAAAAAAAACTCACTCATACGGCATTTTCGGCTATGAATACAGGTTCTTAGAACTCGAACGCCTGCCCCGCCCGGTTAACGTCCATGACAAAGGGAGCGTAGTCCCGGTAGGTAGGGGTGGATTTAAAAAGAGGGACGACGGAATAGTCCTCCCACATATGCATAGGGAAGACGTGCTTGGCTCCGGCGGCCTCAAAGAAGTATTTCATACCCAGGTCAAAGTCGGCGTCCTGGCGGGGGTCCAAGGGGACAAAGGCCACGTCGATTTTCTTACCCTCCAGCAGCTTGAGCTCATCCCGGTATGCCTGGGTCATATGGTCGTTCTGGTAGCGGGGCGCGCCGTCCCAAACCCAGCAGTTTAGGTCGCCGGCATGGTAGATGAGCTTCCCTTCGCAGTCAATGAGGAAAGCCACGCCCTGGTCTGTGGAGCGAAGAGTGGCAATCTTCAAGCCGTCTACCTGATAAGCCTTGCGGGGCGCGGCAAAAATGGTGGAGGATCTCAGCTCCTCCGGCACCCGGGATTCCCAGATATCGTCCGAGAGGATAAAATGGACCCGTGGGAAACGCTGGGCCAGCTCAAAAACAGCGGGGGAAAAATGGTCCGGGTGGCAGTGGCTGGCAAAGACATAGAGGGGTTTAGCAGTCTCTGGCACAGGGCCCTGATAATAATCAAAAAGCAGCGCGCAGGACTCCATCTCAACAAAAAAGGAACTGTGGATGATAAAGGTAACTTTCATGGTATGTGCCTCCTTTTAGGCCGTAGGGACGCTGTCCCTACGGCCCTGCCACCTTCTGAAAGAAGGTGAAAACTTTAATCCGAATGTATTTTGGTTTGTACCGCAGGCTGGGTGGGCGAAGCCGCGGGCTTTCGTTATTCCTTCTATTCTTTTATTCCCAGTTGTTGTCGCTGATTTCTTTTTGGGGGCTGGCGTTGAGGTTCATGGTGGCGCGGGAGCCGGATTGGAGTTCGTAGAAGCCCTGAGCGGCAATCATGGCAGCGTTGTCGCCGCATAGGGAGAGCTCCGGTAAATAGAGCCGGGCCTCCAGATTTTGGCTGAGGCTTTCCAGCTCCCGGCGCAGCAGACGGTTGGCGGAAACGCCGCCGGCGGCGGCCAGTTTCCTGCTCCGGGATTCCACCGCCGCATTCCGGAAGCTGTCCGTTAGGCAGCCCACCACCGCTTTCCGGTAGGAGGCGCATAGGTCCGGGACAGACACAGTTTCTCCCTTTTGCGCGGCGTGGTTTAAGATATTTAAAGCGGCGGTTTTTAGGCCCGAAAAGCTGAAGTCCAGCGGAGCCCCTTCTACCCGGGGGCGAGGCAACTGGTAAGCGTCAGGGTTTCCGGTTTCCGCAATTTTGTCCAGCTCCACCCCGCCGGGATAGGGGATGCCCATGGCCCGGGCCGCCTTGTCAAAGGCTTCCCCCGCGGCGTCGTCCCGGGTACGGGCCAGCACTCTTAGCTGGGTATAGCCCTCCACCTGGACAATATGGGAGTGCCCGCCGGATACCACCAGGCATAAAAAGGGCGGTTCCAGCTTTGGGTGGCTCAGGTAATTGGCGGCAATATGCCCTCGGAGATGGTGGACGGGCACTAAGGGCAGCCTGGTGGAAAGAGCCAGGCCCTTGGCAAAGTTTACCCCCACCAGCAGAGCGCCGATGAGCCCCGGCGCGCAGGTAACGGCTATGGCCGAAAGGTTCGAAAGAGAGGCCCCGGCCTGCCGGAGGGCTTCCTCCGTTACGGCGGAAATGGCCTCGCTGTGGCGGCGGGAAGCAATCTCCGGCACCACCCCGCCATATATTTTGTGTTCTTCAATCTGGCTGGCCACTACATTGGAAAGCACCCGGCGGCCGTCCTCTACAATGGCGGCGGCAGTCTCATCACAGGAAGTTTCAATGCCGAGAATCAGCAAAGGAATCGCCCCCCTTCAAATATAGAGTAAGAATCAGCGCGTCTTCTCGGGGCCGGGCGTAAAAATCCTTGCGCCGTCCAGCCACAGAAAAACCCAGCTTCCGGTAGAGCCCCAGGGCCGCCTGATTGGAGGGGCGGACTTCCAGGGAAATAAAGCGCCCTCCTCTCTGGACGGCGGCCTGTACCAGGGCGGAAAGCAGCGCTTCCCCGATCCCCCGGCGGCGGCAGGCGGGATCCACGGCAATATTGCAAACATAATATTCCCCCGCCGCGAATTGCATCCCCGCGTAGCCCAACAGAGCTCCATCCTCCTGGGCGGCTAGAAAGAGGGCGTTGGAATTCTGAAGCTCCTCGGCAAAGCCCGCCCGGCTCCAGGGCTGAGAGAAACAGCGGGCCTCCAGGCTGGCAATGGCGTCTAAGTGCGCCTGCGCCATAGAAACAATTTCCACCCTCGTCACCCCCGCTCCAAAGCTGGCGCCACCGCAGTGTTCCAAAAAATTTCCAGCTGGGCGCAAAGCTGGTCCCGGCAGGCTTGATATACCGCTAAGCTCCCGCCAAAGGGGTCTGGAATTTGGCGGGGTACATAAATTTTTTGGGGCAGAGCCCCGGCCTGCTCTAAAATGTAGCCGTGGGTGTTGGTCATGACAAAAAACACGTCCCACTGGTCCAAATCATCAGAGGTAAGCCTTCTGGCCCGATGGGAGGAAATATCCACATCCAGCTCCCGGCAGGCCAGAACAGCGTTCTCAGCGGGAGGCTCCCCCGCCACAGCGGAGAGCCCCGCGCTGGCGCACTGGATTGTCTCCGCCGCTTCCCGCTGGGATACAATCCGGCGGAACAATCCCTCCGCCATGGGGCTGCGGCAGGTGTTGCCGGTACAGACGAACAATATTTTCATGGGGTCGCCTCGATTCTTTATAAGTCTCTTTTTGGCTCTATTGCTGGGTTTTTCGCGGTTTTTCTCTTTCGGCGGATCCTGGCCCGCTTACGAAAATCTTCGCAAATCTCCATATTTTTAGGGGCTTTTGGTGTCAAATTGGTGTCAACTTTGGTGTCAGGCATCCACCGGTTCCGCACCCTTATCCGGCGCAAAACTTACCTTGCCAAAGGCGTGCGCTGCCGCCTCAGAACTGGAGTGTGTATAGATGTTCAGGGTGGTGTTCACGTCCGAATGGCCCATCAGGTACTGAAGGCTCTTAACATTCATACCGGCGTTTGCCATTTCTGTACAGAAGGTGTGACGGAGGACATGGAGTGTAATCGGCGGGAGCAGGATATTATGGCTGGCGTTATACTTGTCAACCATCCGTTTAAGAGCGTGCTCCAGGTGTAGGGCTACTTTAGGTTTGCCGTCCTTATCAAGGAATAGGAACCCGGCACAACCGTCAATCATCTGCTCTACCCTCTGGAGTTTACGGCTTTCGATAGTATCCCTCAGCGCTTGGTAAACCATGTCGCTCATGGGGATAAAGC
>CANONE010000177.1 GCA_947567585.1 uncultured Clostridia bacterium | reverse complement strand
GGCCAGCCACCAAAAAGGTAAAGGTGCCCAACAATCTGGAGGGGCAGACCCTTCATGAGGCAACCGCTTTGCTGGAAGAGGCCAAGCTGAAGATCGGTACAGTCATTCGGGATGACAGCAGCACCCTGGAAAAGGATCGGGTTATCAGTACCAACCCCACCCCGGGTTCGGAGATTTCCGAAGGAGCCACCGTAGACATCGTGGTCAGTTCCGGAAAGGGCTCCACCAAGACCATTGAGACCAGCGTGGCGCTTCCCACCTCTGTGAATGCGGACCTAAGCCTAAAGGTCTACCGCAATGGCACCGTAGTAGAAGAAAACACGGTAAACCCAGCCTATGCCAGCAGCTACGCGCTGTCCTTCTCCGGCACTTCCGGAAAGGATACCGTGGTGGTCCGATTGAACGACCAGGACTATATGCAGTTTACCTTTGACTTTGACACCCAGCAGGCTACTATGACGGATTCCTGGGAGTTTACTCCGCCGACAACCTCTTCGCCGGACAACAGTGCCAGCGGCGGAGGGGACGACCCTGGGGACAGCAGCGAGTACACGGGGGGAGAAGGAACCGGGAACATCCAGCCTTCCGGAGACTAACCGGATGAGCTTGGAGGGTTTTGTGAGGACCTGCTTAGGCGGGTTCTATACGGTGGAAACGGAGGATGGACTGTACACCTGCCGGGCCAGAGGGCGCTTTCGCAGGGAGGGGGCCTCTCCCTGCGCTGGTGACCGGGTGGAGATTCAGCCGCAGGCAGGGGGGACCGGGGCGCTGACGGCTATTCTCCCTCGGAAAAACTACCTGCCCCGGCCGCAGGTATCGAACCTAGACCGGCTGTTCATTGTGGCCTCGGTGGTGGAGCCGACTGCGAATACGCTGCTGATTGACAAGGCCGTTGCGGCTGCCGAGCTAAACGGCATAGAGCCTGTTGTGATTTTCACAAAAGGCGATTTAGCTCCTGCCGACAGGCTTTGGGAAGTGTACAGCTCCGCCGGCATAGAGTGCCGCATAGCTTGCGCGAAACAGAGGCAGGGTCTGGAAGCGGTTCAGCGGCTGGCGGAGGGGAAGGTTTCGGCGTTTATAGGGAATTCAGGCGTGGGGAAGTCCACTTTGCTAAACGGGGTTTTCCCATGGCTCTCTCTGCCAACAGGGGAAATCAGCCAAAAGCTGGGCCGGGGGCGGCATACTACCCGGCAGGTGGAATTTTTCAAACTGGAGGACGGAGGCTATGTGGCGGACACCCCTGGCTTCTCCACCTTTGATATGGAGCGGTACAGTTTGACGGACCGGGAAAGAATAGCGGAAGGGTTCAGGGAATTCGGGGCGTATACAGGCTCCTGTCAATTCAAATCCTGTTCCCACACATGTGAAAAGGGCTGCGCCGTGCTTTCCGCAGTCCGGGAGGGAAAGATTGCCCGTTCCCGCCTGGAAAGCTACGTAGCCATGTATCAAGAGATAAAGGATGTTAAACAATGGCAGCAGAAAAGCAAGCGTGTATGATTATTGGCGCGGCCCCGATTGACAGCGGCCGGCTGTTTAAAGAATTTGACCCGAGGCATTACTATGTAATCTGCGCTGACGGAGGCTATGAGACGGCGCTGAAGGCAGGGGTAAAGCCCGACCTGATCGTAGGAGATTTTGACTCCGCTAAGGAACCGCCGGCAAAAGGGCTGAAGGTTCAAGCTCTGCCAGCGGAAAAAGATGTGACGGATACCATGTATGCGGTGATGCGGGGATTTGGCCTGGGCTTTCGCAGCTTTTTGCTGCTGGGCTGCCTGGGCGGCAGGCGTTTTGACCATACGCTGGCCAATTTAGAAGTACTGCAGTACATCCGGGAGCACGGCGGACACGGTATCATAGCGGACCGGGCCACAAAAATTTTCCTTCTCCACGATGAAAAGCTGAAGATGACAGGCATGAAGGGCGCGGAAGTTTCCGTGTTCCCCTATAACGGCTCCCTGTGTACCGTCAGCTATTCAGGCTTAAAGTATCCCTTAAACCGGGCGCAGCTAACCTGCGGCGGCTTTCCTATGGGCGTCAGTAACCAAGTGGTGGGCGACCCCGCCGAGGTGCGGGTCCATGCGGGCAGCGCCCTGGTGGTGGTGGGACAGTAACACAATTTCTCCGGCTGTATATACTGGAATAACGAGAAAACAGCAGGGGGCGCAATACCATGTCGAAGCACCGGTGGAACTGCACTTGTATGAAAGACCGGCGTTGCCGGTATATGTGTACGGTATGCTTTGGCTTGGGAATGAGCCTTTCCTGCTTTTGCCCTATGGGCTTTACGCTGTTCATTGCGGCGGTAATTATGGTGGCCCTGGGCGTCTCGCTATTAAAGGCATGACGGAGGTAATGGCATGAAAGTAGTGATAGTGGAAAAGCGCAAAGGCTTTTGGGGATTTTTCCTGAGAAAGCTCTATGGCATCCGCAAGGTGGAAGACATCTAAACCCGTACTTAAAAGACGGCGCTCCAGCTTTCGGGAGAATCCGCGCTATTCCCCGGCTGCTGCCGTCAAGCTCTCTGGCTGTGAGAACCTCTCCGGCCGGAGGGCTTTTTCTATTTTTGGGTATATTCTTTTGGACAGAGCATACATATGGAGTAGCATGAGTAAGAAAGGCAAAGGAGAGGATGCTGTATGCAGGCCCAAATTAAGACCGCGCCCTACGAATATTTCGACCCGGTATTTGACGGGCATTATGAGACGCCGATAGATACCGAATACAATTTGCCAGACTATTGCCCGGACATCCAGAAAATTCTAAAATGCCGGGCGGTACCGGAGGTATCGTCGTATATCATCACCGGGGACACCTTGACTTGCGACGGCGTGTGCGATATCCGGGTGCTGTATCTGGACGGCAAAGGGGATTCAGTACGCTGCTGCGAATTCACAAAGGATTTTTCAGCTTCCATTAAGCTGAAAGCCGCCGAGGAAAAAGCAGTGGCCCGGGTGCAGGCTTCTATGGCCCACATGACCTGCCGGGCGGTTAGCGCCCGCCGGGTAGACCTGCACGCGGCGGTTAGCCTGCAAGTGCTGGCGGTGGTACAAAAGAAAGAACGGATTACGTGCAGCCTGGAAGACGAGACCATAGAAAAGCGGGGAGAGACCTTCCAAGCTCACCAGGCGGTGAATGCCGTCTGCCACCAGTTTACCATTGAGGACGCGCTGCCGGTAAAAAATGGAAAGCCGCCCATTGAGTCCATTCTCCGGCGGGATATCTCCTGCAGAGTAATTGAGAGCCGCCTTTCTGAAGACCGGCTGACGGTAAACGGCTCTGCGGAAGTATCTTTTCTATACACGTCCGCGGTGGACAGCGCCGCGGTAGAAAAGCTTTCCGCTTCCATTGACTTTAGCCAAGTCATTGACTGCGCCGGAGCCAGTGAAGAGTGTCTTTGCGATCTACAGATTATCACCGGGGAGAGCAGCATCCAGCCC
>CANONE010000176.1 GCA_947567585.1 uncultured Clostridia bacterium | reverse complement strand
GCCTTTTACGGATTTAAAGATCTTGCCCAAATAGGTGGCGGAAAGCCCAAATTTGGGCAAGATCTTTAAATCCGTAAAAGGCGTCTCATACTCCGCCTTTGTCACGGGCTACCGGTTGGAGCAGTCCAAACTGGCTCTTCTGGAAACCAACAAAACCGTCAGCGAAATATCGATGGAGGTAGGATTCTCTAACGCCACCTATTTCACTACCGTCTTTAAAAACACCTTCGGCATGACCCCCACCGCCTATCGCGGCAACGCGAAAAATTCCGGAGCCTCCGGGTAGGTCTTCGGGCTTAACCGGTCAAGGGGTATGATTGAGAAAACATCCATGCCTATCCTATTATAATAGAAAGCACAGCCAATAAAACGCCTGAAAGGGGGCTGATAAAGCCAGCCTGCATCCATATGGCAGCATCTAGCTGCTCGAAAATAAAATCAATTTGGGCTTACAGGTCCGCCGGTCCCCGCGCGTTGACTTCGTCAAGCGCCTGGAGATCCTCGCCCTTTTCCAAGACGGCGGGTGTAAACAAGCCCACAAAGGAGGCAAAATATGCTGTTTCAAGACAAGACAAAGAGTCCCAGAGAGCGGGCGGAGGATTTACTGGCGCAGCTGACCCTGCGGGAAAAGGTTGGACAGATCAACCAGCGGCTGCATGGCTTCTCAGCCTATGAGCGGGAAGGTGAATCCATCACTCTCTCAAAGGAATTCAAAGAGGAAGTGGAAAAATTTGGCGGATTGGGGGTTCTGTACGGCCTGTACCGGGCCGACCCCTGGTCCGGCCGGGACTACTCCAACGGCCTGCACGGCATTATGATGAAGCGCGCCTACAACCTGGCGCAGAAATACGTAATCGAGCATTCCCGCTTTGGCATCCCCGCCTTGATGAGCACCGAATGCCCCCATGGACACCAGGCATTGGGCGGGTATCTGCTGCCGGTCAACCTGGGGGCCGGGGCTACCTGGAACCCGGATCTCGTCCGGGAAGCCTTCAGCGTCTGCGGCAAGCAGCTAAAGGATTTGGGCGTGCATTACGCGCTGATCTCCATGCTGGACATTCTCCGGGACCCCCGCTGGGGCCGCAGCGAGGAGTGCTATTCGGAAGACCCCTATCTCGCCGCCAGTCTGGCCCGGGAAGCGGTGGCCGCCTGTCAGGGCCAGGGAGTCTCTGTGGTGGCTAAACACTTTTGCGCCCAAGGAGAGGGCACCGGGGGCGTCAATGCCAGCGCGGCCCGGATTGGCCCCCGGGAGCTGCGGGAAATTCACCTGCCGGTCATGAAAGCCTGCTGCCAGGAAAATGTGGCCGGGGTTATGGCGGCCTACAATGAGATTGACGGTATATACTGCCACGCCAACCAGACGCTACTGCAAGACATTCTGCGGGGCGATCTGGGTTTCCAGGGGGCTGTCATGGCGGACGGTACGGCCATCGACCGGCTGGACAATCTGACGGGCTCTTCCACAGCCTCCGGCGCAATGGCCCTGAAAGCCGGGGTGGATATCAGTCTGTGGGACCAGGCTTTTTCCCACCTGGAGGAGGCCGTGGCCCAAGGACTGGTTTCGGAAAAGGAGGTAGACCGCGCCGCTTTGCGGGTATTGGAGGAAAAGTTCCGTCAAGGGCTCTTTGAACAGCCTTATCTGGAAGAGACCCCGCCCATGGCTTTCCCGGCGAAAGACTATCCCCAAAGTCTGGAAATGGCCCGGCAGGGGGCGGTTCTGCTGAAAAACCAGGGACTTCTCCCCTTATCGGAGAGCGGCGGCAAAAGAATTGCCGTCATCGGGCCCAACGCGGACAATCTTTACAACCAGCTGGGAGACTACACCTCCGCTCAGCGGGAGGGAGAAGGCGTCACGCTGCTGGGGGGATTGCGGCAGCTTCTAGGCCATGCGGCTGTGAGATATGCCCCCGGTTGTGAAGTCTGCGGTCAAGACGGCTCGGGAATTCCAGAGGCGGTAGCCCTGGCTCAGGAAAGCGACCTGGTCATCCTGGCGGTGGGCGGCTCTTCCAGCCGTTTTGCCGGAGCCCGGTTCGACGTCAACGGCGCGGCGGAAACAGACGGCCCCGTGCAGATGGACTGCGGGGAAGGCATTGACTGTTCTACCCTGAGGCTTCCCGGCTGTCAGGAAGAGCTTTGCAGGGCAGTCTTTGAAACTGGAAAACCGGTGGCGGCCGTGGTAATCGCCGGACGGCCCTATGCCCTGCCGGAACTGTGCCAGCGCGCCCAGGCCGTGGTGTACTCCTTCTACCCCGGTCCTTGGGGCGGACAAGCCCTGGCTGAGCTGCTGCTGGGCCGCTTCTCCCCTTCTGGAAGGCTTCCCGCCTCTCTCCCCCGCAGCGTGGGGCAACTGCCCTGTTCTTATAACCATAAATCCTCCTACCGGCCTATGCGCTACTGCGACCTGGCGGACGCCGCCCTGTATCCCTTTGGCTGGGGCCTGTCCTACACCCACTTTACCACCAGCAATGTGAGCTTCCCCGGTCAAATGTCCCTTAAGGAACTGCAAGCCGGAGGCCGGGCGGAAGTCCGCTTTGCCATAGAAAACGACGGCGGCATGGACGCCTACGCCACGCCCCAGCTTTTCATTCATGACGTGCAGGCCAGCACCGTGCGCCGCGTCCGGGAGCTGAAAGCCTTTTGTAAGGTGTATCTCAAAGCCGGAGAGCAAAAGGACTGCGTTCTGTCCCTAGGCGCGGAAGAGCTTTCTCTGTGGGACCCGGACATGCGCTTTGTCATGGAGCCTGGAGACTTTACCCTCTTCCTGGAGGAGGGCGGGCATTCTCACGCGACAGGCACATTTACCATAACGGAATAGTACCATATGTGGAAGGGCTGGGAGTACATCCCAGCCCTTTTTGTGTTTTAACCAGAAAAATCCATATATTTCTTTGAAAGAATTATCCAGAAAAAATTGGTGGTATAATATGGTTAACAGCAGAACAATCCGAAAGGGGGGATAAATACTGTTGGGCTGCTGTCAAAAAAAATCAGGAGGTTAAAACCCATGAAAAAACTATTCGCAATTCTTTTCGTCCTGGCCATAACCGCCGCGCTGAGTATTTCCGCCGCCGCAGCCGGTGCGGGGCCGATGGAAGACATGGATCTGCCGGAAGGGCTCACCACCGATGAGAAGGTGGAGCTGATCCGCCAGACCTATTTGGAGGCGGGCTACACCGACATCTCCGAGGACCCGCAGACCGCCCCCCAGAGCGTTGATCTCCCCCAGGAAATCTATGACCTGGCCTATCTGGACATAGACCAGGCAGACCCCATGTTCCGGGGGCAGATCCTGGAGGCCCGCAAGGCTGTTATCTACACCCGCAGCTGGAGAGCGGATGACGTCATCTTCATGAACGCCAATCCTCTTGCGAGGACCATCGACATTGTGCCCAAATTTAGCGATGTGTTCCCTGGCTGGGATTTGCCGGTAGAGGATGTCCAACCTGATACGGCAGGCGAGGCTTCTGACGCTGCTTCCGGTGTAGAAAGAGATCAGCAAGTTTCTATTTGGTACAATACGTATGCTTACATCCCTGCCAGGGAACA
>CANONE010000175.1 GCA_947567585.1 uncultured Clostridia bacterium | reverse complement strand
CATATAGGCCCAGATCATATAGATTTACCAAATCCAAAAGGCTGCCCATGCCGCCGCTGGCAATAATGTTACAGCTCACCGTCCGGTTCAGCTTATCCAGCATTTCCAGGTTGGGGCCATTCTGAGTACCGTCTTGGTTGATATCTGTGCAGATAATATACTGAACGCCCATGTCTTCTACCCGCCGGGCTAAATCAATATAGTTCATGTCGCTGGTCTGCGTCCAGCCTTGCGCCGCTGCCATTCCCCCTAACGCGTCAATACCTACGGCTATTTTCCTGCCGTATTCCCTCACCGCCTCCTGAACAAATCCAGGGTTTTCCAGCGCCGCCGAACCCAATATCACACGGGCGGCGCCATGCTCCAAGTAGTTGGCTACCGTATTCATATTACGGATACCGCCGCCAACCTCCACCTTCATATCCACAGCCTGCACGGTACGCAGGATTTGCTCCATATTGACAGGCGCGCCCTGCTTCGCTCCATCCAGATCCACCATATGCATCCAGCGGGCTCCCTGGGCCTGAAAACTTCCGGCAGTTTCTACCGGGTCTCCGGCCACTACTTGGACGGTTGTATAGTCGCCTCGAAACAGCCGGACGCATTTTCCCTCATGCAGGTCAATGGCTGGTAAAACGATCATGTATAACTCCTCCTAACCGGGGCCCGGCAGTACCGGTCCAACAAGTACTCAATATAGTCGTCCCGGCCAAATAACCGGAAGCTTTCGGGGTCTCCGCCTTCCTTTACCAGCTCGCGCAGCGATATAGTGGCGCGCACATGCTGAGCGGGGCTCTTATCAGACGCTAACCGCCGTAAAATGGTCTCCGCACCATTGGTTTTCAGGTTGCCCAGACGCCAATGCTTTGCCGGTACGCCGATATTGGGGGTAACATAAAATTCTCCGTCCACGTACAGCGTTGCCGGCGCGGCCGCTCCTAAGCTCTCAGTGGTTTTATCCATTATAAGTTCCCTGTACAACTCTCTTTCTTCCCGGCCAAACACATCCTGAAGGCTCGGTTTATGAAAGTGTTTCAATGTGTATTGCTTCAGCTTTTCGGGTATTTTTTCCAGGTCGCCGCTGGTTACCCAGATGGGGTAAAGGCTCCCGGCTTCGCCATCACAGGACCCCTGGTGAACAAAACACGCAAAGGGAATGCCGATGGCCTCACAGCGCCTCTCAAGGTCCAGTCTGTCAATCAGCGCGGCAACTTCGGGCAGCTCCCCCACCGTCTTTTTGTTGACAAACGCCTGCAGGCGGGGGGCTATTCCGTTTTCCAGCAGCACATCGATCGCCTTCAATATGTCCCGGTAGGCGCCTTTGCGGCCGGTGAAATAATCGGTCGTCGCCTCTCCGCCGAATAAGGTCAGCTGCACGTACCGCAGACCCAAAGACTTAAGCCAGGGGGCATAGGCAGGATCTCTGGCCAGCCGCCAAACGCTGGCCAGTTCATAGTGCTCCGGCTGTGCCTCCGGCGAGGAAAGCTCTTTGCAAAGTGCCCACTTTTCCTTGTAATCGTCTCCAAAGTCCGGCTCCCGGTTCCAGTCGTAGACAGTAAGCGTTTCGGCAAAGGGCCGGAAAGCCTCTGCGGCAAAGCGCAAATCCGCCTCTGCCAGATGCGGATTGGGCCGCCAGCCCATAAAGCAGTGGCGGCACCGGTTAGGACATCCCAGCAGGTCCATGGCAATCGCTATATTCTCATATTTCATGTTACTACCTTCCTCAATTTCTATATGATTCCTTTGGAGGACAGAACCCCGTCGCCCCGGGGACTTACAGCGGCTCTCAACGCATGGGCGAAAGCCTTAAATTGGGCTTCGATCATATGATGGCTGTTCTTGCCGTATTCACACCGTATATGTAAGGTGATCCCCGCGTTCATGGCCAGTGCCCGGAAGAATTCTTCTGTCATGCATGTATCAAACGCGCCTACCCGCTCCTGCGGGAAGTCCCCGTCAAACACGAAAAAGGCGCGGCCGCTGACATCAATGGCGCAAAAGGCCAAGGCTTCGTCCATAGGGATAAACGCGCTGCCATACCGGCGAATACCCGCTTTATCCCCTAGCGCTTCTTCCAGGGCTTTACCCAGAACAATTCCCACATCCTCCACAGTGTGATGACAATCCACCTGCAAATCGCCCTTAACACTTATTTTAAGCCCTAAGCCTCCATGGACCGCCAGAGCTGTCAGCATGTGGTCAAAAAAGCCGATCCCCGTTTCCAATTCCCTTTCTCCGCCGTCTAAGTCTAAGCTAAGCCGAATATCCGTTTCTTTGGTTTTTCTGTGGATTGTCCCGGTTCTGCTCATGCTAGTTCCTCCAAAATGGTTTTAAAGGTCTGCAAAAAGCGCTGGTTCTCTTCTGGATATCCGCAGCTTACCCGCAGCAGCCCTCCTGCATACCGTACCGCAACGCCGCGCTTTAGCAGGTTTTCCTGAATGAGCTTTGCATTGTCTATTACGAGAGCCGCAAAGTTCGTTCCGCTAGGCAATAAAGTAAAGCGCCCCGGCATCTCCTGAGAAATTCTCTGAAGACCTGACAAAAGGATTGCTTTTGATTCCAGCACTTGCTTTTTCGCGGACCGAAGCGTCCCCTGGTCTTCCATGGCCACTGTCCCCAAGGCTTGGGAAAGCGCGTTTACATTATAGGGAGACTTTGCCGCCCGCAGCGCTCCTGCCAGCATTGGGTTCGCAACAGCGAAACCCAGCCGCAAAGCGGCCATCCCCATTGCTTTGGAACAGGTACGCAAAATAATCAGGTTGTCATATTCACAAACCTCTCCTAAAAGGCTCTCCTGAGAGAAGTCCATATAAGCCTCGTCAAGCACCACCAAGGCTTCCACGGAACGTACCAGCCGCCGGACGCTTTCCCTGTCCAGAACAATCGACGTAGGATTACAAGGGTTACTAAAGATCAACAATTTGACTTGTTCTCTCCGGCAGATGGAAACTACCTGTTCTATGTCCACCTGATAATCCTTTTTCTCTATACGAATTTGCCGGCCCTCTGCCAATGCTCCAGCTTGGGCATACATGGAAAAATCCGGTTCAATGGTGGCGAATGCCTCTCCTTTCATTAAGAACCCCTGAAAGATAACGGATATCAGCTCGTCCGAACCATTTCCCGCCACAACATGCTCCGATTCTACCTCATAATAGCTGGCGAACGCCCGGCACAAGGCCCCCGCCCCTGGATCTGGATACCGATTTCCCTGCAAGCTCTCCATTGCATTCTGCCCAGCCCGGACCCACTCCTTGGGCAGCGGCAGAAAGCTCTCGTTGGCGTCCAAACGCACACAGTTTACAGCGTCTACAGGCTGATAGGCGTTCAGCTTACTAAGCTTTTCGTTAAGCTGATACATTTTTACCTCCCCTTCCTCCAAACTCTTGTAAGCACCACATCACGGTGTCAAAGACATCGTCAACGGTATCCTCAGGGTTGTCATAATGCCTAATTCCCAAGGTATCCCAATATTCATCTCGAAAGAAGCGCTTTTTCACCGATATCTCCACCATTTAAGTCACTTGATTTAACTTTATAAGGAGTCGCCGAGTTTA
>CANONE010000174.1 GCA_947567585.1 uncultured Clostridia bacterium | reverse complement strand
TACATTGAAAGCATCCCCAAAAGCCTGGAGGACGCTGCCCGTATAGATGGGGCCAATGACCTGATTATCTTTTGGAGAGTGATTTTCCCCACATGCACGCCCATTATCGCGGCGGTATTCCTCTTTAGCGCGGTGGGGCACTGGAACGACTTTGTAGACACACAGTTTTACAATAATATGAACCCAGAGCTGTTTACCCTTCAATACTATCTGTATCAGATGCTTTCCAGCGCCGAAAGCCTGGCCCAGGCCAAGACAGAGATGGGCCGGACCATTCTGCCGCTGGGGTTAAAAATGGCTGTCACCATGATCACGGTATTGCCCATTGCCATGGTATATCCCTTTGTGCAGAAATATTTTGCCAAGGGGCTGCTGATAGGAGCCATTAAGGGCTGAGACGGCGAAGAAATGACCGGTTGGAAAGGAATGAAAGAGCAGATGCTTTGCTTAGAGAATGAAAAGATTGCGGTGCATGTGAACGAGAATGGCCAGGGGCTGGCCGTGGAGGACAAGCGCCGGGGAGAGACTTGGAGCCTGGACGAGGAGACCCTGGTATATGCCGGCCCGGATGGGCAATATGGAATGGAAGCCCCCCTTAACCGGAGCAAAATGACCGGCGCAAAAAAGGACGGAGAAGCGCTGCGGGTTTTGGTAGAGGCGGGTTCGGTACGCTATACCTTTCGAATCGCCCTGCAAGGAGAGTATGTGGAACTTACCCTGCCGGTTATAGAGGATAAGGCGCTGGGGGCGGTGTCCTTCCCGGGATCCTTCCGGCCGAAGGAAGGAAATGCCGGATATATCCTGCCCATCATGCAGGGTATGTGGTGGGACGGCAGGGGAGAGACCTGGGAATCCCGTTTTGGCGAGGCCGCGCATACTGGCTTTGTCATGCCTATGTTTGGCGCGGTGGGCCGGCGGGGCGCTCTCCTCACAGTGGCGGAGACGGCGGACGACTGCCTTTGGTGGGCGGGTAAAGACGCCGCCGGGCGAATGTGGGCGGCCAATCTACAGGTGGAATCCTTAGGGAGTATGCGGTATGAGAGAAAGCTTCGCCTCTACCCTACGGACGCTTCCATTACCGCCGCGGCAAAGCGCTACCGGGCCTATGTGCAGGAAAAAGGACGGTTTATCAGCTGGCGGGAAAAAATGAAAGAGCGCCCGGGTCTGGGCCGCCTTTTTGGCAGTATTATGTGCTTTGTCGGTTACTGCCAGGACGATTTGGACTATGCGGCGGAATGCCAAAAACTGAAAGCGTATGGGTTTGATAAAGCGCTGCTTTACCCGATGCGTTTCAACACATACAGCCAAGACTTTTTGATGGGCGGATACAAGCCCATCTGCCTGGACCAGGATTGTGTGGCGAGAATAAAGGCCCTGGGCTATGACGTGGCCCCCTGGACATGGATCAACGAGGGGCTGGACGATGGCACGGATGATATGGGCGGCCGGTTCCGTTACACAAGAGACGGAAAGCGGCAGCTGAGCTGGCAGATCGATGATTCCGCTTGGTATGCCTGCTGCACCGCTCAGATGGAGCCATTTTTGAGGCGGCAGAACCAGGACGCCTTTGCAGATATGACCTGGGACCACTTTGACGTGGTCGCCTGCGCCACCAATAAGGAATGCCATGCCAAGAATCATCCCGAACACCCTGGCCGCCCTCTTTCAAAAACAGAGGACCGGGCGTTTATCAGAAAACTGCTGCTGGCGGGGCGGGGCAAAGATGGGCAGAAATTTGTAAGCTCTGAAAATTTCAACGACGCCTACTCTTTGGAATATGATATGGGTTCTGTGAAAGCTTGGCCGCAGTTCGGTCCCTGGCCCTTCTGGCCGGTTCCCCTTACGGGGTTGGTTTATCACGACAGCATTATGCACACCTGGTGGGAGCCCCATAACTATAACGCCCGCTACTTTGACCGGGACGTCTCCGGCAAATATCAGTATGGCGGCGGCCGGCCCCGGCTGATGGCTTCGATGGACGCTTTGTACGGATGCGTTCCCGATGTGTTTCCCTTTGGCGCCATGTATGGCTGGCAGGGGGACGGAGCCAAGACCTTCCTGTACCAAAGCCGCTTTGAGGATGCGGAGACTCAGTTCGCCCTGGAGTTGGCGCTGCCTGTGGCGCGGCACCACGCCCGGATAGGCATGCAGGAAATGACGGAATTCTCTTTCCTCTCCCAGGACGGCATCCTTCAGAAAACCGTTTTCGCCGACGGCACAGAGGTGTACGCCAATCTGGGAATCCAAGGGGCGCGTATGGTGGAAGGCGTGGGAAGCCTGCAAAGCGAATCTTGGCTGGCGGTATATCCGGATTGAGGGGAGGAGCTAATTACTACAGATTTATGATTTAACGATATTGAAAAATCCGGCCTTGCCAGCTTGCTGTCTGACACGGACAGCAAGCTGGACATAGTCCGCATAACAGCAAAAGGCACGAGCCGGCCGGCCCGTGTCTTTTTTACGCGCAGTTTTTATTGCGGGGCTTCGGAGGCTTCCCCGGAGTTGCTTATTGTAGTAAGCTTTGCCGCAGCTGCTCAATCCCGGCGGGGATTTTTGTCGTGGCGCATAGATTTACATGGAAAAAACCGCAAAAGTCTGGAAGAAGCTCTTGAATCTTTGTAGGTTTTCTATTATAATATCTACAGATTGGTATTTTGAGCGGCAGACCGGCTTGAGCGGCAGACCACTCATAAACACTATGAAATCGAAAGGAGTACCAATATGAACTATTCCCATGAAGTGGAAAATATGTGTACGGTGAAGAAGGGCCCCCACCATGGCCCGGCGCCTATCCCTGAAGAGGGCCGGTGGGTGAAGGCTTACGAGATTAAGGACATCTCCGGCCTTTCCCACGGCATTGGCTGGTGCGCTCCCCAGCAGGGCGCCTGCAAACTGACCCTGAACGTAAAAGAGGGTATTGTGCAGGAGGCTCTGGTGGAGACCCTGGGCTGCTCCGGCATGACCCACTCCGCCGCTATGGCCGCTGAAATCCTTCCCGGCAAGACCCTTTTGGAGTGCCTTAATACCGACCTGGTGTGCGACGCCATCAACGTAGCCATGCGGGAGATTTTCAAGCAGCTGGCCTATGGCCGCAGCCAGACCGCCTTTTCTGAGGACGGCCTGCCCATCGGCGCGGGCCTGGAGGACCTGGGCAAGGGCCTGCGCTCTCAGGTAGGCACCATGTTCTCCACCGGAGCCAAGGGCGTCCGCTACATGGAGATGGCCGAGGGCTATGTCATTAAGATGGCTCTGGACGAAGAGGGCGAGGTTATCGGCTACCAGTTCGTGCGTCTGGGTAAGATGCTGGAGGATATCCGCCACGGCGTAAGCCCCGATGAAGCGTATAAGAACAACATTGGCCAGTACGGCCGGTTCGACGGCGCGGCCAAGTACATAGACCCCAGAGAAGAGTAATCGCGAGACCATACTATCATTAGGAGGACAACTAAATGGCAGTTATGTTTGAAGGCAAGGAAAGAAGAATGCCCAAAATCGAGAAGTGCCTCGCCGAGTATGGCCTGGGCAGTCTCGAGGAGGCAAGGGAGCTCTGTCAGTCCAAGGGCTTCGATCCCTATGACATTGTAAAGGGCGTACAGCCCATCGCTTTTGAGAACGCCGGCTGGGCCTATACCCTGGGCTGCGCCGT
>CANONE010000173.1 GCA_947567585.1 uncultured Clostridia bacterium | reverse complement strand
AGCCGCTTTAAACGGCCGGAAGCCCGACTACCTGATTATTCAGCATATGGAGCCGGACCATTCCGCCAATATCGCCAATTTCGCCCAGATGTATCCCGAAGCTGTCATCGTTTCCAGCGAAAAGGCTTTTACCATGATGGGCAACTTTTTTGGCGATGATTTTGAGGGCCGCCGGATTGTGGTAAAAGAGGGCGACACTCTCTGCACCGGCCAGCATACGTTTGCCTTTGTGGCCGCGCCCATGGTCCACTGGCCGGAAGTCATTGTAACCTATGATACCACGGACAAGGTGCTGTTCTCCGCCGACGGCTTTGGCAAATTCGGCGCTTTGGACGTGGAGGAGAAATGGGATTGCGAAGCCCGCCGGTATTACATTGGCATTGTGGGCAAGTATGGCGCGCAGGTACAGAGCCTTTTGAAGAAGGCGGCGGAGCTGGATATTCAGATTATCTGTCCCACTCATGGTCCTGTACTAAAAGAAAACCTGGGCCACTACATCAAGCTGTACGACCTCTGGTCTTCCTACACCCCGGAAGACGACGGCATTGTCATTGCTTACACCTCCATTTACGGCAATACCCGCCGGGCGGTAGAGCAGTTCGCCGAAAAGCTCCGGCAAAAGGGCTGCGGCAAGGTGCAGATTCACGACCTGGCCCGCTGCGACATGGCCGAAGCCGTGGAGGACGCTTTCCGTTACAACAAGCTGGTTCTGGCCACTACCACCTATAACGCTGGAATATTCCCCTTTATGCGGGAGTTTATCAACCACCTCACCGAGCGGAACTTCCAGAACCGCACGGTAGCCATTATCGAAAACGGCAGCTGGGCCCCCATGGCCGCCAAGGTCATCAAGGGAATGCTGGCGGATTCTAAGAAACTGAGCATTGCGGAGCCTGTGGTGACCATCAAGTCCGCCCTGAATGCCGAGAGCTCCCAGAAGCTGGAGGACCTGGCCAACGAGCTGTGCCAGGATTATCTGGCCCGGCAGGACGATACCGCCAACAAAAACGACCTGACAGCGCTCTTTAATATCGGCTACGGCCTGTATGTGGTTACCAGCAACGACGGCAAAAAAGACAATGGGCTCATCGTCAACACAGTGACCCAGGTGACCAACACCCCCAACCGCATCGCCGTGTGCATCAATAAGGACAATTACTCCCACCATGTTATCAAGCAGACCGGCGTGATGAACATCAACTGCCTCTCCCAGGACGCCCCCTTCTCTGTCTTTCAGAATTTCGGCTTCCAAAGCGGGCGGACAGCGGACAAGTTTGCCGGACAGGAGGTCCTGCGGGCCGACAACGGCATTGCTTTCCTGCCCCAGTTCATTAATTCCTTTATGTCCCTAAAGGTAGAGCAGTACGTGGACCTGGACACCCACGGCATGTTCATTTGCAGCGTCACCGAGGCCCGGGTGCTCTCTCACGTCGAGACCATGACCTACACCTACTACCAGAACAATGTTAAACCCAAGCCTGAAACCGAGGGTAAAAAGGGTTGGGTCTGCAAGGTGTGCGGCTATGTGTATGAGGGCGACCAGCTGCCCGACGACTTCGTATGCCCCCTGTGCAAGCACGGCGCGGCTGATTTTGAACCCATCGGCTAAGGAAGATGCCCAAAGCCAGTCAACAATCTATCCTCCCCGTAAAAAAGCGTAAACAATAAAAGTCTTTGGAGATCCCTAAGAACCTTTCTCCAGAAAGGTTCTTAGGCCGCCGGGGGCAAAAAAGAGCGCCGGACGCAGGTCCAGGCGCTCTTTTTTATGGAGGTCAGAATCGAAAAGCCGCATTGTGTAAGCTTAAAGATCACAAAGCTTCCTAAGTCCAAATTCTTAAGGGAGACGGTTCCCTGCCGCAAGGTACAGGGCGTACCAGTCCTCCCGGGAAAGCTCCACGTCGCAGGCTGTGCAAAGGTCCGCCAGCCGCTGGGCATTGGCGGTGCCGCAGATTACCTGCATCTTCGCCGGATGCCGGAGAATCCACGCGGCGGCCATGGCCTGCTTGCTGGCCTTATACTTCTCTCCCAGTTCCTCCAGCTTCTGGTTCAGCTCCGGGAACTTGGGATCATCTAAAAATACGCCCTCAAAGAAACCGTACTGGAAAGGCGACCACGCCTGAACGGTTACGCCCTTCAGCCGACAGTAGTCCAGCACCTCCCCATCCCGGTCAGCGGCATGGGGAAACTCTGTATTGGCCGCAATGGCATGGTCAATCAGCCCTGTACACATCAGACCAAACTGCAGCTGGTTGACCATCAGCTTTTGCTTCACGCTGGTTCCAAGCAGTTCCATCTGCCGGGCGTTAAAGTTGCTCACTCCAAAGCGCAGTACCTTGCCGCTGGTTTCCAAAGCTTCAAAAGCCTCCGCCACTTCTTCCGGCTCCATCAGCGCGTCCGGGCGGTGAAGCAGCAGCAAGTCCAAATGGTCCGTACCCAGACGGGAAAGAATACCATCCACGCTTTCCAGGATATGAGCTTTGGAAAAATCATACATTCCCTTACGAATGCCGCACTTACTTTGCAGCAGCATTTTATCGCGCAGGCCGGGCTCCGCCGCCAACAGCCGGCCAAAAGCGGACTCGCACTCTCCCCCGCCATAAATATCGGCATGGTCAAAAAAGTTAACGCCCGCTTCCAGGGCCGTGTGGACATGACGTGAAAGCGCGGGCTGGTCCAGAGATGCAATGCGCATACAGCCCTGCGCAATGGCAGAGGCCCGCAGGCCGCCGCCTATTGTTATATATTTCATAGTTCCCTCCGCGTTTTGCCGTTTATTCTGAAAGCCGTTCACGGTAGAAAGCGGGCCCTGCTCTTTGCAGCATGCCCGCTCCATACTCCCAGCGAAAGTCCGCGCCTGCTTTCCCAGGCCAAACCCCTTTTGTTCTTTATTGAATGGAACAGTCCAGATAATGCTCCAGCTCTTCCTCATCCTTTTTGTGGTCCAGATACATCAGCAGAGCTGTCACAGAAGCGGCGACAGCCGCAATGGCGGTGATAATGCCCACCAGCAGCGTGAGCTTGGTTCCCTTTTTCATGACGGACACCTCCTGGAATTTGATAGCCCCAGCCCTGGCGGGACAAGGGGGAAGTCTATATTTCATATAATACCCAAATTGGGAGGAAAAGTCAATGAAAACTTTTCCTCTGCAAGCCGGAAAGGCTGTCATGAAGGACGGCCTCCAAAGAAAAGACAAAAGGCCCGGCGCCCGGTAATCCGAGCCCCAAGCCCCGCGGCAAAATATTGCAAAAATTTAAGCGCCTGCGTTCAGCCTTTTGGCCAAGGCAGCCTTTTTGCGGGCGGCATTGTTCTTGTGGAGAATGCCCTTCGCAGCAGCCTGATCAATTTTCTTAACAGCGGCGCGAACAACGGCCTCTCTGTTACCGTCATTGCTGTCGATGGCGGCGTTGGCTTTCTTGATCTGCGTCTTAAGCTGAGAATTGGTAGCCTTATTCTGCATGGTCTTCACAGCTATAACCTTCACGCGCTTTTTGGCGGACTTGATGTTTGGCAAGCGTAACACCTCCTTACCCATCGATATACTAGTAGATATCATAACATAATCCGCCGGAAATTGCAAGCTTTTTTTAGCGGGCGGATGGAACGCAAGGTATTTTAAAGAAATCCTCCATTATAGTTAACACGGCTCAAAAGAGATAT
>CANONE010000172.1 GCA_947567585.1 uncultured Clostridia bacterium | reverse complement strand
GCGAATTCAGAGGAGGATGAATAATGCCCAGCATTAAGGAAATGACCACAAAGGACGGCAAGCGGTTCTATAAAATCCGGGTAAGCCGTGGCCGGGGCAAGTCATACCTCTCTACTCGCTGGTACCCGCCAGAGGGATGGAGCCGCAAAGCCATAGAGCGGGAATTGGCAAGACAAGCGGCAGAGTTTGAACGTCAGGCTCAGGCCGGTGAAGTGGTCAGCCGAGAAGAACAAGCCGAAATTGACCGCCAGCAGGCCGTAGAGGCGGCAAAGATTAAGACCCTTAAACAGTATGGCGAGGGCGTATTCATGCCCACAAAGGCCGTTACCATGAGCGAGAACGGCCGCACCGCCTATCAGGGTATGCTTGACCATTGGATATACCCGGCGCTGGGAGAGTTGAAGCTGCCGGACATCACCGCCGCCGAGATATCAGCCCTGCTGCTGTCCATGCAAGCGGCTGGAAAGGCCCAGGGGACTTGCGTGAAAGCTTACGCTATCCTCAATAGCCTGTTCAAAATGGCCTATCTGGCCGATCTGATAGACCGCAACCCGATGGATAAGGTAGAGCGGCCCAAGCCCCGCAAGGATGAAATGAAAAAGCCGGCCGAAGCTGAAAGCTATACTGCGGCAGAGTTGAAATATATTCTGGATTGTTTGCAGGGTGAGCCGCTAAAATGGCGGGCCTATATGTCCCTGCTGATTGACACAGGGCTCCGCCGGGGCGAAGCTTGCGGCCTCAAGTGGGAGTGTGTGGACTTGGACGCGGGTAGAATCACCATAGCCGGGAACCTCTGCTACACACCCGCAAAGGGGGTATACCTGGACACACCCAAAAGCGGCAAGGCCCGCACAGTGGATATAGCGCCCCGCGTGGTGGAGCTGCTGCGGCAGCTCAGGCAGGAACAAGCGGCGGGTGGATTGTCCCACTATGTTTTCAGCCGGGACAGAAGCCCGGAACCCATGCACCCGCAAACGCCCACCCGGTACATGAAAGACTTTGCCAAGCGTTACGGCGTTGCCGACCTGCACCCGCACAAACTCAGACACAGCTTTGCAAGTGTGGCTATTACCAACGGCGCGGACGTGGCCTCAGTGAGTGAGAAGCTGGGCCATGCCGACAAGTCCACAACCTTACGCATGTACACCCACGCCGATGAAGACAGCATTAAGCGGGCCGGGGATATCTTCCGGGAAGCGTTGACGAAAGCGGCAGGGGAACGGTAAATAAAGCAAGAGGCCAGGGGATTACCCTGGGCCTTTTTTGCGATAAAGTATTCGATATTTTAGGAGCGTATGTCCTTTTGTATGTCCTTTTCGTGTCATACTGGAAATGGTGATAAAAAAGTGAATCCCCAGAAACCTCATGATTTCTAGGGATTCTCCTGGAGCTGGATATCGGAATCGAACCGATCACCTCATCATTACGAGTGATGTGCTCTACCGAATGAGCTAATCCAGCAACGCGCATGTTTTAACTTCTACATTATAACGTACTTGCCTGCTGGAGTCAAGGGTATTTCCGCAAAAATTTCAAATTGACAAGCTTGATTTCATATTTTCCGCTTGACAACGCCCAAACACTTTGCTATAATAAACTCATAAACCTTTGAGAAAGTGTGAGTAGGCGGGGCAGGTACCCATAAGCCGGCGGGAAACCGCGGGCTTGGAAAGAGAGCCGCGTATGGGTGGAAGCGCGGTGGGGCTGGTCTGGCTGAATGGGCTTTTGAGGGCGAACCGAAAGGCTGAGGCAGTGTGGCTGCAAAGCTTTCCAGATGGAGGGGCTTTCAAGGCGGCACGGGCTGAGTAGGCGAGACGGAAATAGGTCTTCCGTTATCAGGACCGGCGTATGGCGGCGCGGTTTCGCAGCTAAGTACGCGGTGAGTGGGCGCTGTTTTTGCGTCAAGCCGGGTGGCACCGCAGGAGAGTATTTTATGGAAAGGCTTTGCTTTTCTTTAGACTGCCCCTGTCCCAGCAGAGAATACTGCCGGGATGGGGATTTTTTGTGTCCTTAGCTCCCGGAATTATGGAAAGGAAGAGAAGCCATGAGCGAAAAGATCCCTTACAAAATTTATCTGAGTGAAAATGAGATGCCCAAAGCCTGGTATAACCTGAGGGCGGACATGAAGAACAAGCCCGCCCCCCTGCTGAACCCCGGCACCCGCCAGCCCATGACCGCCGCTGAGCTGGGCGGCGTATTCTGTGACGAGCTGGTAAAGCAGGAGCTGGACAACGACACGCCCTATTTTGAGATTCCCACGGAGATTCGGGATTTCTATAAGATGTACCGCCCTTCTCCGCTGGTGCGGGCCTACTGCCTGGAGGAAAAGCTCCAGACCCCCGCAAAGATCTATTATAAGTTTGAGGGCAACAATACCTCCGGCTCCCACAAGCTGAATTCGGCTATCGCCCAGGCTTATTACGCCAAGCGGCAGGGCCTCAAGGGCGTCACCACCGAAACCGGCGCGGGACAGTGGGGCACGGCCCTCTCTATGGCCTGCTCCTATCTGGGGCTGGACTGCAAGGTCTATATGGTAAAGTGTTCTTACGAGCAGAAGCCCTTCCGCCGGGAGGTTATGAAGGTATACGGCGCGGATGTGACGCCCTCTCCCTCTGAAACCACGCAGGTAGGCCGGAAGATTCTGGCGGAGTACCCCGGCACCAGCGGGTCCCTGGGCTGCGCCATCAGCGAGGCTGTGGAGGCGGCCACTTCCACAGAAGGCTACCGCTATGTGCTGGGCTCTGTGCTGAACCAGGTGCTGCTGCATCAGTCTATTATTGGTCTTGAGAGCAAAATCGCCCTGGACAAGTACGGCGTGAAGCCGGATATTATCATCGGCTGCGCGGGCGGCGGCAGCAACCTGGGAGGACTGATCTCTCCCTTTATGGGGGAGAAGCTTCGGGGCGAGGCGGACTACCGCTTTATCGCCGTGGAGCCGGCCTCCTGCCCCTCCTTCACCCGGGGCGAGTACCGCTATGATTTCTGCGATACAGGCATGGTCTGCCCGCTGGCGAAAATGTACACTTTGGGCAGCGGCTTCATCCCCAGCGCCGACCACGCGGGGGGCCTGCGGTTCCATGGCATGAGCAGCGTCCTGAGCCAGCTGTATGCCGACGGCCTCCTGGAGGCGGTTTCCGTGAAGCAGACCGATGTGTTCCAGGCCGCAGAGGACTTTGCCCGGGTTGAGGGCATTCTGCCCGCCCCGGAAAGCAGCCACGCCATTTTGGCGGCGGTGAACGAGGCCATGAAGTGCAAAGAGACCGGGGAAGAAAAGACCATCCTCTTCGGCCTCACGGGCACGGGTTATTTTGACCTGGTAGCCTACGAAAAGTTCCACCAGGGCGTTATGAAGGATACGGTTCCCAGTGATGAGGATATTGCCGCCGCTTTGGCGAAGCTGCCGGTGATTTAACGGCCTTTAGCACAGCGCGCCGGATGCATGGGAAGGCGGACAGAGATGTCCGCTTTCCTTGCTATTTGTAAACTTTTTAATTTCGAGCTGGCTGGCGGGAGCTTAGGCTTGCTAAACCTGTGGAAATCGGTTATAATGAATCGTATCATTTACTTTTGGAGGTGCCTGCGCTTTGGCGAGAGAGAGATACCTGGTAGGCGCTGGGGAGGATACCATCCATTCTGGCGTCATAGAGTTAAAAACCGCAAAAGATAGACGGAGCAATTGGTGGTACTACCATAAGAAGTATCTGCTGATT
>CANONE010000171.1 GCA_947567585.1 uncultured Clostridia bacterium | reverse complement strand
AAATCAATAATTTACGCTATTTTACCACCGGTCCGGAACATATGAAGGACATTCGCCTGCTGGAACTGAAGGATGGGCGTATCGGCGTGTTCTCCCGGCCCAATAATCCAGAAATTCGGGAAAAGTACGGCAGCGCCGCCATGATCGGCTTTGCCATTATTGATTCTCTCGATCAGCTCACAGATGAAGTGGTATTGAACGCCCGGCCTATTGAGGGAATTTTCGATACCGGAGAGTGGGGCGGCTGCAATCAGCCGATACTGCTGGAAAACGGCTCCATTGGTGTAATCGGGCACCAAAGCTTCACGCAGACTGTAGAAAACGGCACGGATCTGGCCGTTTATGTGAACACCGCTTTTGAATTTGATCCCCACACCTTTACGGCCACCGGCAACAAGATTATTGCCACCCGCTCCTGCTACCCCGACTTTCCGGCAAAAAAGCCTCAACTGGTAGACTGTACCTTTACCTCCGGCATTGTCATGCGGGACGATGGAAAAGTCGATTTGTACGGCGGTATGGGCGACGCCGCGGAAGGACGAATTGTTGTCGACTATCCTTTCAGCGCGCCGTTGAGCCGGTAAAACACGGCCAGGTTAGAATTGCAGTTCTGTCGAAAAGGCACTGGGCGGTCCTTTGGCCGTCCAGCCTTTTTTGTTTTCTGGAAAATTTTCTGTTTCGTCAAAAAAACATTGACACTTCCAATAAAAATTGATAAAATAATGGTAATTTCCCTTATCATTTAAAAATGCCCTTAAAGAAGCTTGGAGAAAGGAGGCGGCGATGAATCCGAAGTTAAAGCAGAATATCTCTGAATCCCTGTCGGCGGTATTGCCCATTACCTTTATTGTGCTGGCACTCAGCGTTTTTCTGGTGCCCATGGATACGGGTACTGTACTGATGTTTTTTGTCGGGGCGGTCATGCTGATTATCGGCATGGGCATGTTCCAGCTAGGCTCGGAAATGGCCATGAGCCCTTTGGGCGAGGGCGTGGGCGTTGAGGTGGCCAAAACGAAAAGGGTCGCTGTCATTCTGCCGGTGAGCCTATTAATGGGTACCTTAATCACTTTGGCGGAGCCAGACCTTCAGGTGCTCTCCAATCAGGTGCCCTCTATTCCCAACGCTACGCTTATTGCCACAGTGGCCGTGGGCGTGGGCATTTTTCTGGCCTTAGCGGTGCTGCGCATTGTTCTAAAAATTGATCTCTCTGTTTTGCTGATAGGGCTATACGTTGTTTTGCTGGCGGTATCCTTTTTTGTACCAAAAGAATTTCTCTCTGTAGCCTTTGACTCCGGCGGCGTTACAACAGGCCCTATCACTGTGCCGTTTATCATGGCTATGGGCGTGGGTCTATCCTCCGTCCGCGCCGATAAAGACGCTTTCAGCGACAGCTTTGGGTTAGTGGCGCTGTCCAGCGTGGGTCCTATTCTGGCTGTGTTGCTGTTAGGCTGTTTCTATAATCCTCAGGGCGCCGGATATGGCGCCGCCAGCATAGAGTATGTGGGGACCATGCAGGATGTGGCGCAGGCATTTGCGTTTGAATTGCCAAAATACTCCCAGGAAGTACTGGTTTCGATTCTGCCAATCCTGGCTATGTGTCTTGCCTTCCAGCTCATTACCCACCGCTATCAGCACCGGCAAAGGCTGCGTATCGCTGTAGGCTTTGGCTACACGGCTTTAGGATTGGTGCTGTTCCTCTGCGGGGTAAATGTGGGCTTTGCCCCAGTAGGAACTCAGCTGGGTTACCAATTGGCCGGAACCGGCAAAAAGTGGCTGTTGATTCCCATTGGAATGCTCATTGGCTACTTTATTGTAAAAGCGGAGCCCGCCATTCAAATTTTGAACCATCAGGTACAGTCGGTCACCAATGGCACTGTGTCGGCGGCGTCCATGAACCGGTGTCTTTCCGTAGGCGTATCGGTATCGGTAGGGCTTGCTATGCTGCGGGTGCTTACGGGCCTGCCTATCCAATGGATTGTGATACCGGGCTACATATTGGCCTTAGCTATGTCCCGCCTAGTTCCAAAAATTTTCGTAGGCATTGCTTTTGACTCCGGCGGTGTTGCCAGCGGACCGATGACGTCTACTTTTCTGCTTCCGTTATGCATCGGCGCCTGCGATATGCTAGGCGGCAATATTATGACAGACGCGTTCGGAGCGATTGCCTTGGTAGCGCTTACCCCGCTGATTGCCGTGCAGGTTATGGGCCTACAGTATAAACGGAAGCTGGCCCGGCTGCAGAAGACCGCCAAACTGGCCGCTGTTCTGCCTCCCGATAGCGATGAAATTGTGGAGATTGATGAGTAGACTGAGAAAGGAAAGGATTCATACAGATGGATACCACAGGCAAAAAATATTCTCTGCGGGTCTTAATGCTCATTGCGACTCCTAAGCTGGCGGATAAGGCCGCAAAGCTTTTTCAAAAAGTGGACGCGCCCCTATTGCACCGCCTTCATGCCGTGGGAACCGCTTCCAGCGAGATGATGGACATCTTGGGATTAGGCAGCATTGACAAGGGTCTGCTGGTCAGCATTTTGCCCAAGGGAAAGGCAGACGAGATGTTGGGCCAGTTCCATACCACCCTGCGGTTGGGCTTGCCTGGCAGCGGGATTGCCTTTACCCTGCCCCTCTCCGGAGCCAATGCCTTGGTTTTTCGAATGCTGGACCCTCTGGCCGCCAGAGAGCAGACCACTGGAAAGGAAGAGAATAATATGGAAGACCACAAGCATATGCTTATTGCCGCGGTAGTCAACCAGGGCTACAGCGAAAAGGTTATGGACGCCGCCAGAGCCGCCGGAGCCGGAGGCGGTTCCGTGCTGCATAGCCGGCACATTATTGACGGAGAAAGCGAAGCCGCGGTTAGTTTCTGGGGGCTAAATGTACAGGAAGAAAAGGAAATCATCCTTATTATCTCTAATACGGAGAATAAGCTCGCCATTATGAAAGCCGTTGGCGAAGCCTGCGGCATGCGGACAGAGGCGCAGGGCATTGTTGTCTCCCTCCCCATTGATTCCGCTATCGGCCTAGGCGAATACTAGGCGCGGGATCCGGCTTCGCCTTTTGCGGTCGTTCGCATCAGGGCCCAGCCAAAAGAAGAGAGCCGGCAATTTTTGCCGGCTCTCTTCTTTTATTAAAATTCCGCCGTTCCCGTGGTGCGGGGGAAGGGCAGCACGTCCCGAATATTCGGAATACCGGTGAGATACATTACCAGCCTGTCAAAGCCAATGCCAAAGCCTGAATGTACCGTGGTGCCGAAACGGCGCAAATCCAGATACCACCAGAAATCTTCCTCGCTCATGCCCAGCTCCAGCATACGGGCTTTCAGCACATCAAAGCGCTCCTCCCGCTGGCTGGCTCCCACCAGCTCGCCAATACCGGGAACCAGCAGGTCTGTGGCGGCTACGGTCTTCCCATCGTCATTTTGCCGCATATAAAAGGATTTGATCTCTTTGGGGTAATCCGTAACAAAGACAGGACGCCCAAAATGCCTTTCCGCCAAAAAGCGCTCATGCTCTGTTTGGATGTCCTCGCCCCAGACAGCCTGGTATTCAAACTCCTTGTTGTGAGACTCCAAGATTTTTATAGCCTCCGTATAAGTCACCCGGGCAAAGTCAGAGCTGGCCACATGGCGCAGACGATCCAAAAGACCTTTATCTACAAACTGATTGCAAAAATCCATATCCTGCGGACAAGCATCCAGTACATAGTTGATAACA
>CANONE010000170.1 GCA_947567585.1 uncultured Clostridia bacterium | reverse complement strand
ATCTTTCACGGCAACTGGTGCGGGCTATCCAACTTCGAGTTCTTTTTCACTTCCCAGAACGCTTTTCGCGTAACCTTCAACACCATGTACCTGAATATCCTCTTTATTCTCACAGGTACGCTGATGTCGGTGGTGCTGGCCCTGTTTCTAAACGAGCTGCGCTGCCGCTGGTTCATGAAAGCTTGTCAGTCCGTGATGCTGTTCCCTACCTACATTTCCTGGATCATGGTCAGCTACATCCTCATGAGCCTCTTTTCCAACACCTACGGCATTGTCAATATTGCCATGAAGAATGCCGGCCTGCCCGCTTTCAACTGGTACGCCACCCCGGAGGTCTGGCCCGCGATTTTGGTGTGCATGCGCATCTGGAAGGGCGCGGGAATGAACGCCATTATCTTTTTGGCCTCCATAACCGGCATTGATTCCAGCCTCTACGAGGCCGCCGCCATTGACGGAGCCAACCGCCGGCAGATGATGTTCCGCATCACCCTGCCGCTGGTGATGCCCACCGTGATTATCATGACCCTGCTCTCCCTGGGAAAAATCATGTACGGCGACTTCGGCATGGTCTATGCCCTGATTGGCGACAACGGTACCCTCTACCCCACCACGGACATTATAGACACCTACATCTTCCGGGCCCTGCGGCAGGTTGGCGATATGTCTCAGTCCACGGCTATCGGACTGTTCCAATCCCTCATCGGCTTTGTAATGGTCTATGGCACAAACTGGCTGGCCAGGCGCTTTTATCCGGAAGGCGCCCTATACTAAGAGAAAAGGAGGATCCGCCATGCGTAGCAGCTCAAAGCTTGTACAAAAATATACCTGGGGAAACTTCTTCATCGGCCTATTCATTCTCACTTTCTCTCTGGTGTGCCTTCTGCCAATGATCCTGACCTTAGCCGTCTCCTTCACCGACGAGAAATCCATTATGCGAAACGGCTATAGCTTTTTCCCTGAAAAATTTTCCGTCTATGCCTACCAGCTTATGTTCCGGGGAGGCTCCAGCGTGGTGCAGGGATATCTGGTTTCCATTTTTGTCACAGCGGCGGGCACCCTGCTGGCCGTGGCCATTACCGGCCTTGCCGCCTATACCCTGGCCAACAAAAATGTCAAATACCGCAATGCCTTGGGAATGTATTTCTTTGTTCCCATGGTGTTCGGCGCTGGGATCGTTCCCTGGTACCTGATCTGTACGGCCCTGCACCTGCGGGACAATATCTTCGCCCTGATCGTCCCCAACCTGCTTTTCAGCACCTTTAACCTCTTTTTGGTGCGCAACTTCATGAGCGGCCTGCCGGACGAGCTGCGGGAATCCGCCACAGTAGACGGCGCCAACGACGCGCTGATTGCCTGCAAAATCTACTTTCCCCTCTCCGTGCCGGCATTGGCTACCGTAGGGCTCTTCTACGGCCTGGCTTATTGGAACGACTGGTGGAACGCCATTATGCTGGTGGATAACCAGGACTTATACCCCATCCAGTACCTTTTGTTACAGCTGAAATCCCAGATTTCCATGCTCAAAGACTTGCAAAACATGGGCGGCGGCGCGGCGGGAGCCACCACCCCCACAGAATCTTTGAAAATGGCTACCGCCGTCATCACTGTGGGCCCCATTATCCTTCTCTATCCCTTCCTGCAAAAGTACTATGTTAAGGGTTTGGTAGTTGGCTCTGTAAAGGGCTGAATACAGTATTTTACCATTATGTAAAGGAGCGAAAACAAATGAAAAAGGCACTATCTCTCTTGCTGGCATGCGCCCTCCTGCTGACAATGGCAAGCTGCGGGGGCGGCGGGGAAAGCAGCGCGCCCTCTTCCTCTACCCCGCAAAAGGAGAATTCCAGCTCCAGTCAGGCAGAGGAGTCCTCCGCCGAAGCGGACCCCACCCAGGCGCCTGCGCCAGAGGATACCCAGACCTTTGTGTACATCATTCCCGGCGACAAGCCGGACGACTATGACCGGGGCATCCAGGCGGTCAACGAGAAGCTGGCCGCGGACGGCACAGGCATTGATGTGGAGCTGCGGTACTTTGCCTGGGATGTATGGGATCAGAAAATCAACCTGATGCTCTCCACCGGAGAGGTCTTCGACGCTTTCCAGGTTATGCAGGACCGGGTCACCCTGACCAACTACGCCTCCCGGGGAGCCCTGGCCGACATTACCGACGCCGTAGCCCAGTATGGCCAGAACATCACCGCCAGCGTTCCGGAGCTGGCCATGACCAACTGCCAGTTTGGCGGCAAGCAGTACGCCATCCCCGCCTTCTGGCTGGAAACCGCCCTGCTCCAGGAATCCACCATCCGCAAGGATCTCTTGGAAAAGAACAACTTGGAAATGCCCACCACCTTTGAGGAGCTCACCGAAGCCTATAAGACCGTTATGGCCAACTGGGAGGGCGACTCCAAGCCCTATTTCCCCCGCCTGGCCACAGACGACCGCCGCGCCTACTTCTTTACCAGCGATAAAAACTTTACGCTGTATGAGAATCTCATTTATGTGGGCCAGGACGGAACCATCTGTAACTTCTATGAGACCGACGCCTTTAAAGAGGGCTGCAAAAACGCCAAGATCTGGTATGACGCGGGCCTCATCAGCCCCGACATCCTCACCACCACCAGCGACCAGAACAGCAACCAGCGGGAGCTGGGCAACTGGTTTGTAGACGACGGCACTCCGGGCAGCATGACGAAAATGATTGGCAATGTCCCGGGCCTTGAGCCGGACGACGTGGTCTGGCTGGACCTTACCAACGGCGCTCCCGCTATCCGCCCCTACGGCACCAAGAACCTGAACGCCATTCCTCTTGCCAGCGAGCACCCGGAAGTCGCGGTAAAATTCTTTGACTGGCTCTATTCCAGCCAAGAAAACTATGACCTGTTCTGTTACGGCCAAGAAGGCGTGGACTACACCAAGGGCGAGAACCACACTTATCAGACCATCTTGGATCCCGAAACCCAAAAGACGCCCTACAACGTAGCGACCTGGATGGTGGGCAACATCAACCTAAGCTACTTGGACGCCATGA
Organism: uncultured Clostridia bacterium; assembly: GCA_947567585.1. GTDB lineage: Bacteria > Bacillota > Clostridia > Oscillospirales > Acutalibacteraceae > Acutalibacter. Next base: position 708 of record CANONE010000170.1, on the reverse strand, counting down.
CGCCTCCGGAGGTCAACCAGCACCTGTATACGATTAACGAGGACGCTGTGGAAGGCATCGCCGCCAACCTGACCTTTGACGCCAGCAGCGTGCAGACCCAGCTGGCGGACGTGCAGACCCAGATTTCCGCCGTCCTGCTTCCCATGGCATGGGGCATCACCGACTATGACAGCGGCATTGACGAAGCTCTTGACCTGCTGAAAAAGGCGGGCGCCGATGAAATCATCGAAGAATTCAAAAAGCAGCTGGACGCCATAAAATAAGAAAAATCTTAGCTCATTGGTTTAACTCTCCGAAACAAAATATCATTTTAGAAGAAGGCTGCCATTCCTGGCGGCTTTCTTTACTACCGCACAGCGGTCCGCCGCTGGTTTTTGTGGGCGCGCATACTCCCCCGTATCATGATTTACGGTCTTGACATAGCCGGCCGTTCCCGGTATGCTAAAGAAAGGAGGAAGCATTTATGAAAAAAGCACTGAAGGGCTTTGCGGCCTACTCCTTTTATCGCCGGTCCCTTTTCATCTACGCCCTTGGGGTGGTACTCTTTACCGCAATCATTCTGGTTAGTCTATTTAGCGCCGTGACCTATCATATTAAAAATAATGCTATGGGAAATTCCATGTTGATTTTAGACCAGCTGGTCAGCACCTCCGATTACCTAAAAGCTGATGTGGACAACCTGATTTCCATGGTGACCAACAATCCAAG
>CANONE010000169.1 GCA_947567585.1 uncultured Clostridia bacterium | reverse complement strand
TATTCAGTTTTAGGCACAGGTAACATGATTTCGAGTCAGTCCCGTTATGACCGCTTCGATACGTCTCCAGACAGATGGAGTAGTTGAAAAACGCACAGGCAAAGCGCTGGATAACAAATTTCCGCTGTAGGTAACAGCCAGCTCAATAATATGTGCTTCACGAAAAGATTATAAGGGTATTTTATACCGCGTTATGGAAAAAGTCAAGGAAAATATCTGTAAAGGCACACTGCATTTACGCCGGCAACAGCTGTCTTACGCCAGGAATATGCGTAAAATCGGGTATGCGCTCTTGCTTTTTATGCCCTATAATGCTATAATACATCCGGAAAAAGGCCCGAGAGCTTTTACGGAAAAGTCAGGCCCGGGGAAGGCGCCGCCTCCTCGGGCCTTCCTTGAGGGCGGGCGGGGCCGCTGTGGGCAAATCATTACAAAGGAGTCGATCCCAATGCTTACACAAAGGAAAAAGGAATTCATTGAATTTATGCTTTCGGCACAGGTGCTGCGCTTTGGGGAATTTGTCACCAAGAGCGGCCGGAACACCCAATATTTTGTGAACACCGGCCTCTACCGCACCGGGGCCCAACTTTCCCGGCTGGGCGGCTATTACGCCGCTTTGGTAAAGGAGACCCTGGGCAGCGGGTTCGACGCCATGTTTGGTCCGGCGTATAAAGGTATCCCTTTGGCCGCGGCCTGCGCTTGTGCTCTATGGCTGGACCACAATATTGATAAGCCCTATTTCTTTAATCGTAAGGAGGCTAAGGATCACGGCGAGGGCGGCGTTACAGTAGGCTACCAGCCTAAGGACGGCGACCAGATCGTCATTATTGAAGATGTGATCACCGCTGGCACGGCTGTACGGGAATCCATGAGCATTCTCCGCGCCTGCGGCGGCATAAAGGTTACGGACGTGTTCATCAGCGTAGACCGCTGCGAGGTGGGGCAGACCCCTGGCAAGACCGCCATTATGGAGGTTCAGGAGGAATTTGGCCTGCGGGTTCACCCCATTGTCACGGTGGCGGACGTTCACGAGTACTTAAAGGAGAACGGAGACGCCGCTCTGGTAAAGGCCATGGAGGGCTATATGGAGCGCTATTGCGTGCTGGGCTAGGTGGCCGCCATGCCGCGCTTTTTTGTGGACGGCCCCCCTTCGGGGCAGTACCTGTTAGGGGGCGAAAACGGCCGCCATGGGGCTAAAGTCCTGCGGCTGCGGCCAGGAGAAACGGTTACCCTGTGCGACGGCCAGGGCAGCGACTATCCCAGTTCTGTGCTGGAGGCGTCCCCGGAGGGGCTGCTTTTACAGATTGGCGAGCCTGTGCCCAGCAAGGGGGAGCCCCCGGTGCGGGTGACGGTCTGCCAGTGCCTGCCCAAGTCGGACAAGCTGGAAGCCGTGGTGCAAAAATCAGTGGAGCTGGGTGCCTGGGAAATCTGGCCTATAGAAAGCGCCCGCTGCGTGGTCCGGTGGGAGGGAAAATCGGTAGAGAAGAAGCTGGCCCGCCTGCAAAAAATCGCTTTGGAGGCGGCCATGCAAAGCGGCCGCGGGATTGTTCCCCGGGTGCTGTCCCCAGCCCCTTTGGCCCGCGCCATGCAAACAGCCTGTCAGGAGGGGGACGCCCTGTTCTTTTACGAAGGAGGCGGCCAAGGGCTCCGCTCCGCCCTGACGCAGGCGGGAGACCGGCTTTTTGTTTTCGTGGGGCCGGAAGGGGGCTTTGAGCCGGAGGAAGCCGCTCTGGCTCAAAGCCTGGGGGCAAGGCTTCTGACCCTTGGCCCCCGCATCCTCCGCACGGAAACCGCGCCGTTGGCGGTGCTGGCGGCCATTATGTATGAAAAAGGAGCGATGGAAGGTTGCGCGCGGTGATTTTTGACGCATACGGGACCTTAATCTCCACCGGAACAGGATCCTTGGACGCGGCGGGGGCCATTCTGCGGCGCAACGGCCGGGAGGATATTCCTGTCCGGCAGTTTTACGGGAGATGGAAGGTTCTGCACCGGGAGCACATCGAAAGCCTCACAGAGTTTAAGACGGAGGCGGTCGTTTTTGAGGCGGATCTGCGCCGCCTATATACCGAATATGGCCTTGTCGGGGACGCCCGAGAGGATGTCTGCCTGATGCTGGACACTTTAGGCGGGCGGCGGGCCTTCCCGGAGGCTCCCACTGTATGGAAGGGGCTTTCCGGCCAGTACCGGCTGGCCATTGGCTCTACCACCGACACGGCCCCGCTGCTGGCGGATTTGGCCCGGGCGGGAATAGACGCTCATCATGTCTATACCTCTGAAAGCCTGGGAATATATAAGCCCCGTCCAGCTTTTTATGAAGCCATCCTTCGTGATTTAGGCGTTTCTCCCGCTGAGACGCTGTTTGTGGGGGATTCCCTTACGGACGACGTGGCCGGGCCTAAGCGGGTGGGTATAAGGGCATGTTGGGTAAACCGCCGGGGGCAAACGCTGCCCTCGGGGGCGGCGCCTCCGGATTATACCGTGGCAGATTTGACCGGGCTTCATAGAATATTGAACCAAGTCCAGTGGTAAGAAGTCCATAGAGAAGTAAAAGAGTAATGAAAAAAGCGGCGAAAAGAATATGCCATAGAAGTAAAAAGGCAACGCCAACCCAAGCCCTGATTCAAGGATTTTTTGAACCAGGGCTTCTTTACCGAAAGGCGAGCAATACTCGGCCCTCCGGTAGTATGTAGTTCCGCCCATCCTTCAGCAGGCGAAAGACAAACCGAACCAGTTTTCTGGCAGTTAAAGCGAGTGCGCGTTTGTGCTGGAACTTATTGACCTGTTTGTACTTGAGGTCATATGCAGCGTAAAGTTCACTTTTAGCGAACTCTTGAACTCAGAGCCGCATATTTGTTGCATAGTGAAATATTACCAGGGAATTTCGATTCCCATCCAGTCCCGCATCACCAGCCGGTTCTCATCGGAATGTCTGTAGGATTCAGGCTCATTGCTGCGGTTGCGGATGAAATACTCCGCCGCAAACTCTCCGGCCTTATCCACCTGGCCCGCCTCCCCCGCGACCCGTCCGGCAGTCAGCCGGACAGGGAACGGCAAAATTTTTTACACTTCTTTTACTTCTTTATCTCACATGAACAAAGAGCCAGGGCATGAAACAGCTCATCATATCCTCAATGTGAAGCTGACGAACAAGGGGCTGGGGGCGGTGATCCGGGCCTCCGGGCTGACAACAGAGCAGTCCGACCGCTATGATGTGCTGATGACCACCAGCGGCAACCGTTCGGAGCTGTTCGGGGAGGATGTGTACGGCGTTTCCGGGGGCGAGTACGGCTGATGTGTTGGCGCTGGCCGTGTTCCTCCCCTGCGGTAAGCTGGTTGAAATACTTTGCGGCGGGAAGATTGAAAATTTGAATGAGCTGTATTATGACTGGCAGCGCCGGTATGATGTGGTTATTCTCAATGTTGATAAGATAGACCGTTGAGATACCTGCCATTTCAGCGGCCTTTTGCCTGGACAGGCGCAGCTTTTTCCTCGCCACCTTGACATCCTCCCCAAAGGGTTCAAAACCGGGACAATCCTGAATATTAGCCATATTGTATCACCCATCTATATTGTATACTTTACTTTTTGAGTTGAAAACAAAGTATACAGAACAGGTTCTAATCTTTATTGTTTACATCCTGGGTGTTGATTTATTCGTCGCGTCTCCGTAAGATATATGTTGGGCGGGGTATCAGCTCCGCCGCAAATCTATGAGAAGAAAAACTGGTTTCAAAAATTTTTCAAAAACCTTGTAAGATTTTTTGAAATGCGATGTCTTATAAGGGAGGTGGAAAGAAAGCTGTTGATTAAGGCAATCGCCAAGCTTTCCGAGAGGGAAC
>CANONE010000168.1 GCA_947567585.1 uncultured Clostridia bacterium | reverse complement strand
CAAAACTTCCCAGATTCTTTTTAATATCCACATGCTGAGAATTCTCATTTAGATGAACGTTCTTGTGCCAGCATTCCGTCATTGTGTCGGAGTGCAGGTCAAAATAGCGCATTGCATTCCCTCCTCACGTTTCAAAGGCGTTTACATAATACTTGATCCCTCGCGGTTCCCCGTGTTGGGCTGTTACCGCCGCCAGATCAAAGCGAGGCTGCAGAGAGGTTCCATATTTGGCCAAATATTCCCGCGCGGTCCGTATCAGTCTTTCCCGCTTACGGCGGGACACAGTTTCCTCAGGTAAAACCATTCCGCCAGCCTGCCGGGTTTTCACCTCTACAAAAACAATATACTGTGCGCCTTCCGCGATAATGTCGATTTCTCCATACCGAGAGTGAAAGTTCCTGGCAACTACCTGGTAACCGTGGCTTTTCAGCCACTGCGCGGCATAATCTTCTCCCGCTTTTCCGGTATTCTGGGGCATATTCGTCTCCTTACCGTTCAAAACTTCCTTTATAAATGCTTCTTATCAAAATTTTTTAAAAATGACCGCCTGTGTACTGGAAGGACTCCGTATTCCCGTATAGCCGCATAGTGCGCTTTTGTTCCGTACCCCTTGTGCTGGGCAAAACCGTATTCAGGATATTTCTTGTCCATCTCCCGCATCACTCTGTCCCGGCTGACTTTTGCCAGCACAGAAGCCGCGGCAATGCAGAGGCATCTGCCATCTCCTTTCACCACAGTCTCTCCGGGAACCGGCAGCGGCGGCATACAGTTGCCGTCCACCAAGGCATAGTCCGCAGGAGCCGACATGGCCTCTACCGCTCTTCGCATCGCTAAAAAGGTAGCCTGCAGGATATTTACCTGGTCGATTTCCTGCTCTGTAGCCCAACTGATTCCATATCCCAAAGCCGACTCTATTATTACATCAAAAAGCTCCTCCCTCTTTTTTTCAGAGAGCTTCTTTGAATCGTCCAACCCGCTGATCATACATCCATGCGGCAGAATTACCGCCGCCGCGTATACGGGGCCGGCCAAGGGGCCTCTTCCGGCTTCGTCGATACCGCAGACCGCCGAAAAGCCTTGGCGCTCTGCCTCCCGCTGATACGCATACCAGTCCGTCATGGTTCCTCCAGGGTCACCGCCCCCAGCTTGCCGCCCCGAAACTCATCCAATACGGACGCCGCGGCCCGCTCAGTGTCGATTTCACCGCCGGATATGAGCATACCCCGCTTTTTACCCACCAAGGCCAGCAAATCATAGCCAGGCAGCGCATCGAAACCAGGGTCCAGCTTGTATCGCCGGGCCAGAGCCTGTGGGTAAAGGCAGGCCAGCAGCTCCAACAGACGGCTGGATAAGTTTTCCGTATCTAAGATCTCATCCTTGACCGCACCTGTAAAGGCCAGATGCTCTCCAACCTCCGGGTCTTCAAATTTCGGCCAAAGCACGCCTGGGGTATCCAGCAGCTCAAAGCCTTTTCCAACCGTGAACCATCGATTTTGCCGGGTGACGCCCGGTTTATCCCGAACTTCCGCCTTGCCGGCGCCCCCGCCCAGCAGCATCCGGTTGATCAGAGAGGATTTTCCCACATTGGGCACCCCCAGAATCATCACCCGCACCGGCCGGCCGGACATCCCCTTTCTCTCCCAAGCGGCTATTTGCTCTTTGAGTTCTCCACGAATCGCACCGTATAAAGCGGGAAGCCCCTTTCCGGTCTTACTCTCCACCGGCACAGACGTCAAGCCCTGTGCTTTTAAGGCTTCCATCCATCTCTTCGTTTTTGCAGGGTCTGCCAGGTCGCTTTTATTAAGCGCCACAACTCTGGCTTTATTCCGGACAATCTCCCGCAGCACCGGGTTGGCGCTGCTTCTGGGAATTCGCGCGTCCAGCAGTTCTACCACAATATCAACCAATCGGAGATCTTCCGTAATCTTTCTTCTCGTCCGGGCCATGTGGCCGGGAAACCAGTTGATCGTATTGCCTTCCATCGGCTACCCTACCTTTCCCGCCTTAGACAGTGGAAACAGATTGAACACGACCTTGCCTAAAATGTTCCGCTTATCCACCATTCCTACCGCCAGGTAGCGGCTGTCTGTGGAATGATTCCGATTATCTCCCAGCACAAAGACACAGCCTTCCGGCACTTCTTGCGGAAAATCCATAATAAGGCCCGGACGGTCCGGCAAAAAGGTGATGCCATTGTCAATGCCGAAAGCCTCTCCCTTGACCGGCTCTCCATCCACCAAAAGCTCCCCGGCTTCCGGATCAAAATCCACCGTCTGCCCTTGGGTAGCGACCACTCGCTTGATAATGGTTTCTTCTAAAGCATGCACCACAATCACAACGTCCCCTACCTGGGCTTCGCCAGCCAGTTTGGTTGCCAGCACCCGGTCTCCGTCAAAATAGGTGGGCTCCATGGAGATACCGTCCACTGTAATGACTCTGGCCGTAAAGGTAAACACGATTGTCACCATTACAAAAGCCGCTACGATGGTTTCCATCCATTCCAACGCCCAAACAGAAAAAGTTTTCTTCGGCTTTTCCGGGCGTGCTTCTTCCGCTTCTACCCACTGCTTTTCCAACTTAATCACCGCTTTCCCTAATATCTGATTTCTTTGCTTTCAGATGGCCCAGCCTCTCCGGGGGAAATAGCCGGAATACCGCTTTACCCAAGATATTCCGCCTATCCACCATGCCGATTTCCTGAAACCGGCTGTCTTCCGAAACCGGCCGGTTATCTCCCAGCACAAAGACGCAGCCCGGAGGCACCCGCTGGGGAAAGTCCATTATGCCCTCCCGGGAATATGGCAAATAGGTGAGCCCATTCTCTAAGCCAAAAATTGTTTCATCAAGCGGACTGCCGTCAATCAGCACCATGCCTGCATCCTCGTCGAAATCCACCAACTGTCCTTGGGTGGCAATCACGCGCTTTATGATTGGCTCTTCCAGCACATGAATGGCCACAACCACATCTCCTGTGCCAACAGAACCAGGGGTTACCAGCACACGGTCCCCATCTTGAAAGTAGGGATACATGGAAGACCCCGCCACTGTAACCACCCGGAAGCAGAAGGTAAATACAATAGCGATCAGCACTACCGCATATACCATTTCCTCCAGCCATTCAAATAGCACGGCAGCTTTGAAGAAAGGCTTCTTATTCATACTTCACTTCCCATAGCCTTGCATAAACGCTCTGGCTCCCCCAAATAAAAGGACGGCAATTGATCTCCCAATAATAGAAAAAGGGACAAAATGTCCCTTCTCCCAATGCCTGTATTTTATCTGATCTGCTCCTTGACCTTGGCGGCCTTGCCCACCCGGTCCCGAAGGTAATAAAGCTTAGCCCTGCGAACCCGGCCCTGGCGGACCACCCTTACTGCCTTAACATTGGGAGAGTGCAGGGGGAAAACCCTCTCTACACCTACGCCATAGGAAACCCGGCGCACAGTAAATGTCTCGCTCACGCCGCTGCCTTTACGGGCGATCACAGTTCCTTCAAACTGCTGAATACGTTCTCTCTCGCCCTCACGGATATTAACGTCAACCCGAATGGTGTCGCCGATGTTAAACTGAGGGGCCTCTTCCTTCAAAGATTCCTGGGAAATAAGTTTGATTGCGTCCATTTGATATTCCTCCAAAATTAAAGTATCAGGCATTCATACCGTCCCCGGCAGAGGACTGCCCGCTTCCCGCGAGTTTCCCCGCGCTATGAACCCCACGGGCAAGCGTCCAGAGGCAGGCAATAAGCTTGCGCTCTAAGAGAGAAAACCCGCGGAACCTCAAATGCCTTGTTATTATACCACAAGCTATAGTAAAAGGCAAGGAATTTTTACCGCATATCGGAAAAATCTTTTTTTAGTAGTCTTTTGCGGATAATTTCAGTATACACTTCCCTGTTTTCCTTCTTTTATACTATTTTCTTTCTTCCATTTGTAAATCGTTGGTATACT
>CANONE010000167.1 GCA_947567585.1 uncultured Clostridia bacterium | reverse complement strand
TATCGATAATTGAGGATAAGATTTAGCAAAATAAGAATTGCAAATCATAGCGAAAAATGCTAGAATAAATACATACATTTCAATACTCTCAAAGGAGGCAAATTCAATGAAAGTTACAGTATGCATCGGCAGCTCCTGCCATATAAAGGGTTCCCGCCAGGTGGTGGAGCAGCTGCAGCAGCTCATTGCGGACAACGGCCTAAAGGAGAAGGTGGATCTCTCCGGCACCTTCTGTATGGGCAAGTGCCAGCAGGGCGTTTGCGTCACGGTAGACGAAGAGTTTCATTCCGTCTCTCCCGAGACTACCGAGGACTTCTTCAACACCCAGATTAAGGCAAGGGTCTAAACCCGCCGCCATTCCCTAAGGAAAGGAGAATGTGGATATGCCGGACTGTTTGCGGCTGAAAAAGTCTAACTGTAAAAACTGCTATAAATGTATCCGCCATTGCCCTGTAAAGGCCATTAAGTTCTCCGGAAGTCAAGCCCATATTTTGGCTGACGAGTGTATCCTATGCGGGCAATGCTTTGTGGTCTGTCCCCAGAATGCCAAGGAGATTGTGGATGAGACCGAGAAGGTAAAGGTGCTGATGCAGACAGGGGAACCTGTCATCGTCAGTTTAGCGCCTTCTTTTATCGCCAACTATCCCGGCGTGGGCGCGGCCTCCATGAAGAAGGCTTTGAAGCAGCTGGGCTTCTTCGATGTGGAGGAGACCGCCATCGGGGCCACCATGGTCAAGACAGAGTATGAGCGGATGCTCAAGGAAGACGGCCGGGATGTGATTATCAGTTCCTGCTGTCATTCCGTAAATTTATTGATCCAAAAACATTTCCCTGCCGCGCTGGAGTTTTTGGCGGACATAGATTCCCCCATGATGGCTCACTGTAAGGATATTAAACGCCGCATTCCCAACGCGAAGACCGTCTTTATCGGCCCTTGTGTGGCAAAGAAGGACGAGGCTGGCCGCTATGAGGGTATCGTGGACGCGGTGCTTACCTTTGAAGAACTTTCCCGCTGGATGGAGGCCGCTGGCGTAAAGCCGGAGGCTCAGATGGATTCGGATGAGTGCAGCCGCGCCCGTTTCTTCCCCACCACCGGCGGCATATTGAAGACTATGACGCAGGATGCTCCGGGCTATGCCTACCTGGCGCTGGACGGAGCTGAAAATTGTATAGAGGCTCTTCGGGATATTCTGGACGGAAAGCTTCACAAGTGTTTTGTGGAGATGTCCATTTGCGCAGGCAGCTGTGTAGGCGGTCCAGTCATGGAGCACCGTTCTTTGGTACGGGACTACATGGCGGTTTCCAACTATGCCGGCCCCAGGGATTTTGAGGTAAAACAGCCGGAACCCCGTTCTATGCGCAAGTCTATGCCTTACCTGGAAATGCAGAACCAGCAGCCCACCGAGGCGGAGATTAACGCCGTGCTGCGGCAAATGGGCAAATTCAAGCCTTCTCAGGAGCTGAACTGCGGCTCCTGCGGCTACAACACCTGCCGGGAAAAGGCCGCCGCCGTTTGCCAGGGCAAGGCGGAAATCAGCATGTGCCTGCCTTTCCTCAAGGACAAGGCCGAGGGCTTTTCAGACGCTATAGTAAACAATACCCCCAACGGGCTTTTGGTGCTCAACGAGGACCTAGAGGTGCAGCAGATCAATGCCGCCGCCAGAAAGATTATGAACATCCGCGCCGCTTCCGACGTGCTGGGCGAGCCAGTGGTCCGGGTGCTGGACCCCACAGTGTTCCTAAATGTGCTGAACACCAAGCGGGAGATTCGGGACCAGCGTACTTACTTAGCCGAGTACAAGTGCTACGTAGAGCAGACCGTGGTCTATGACCGGGACCTGCGCCTTCTCATCTGCATCATGCGCGACATCACCGACGAGCAGCTGGAGCGGGAAAAGAAAGAGGATATCAGCCGCCAGACCGTGGAGGTTGCCGACAAGGTAGTGGAAAAACAGATGCGTATTGTGCAGGACATCGCCTCGCTGCTGGGCGAGACCGCCGCTGAGACAAAGATCGCGCTGACAAAGCTGAAGGAGTCGATAACCGATGAATGATCTGTGCGCGGATATCGGATACAAGAGCATAAACCACTATGGCGAGCAGCTTTGCGGCGACCATGTGGACGTCATTGAGCAGGGGGACAACTCCACGGTAGTGGTGCTGGCGGACGGCCTGGGCAGCGGCGTAAAGGCCAGTATTCTCTCTACTTTGACTTCAAAGATCATCTCCACCATGATGGCGGAGGGTATGCCCCTGGAGGAGTGTGTTTCCGCAGTGGCGGCCACTTTGCCGGTAAGCTCCGAGCACGGCGTGGCCTACTCGACCTTCACCATCATCCACCTGCAAAACAACCAGACCGCCGAGCTGATTCAGTATGACAACCCCCATGTGATTCTCCTGCGGGACGGCGCCAACTACGACTATCCCAAAACGGAAATGAATATCGGGGGCAAGCAGATATTTAAATCCTCTATCCCCCTGCGGGAGAACGATGTATTCATCGCCATGAGCGACGGCTGCCCCCATGCCGGGATCGGTATTGAATACAATTTCGGCTGGGCCATTGAGGATATTACCAGCTTTATGGAGACCATTGTTTTGGCTGGCTACACCGCCAAGACTCTTTCCACTATGCTGGTGGACGAGTGCTATAAGCTGTATGGGGGAGAGCCAAAGGACGACGTGACCTCCTGTGTGGTTCGTATTCGTAAGCGGGAGCCTATGAATATGCTTTTCGGCCCGCCCTCCAACCGGGACGACTGCGACCGGATGATGAGCCTGTTCTTCTCTAAAGAAGGGAAGCATATCATCTGCGGCGGCACCACCTCCACCATCGCCGCTAAGTTCTTGAGAAAGCCCTTGCGGCCCAGCCTAAACTTTGAGGGCTCCGACCTGCCGCCTACCGCCGAGATTGAAGGCGTGGATTTGGTCACCGAAGGCGTCATCACCGTAGCCCGGGTGCTGGAATATGCCAAGGACTACCTAAAGGACAATGACCGCTATGAGGACTGGGGCATGAAGCGGGACGGCGCGGCCATGATCAGCCGGTTCCTGTTTGAAGAGGCTACGGACATTAATTTCTTTGTAGGCCGGGCTATCAACCCCGCCCACCAAAATCCTGACCTGCCCATCACATTCAGCATTAAGATGAGTCTGGCTGAGGAACTGGTGGACTGTTTAAAACAGATGGGTAAGCGCGTGAAAGTAAGCTATTTCTAAGGAGGACCCCAAGTGAGCCCAACGAATCAGACCAAACGATTTGACACAAAAGTACAGTATCTAAAATATAAAGTTCTTCGGGAGACCGCCCGGCTGGCCTGGCAGGATAAGCTTTTGGAGAACATGATGGATATTCCCAAGACCATTGTTCCGGGCAAAGAGCCTACCATGCGCTGCTGCGTATATAAGGAGCGGGCTATTTTGGCCGAGCGGGTAAAGATGGCCATGGGGGGACACGCCGACAACCCCAATATCATTGAGGTAATCGACATTGCCTGCGACGAGTGCCCCGCCGCAGGGTATGAGGTCACGGATTCCTGCCGGGGGTGTCTGGCCCACCGCTGCGAAGACGTGTGCCGCCGGGGCGCCATCTCCTTTGACCACAACCATGTGGCGCATATTGACAAATCAAAGTGCGTGGAATGCGGGCAATGCGCGAAGGTCTGCCCTTATTCCGCTATCGTGAACCGGACCCGTCCCTGTCAGGTAGCCTGTAAGGTGAAAGCGATTTCCATTAATGAGAACAAAGCGGCCGCTATTGACGATGAGAAGTGCATCCAGTGCGGCGCCTGCGTCTACATGTGCCCCTTTGGCGCGGTGACGGACAAGTCCTTCATGCTTAACGTCATCGATATGCTGAAAAAGAGCGAGAACAATACCAAGTATAAGGTGTACGCGGTAGTGGCTCCCTCCATTTCCAGCCAGTTTGTCTATGCCAATCTGGGGCAGGTGATTACCGGCCTTAAGGAGTTGGGCTTCTTCAC
>CANONE010000166.1 GCA_947567585.1 uncultured Clostridia bacterium | reverse complement strand
CGGCAAGGGAATTGAGAAGCTCTCTCTTAAGGACTACCCTGATACCGGCGGCTTTTTTCATCAGCTAAAGGCGGACAAGGTGGGGGTAGTAGAGGAAGTACTCCGGCAGCATCCGGATTTAGACAGGCTGAACCCCAGTTCTGTCAACACGCTACGCGTGGTTACGATTCTCAACGACAGTGGAGCCCATATTGTTTATGCGCATATTCGTATCGGTAATGGGGGCCGCCCGGTAGATAATCTGCACTCAGGCGGAATGTTCGCGCCCATTGATATGGAAACCGGCCAGGTGCAGTATCCCGGATATGACAAAGACCGGAAGACCTACGCCGTTCACCCGCAAACCGGTGTAGAAATACAAGGCTTCCAGATTCCTCTTTGGGAGGAATCTAAGGCTTTGTGCATAGAGGCTGCGGCGTTGGTGCCGCAAATGCGCTATGTGGGGTGGGACGTCGCGGTTACCCCCAACGGGCCTGTGCTCGTAGAGGGGAATAACCTGCCTGGATACGACATACTGCAAATGCCTCCCCATACGCCGGATAAAATCGGCATGCTGCCCCGTTTTCGGGAATTTGTAAAGGGGATATAAAGTAAAACAAAGCCGGCAAGGTACATCCTGCCGGTTTTGCGTTTTCTATCGTTTTGGATCTATTTCTGTAGCCGTTTCATTTCTCTAGCCTGTTTTCCCTGCTTATAGGAGATGCGCAGGGGCGTATGGGACGCTAAATGCAGGCCGTCAATTTCCCTGCGGCGCATATGGACGCTTTGTACCAACCCAAAACCCAGGTACAAGCAAGCCGCCGAAGAGCCTCCCGCGCTGAAGAAGGGGAGAGTGACGCCCATAACAGGTAAAATTGTCAGGCACATGCCAATATTGACAATGGACTGTAGGGCAATCCAGCCAAAAAATCCGTAGCACACATACCGGCCTAGCTCGTCTCGGGCAGAGGCGGCCACATGGAGAATTTTAAGCATAAAGAGCAGCAGCAGCACAACGATCAGGGAACAGCCAATAAAACCCAGCTCTTCTCCCGCGACAGAGAAGATATAGTCGCTGTGCTGGAAAGATACCACATTGCTGGCTACCCGGTTCCCTTGAAACAATCCTTGCCCCCGGAAACCGCCGCTGCCAATGGAAATGCGCCCCTGCCACTGCTGATATCCTTCGTTCAGGCGCAGGTCCGGGTCGCTGTCCAGATTAAAAAGGGCGTAAATCCGCTGCTTTTGGTACTCAGGCATGAAATACCGCCATGCAATCGGTAAGGCAACCAGAATAACGCCCATCAGCATGGCAAAATAGCGAAGCTGCACGCCGGCGGCTAAGCTCATAGTTATGAACATAAAGAAAAACACCACGGCAGCGCCGGTATCGCCCTGGAGAATGCACAGCGCTATAGGTATCAACGCATGAAGCCCCAACAAAACCACTTGAGGCATGTCTTCGATTCTCCCGCGTTTATTGAGAATATCCAAATGCTTCGAATAGGTAAGCATAAACGCCACTTTCACCAGTTCGGAGGACTGAAAGGTTCGCCCCGCAATGTTGATCCAGGCTTTCGCGTCCACGCCTCCGGAACCGACTACGCTCTCTCCAAAAATATAGGTATATATCATAAGAAAGACGGAGAAACCTCCGATAAGCTGCCAGAAATTGGACAGCTCCGCATAATCCATCAAACTGACAATCACGGCCCCGCAAAGCCCGAGTCCGGTGGCCAGCAGCTGTGTGCGAAAATAGTCGGCCGCAGTGGCTCGGGAGACGCTTTTCAATAAGACAAGGCTGTAAACGGCAATAGCCGTCAGCAGAAGCCAGAGAATGATATCGGCCCTTTTAAGATAATCGTAGACGGATTTAAATAGACTATTAAGCATATTGTTTTCCTTAACTGATAGCCCCTAATATAGGATAAAAACACGGATTGACGGGATTCTTTGCCTCTTAGTATACCACAACCGGGGGGAATCGGCAAGTTTTTTTGATTCGGGCTTTACTATTTTGGAAAGATAATTTATAATGGTGGCAGCCCAATCAACAAAAAAATTTGGAAAGGTGTTGAGGCAAGCCATGATGACCGACATTGAGATTGCTCAGAACACGGTGATGAAGCCGATTAAGGAGGTCGGAGAGTCACTGGGGCTTTTGGAGGACGAGCTGGAATATTATGGGAAATACAAAGCCAAAATCAGCGCGGCCGCCTTTGAAAGGCTGAAAGAAGAGCCCGACGGCAAACTGATATTGGTGACCGCCATCAATCCCACCCCTGCCGGCGAGGGAAAAACCACGACCACGGCCGGTCTGGGACAGGCCATGGCGAAAATCGGAAAGAACGCCATTATCGCTTTGCGCGAACCCTCTCTGGGACCGGTGTTCGGCATCAAAGGCGGCGCGGCCGGTGGCGGCTATGCCCAGGTATTGCCTATGGAAGACATCAACCTGCACTTTACCGGCGACATGCATGCCATCACCTCCGCCAATAATCTATGCTGCGCCATGCTGGACAACCATATGCAGCAGGGGAACCCGCTGGGCATTGACCCCCGGCGCATTCTCATCAAGCGCTGCCTGGATATGAATGACCGGGCCCTGCGCAATATCATCGTTGGGCTGGGAGGAAAAATAAACGGCGTTCCCAGAGAGGATAATTTTATTATCACAGTAGCCAGCGAGGTTATGGCGATTTTATGCTTGGCAAAGGATATGCCTGACCTTAAAAAGCGCCTAGGCGATATTTTGATTGCCTATGACTATCAGGGCAAACCGGTTTATGCTCGGGATATCAAGGCGCAGGGCGCCATGGCGGCTCTCCTGCGGGACGCTGTCAATCCCAATCTTGTCCAGACCCTGGAGGGTACGCCCGCTATTATGCATGGAGGTCCCTTTGCCAACATTGCCCATGGCTGCAACTCTGTTCGGGCTACCCGGCTGGCGCTAAAGCTGGCGGACTATTGCATTACGGAAGCGGGCTTTGGCTCTGACCTTGGCGCGGAAAAGTTCATGGATATCAAGTGCCGCATGGCCGGCTTGTCTCCGGACTGCGTGGTGGTGGTGGCTACCGTCCGGGCGCTGAAATACAATGGCGGCGTGCCTAAGACAGAGCTGGGGGCAGAAAATGTAGAAGCTCTGAAAAAGGGCATTGTTAATTTGAAAGCGCATGTGGAAAATATGGGTAAATACGGTGTGCCGGTGGTGGTAGCCATCAACCGCTTTGGCACCGATACCAGCGCGGAGCTGCGGGTCATTGATGATTGCTGCAAGGAGCTGGGCGTTCCTTACGCGTTGTCGGAGGTATTCGGCAAGGGCGGAGAGGGCGGCATGGAATTAGCCGAGACGGTCTGCCGGGTGATTGACGAGAGTGCCGGCAAAACGCAATTTGCGCCCATTTATCCGGACGAAGCCACAGTTGAAGAAAAAATCGACGCCATTGCCAAGAACATTTACGGCGCGGCCAGCGTCACCTTTACCAACCAGGCTTTGAAATCTTTGAAGGAAATCAAGGCGCTGGGGGGAGACGCGATGCCGGTCTGTATTGCCAAAACCCAATATTCTCTCTCCGACGATCCCGCCTTACTGGGCAGGCCCTCCGGCTTTACGGTGACTATCCGGGACCTGAAGCTCTCTTCCGGCGCTGGCTTTGTGGTGGCCTATGCGGGGGATATCATGACCATGCCCGGGCTTCCAAAGGTTCCCGCCGCGGAGAAGATCGACGTAGATCAGGAGTCTGTTATTCATGGACTTTTCTGACAAAATTCAGCGCTTTACCTCCTATTCGCCAGATGAAACCCTTGCTCTGGCAGAAAAACTGGCTTCCCGGCTTACCGGGGGGGAAGTGATTGCCTTTACAGGCGGAATGGGCATGGGGAAAACCACCTTTACCCGAGGGCTGGCTATTGGCTTGGGGGCGGGGGATGTGGCATCCAGCCCAACCTTTGTTCTCCTGAACGAATATAGGGGACGGCTATACCTGGAGCACTTTGATATGTACCGGATCGAAACTTGGGAAGATCTACAGTCCACGGGCTTTTTCGACTATTTGGATACGGACC
>CANONE010000165.1 GCA_947567585.1 uncultured Clostridia bacterium | reverse complement strand
GACCCGACCTTTCTCTCTGATTTCCGGCTTTCCTGCCGTCTGCGAATATTATAGGCAAAACCAGGCTAAAATACAAGGATAATCCGTGAAACAGTCAATATATTACAGGAAATTGTCAAAATAGTCGGCGCGGGAGCGGGGATACTAAGCTTCCGAGGGCCGCGGGGCAGTCTGTGCCATTGCGTGGCAAGTCTATATAGGGAGGGACTTTTGTGAGCAAAGAGGGAGCTGTTTTTTTGGCTGGGAGCTGTGCCTATCCCACATTGGAGATGGCATGGCGGGGGCATACCCACTACTCCATGGCCATTGCCGGCGGCATATGCCTGTGGCTCATCGACCAGGTGTGCTGCGGCGCTATGAGGGAAAAAAGCCTTTTCCTGCGCTGCTTGACAGGGGCGGGGCTCATTACCGGCGTAGAGCTGGCGGTGGGTATTGTCGTCAACCAGGTCTTCCGGCTGGGGGTATGGGACTACTCCAAAATGCCTATGAATATTATGGGGCAAGTCTGCCTGCCTTACTCCGCCTTATGGTTCGGGCTTACGCTACCGGCTATGGCCCTGTGCCAGCTGTGCCACCGGTCGGAGCTATTGAAGTAAGGGATTCTTAAGGGTTTTATATATAAAGTTTTTATGGCCGGACAGTAGAGGGCCCGCAGAGCAACGGGCGGCTTTCCTTATACAAAATGCTGCATCATTTCCTCATTCAGCGGAATGAACTTCCGGATAATCCGGACGGTTTCCCGCCGCTTGTCCTGATCCTGCAGGGCATCCAGGGTCACATTCAGGCCCGTGCCCAGATTTTCCATCTCTCTCCAATAATCCTCGTTGCGGTCCAGAAGCGCCAAAAACCGCAGGATGCCCGGCATGTCCGGGTTGTATACATAGGCCCTGGCCAGAAAGTCTGCACCGTGCCGGGCGTTGGTAGCCAGGTTGCAGACAAAGACGCACCAGTCGCCCCAGCTTTCAAATTCCTCCGGCGTAAGGCTTTCATACCGGCCGTTTTCCAGATCGTCCGCCCAGCGGCGGTACGCGGCGGCCCCAAAGTCCACCCCGGCGGCGGTGCGGGCCCGCATCAGCTGGGGGATTTGCAGCATGGACTCCCGGTAAACCTGGGCGATATCCTCTATCTGCGGGAGGCTGTCGATAAAGATGAATGTGCAGCTGCTTTCAGCCAGGCGGTAGGGTTGATTATATTTCGGGTCCCCGCAGGTAACGGAAAAGACGTCTCCGCCTTCCTCATAGGCGAAAGCCAGGTCAAAATTCATGCCCTTCTCATTCACCCCCTTTACCAGCACGGGGATGCCCCGGTCGATGAAGCCCCGCAGCTTTTCCTTGAGGGCCTCTGGGTTCTGCTTCCACTGGGCCGGAGAGGCCAGCTCATAGCGCAGCCCAATGCGCCCGAAGGTTCTCTTCAGAAAGGTTTCCGCCTCCTCGCAGACGGAAATGCAGTCGTTATACAGGCCGTTATTGCCATAGCACATGATGAAATCATCTCCGGAAAGCCCCGCGAAAAAGCCATAGGTATAAAGCTGCCGGTCCCCGCCCAAAAGCTCCATCAGCTTTTTCATACAGGCGGAAAAGGGATAATTCTCTCCGCGCTCCCAAGTGATAAAAGTACCCAGATCGATTGTGTTTTGCGTCATAGCTTCTTCTCCTTCTAAAAAAATCCGCGCCCTCCTGTTAGGGCCTGTTTGAAAACCAGAAAAGCCGCTTTTTCGCGTATCAGCCGCCCCATTCCGCGTCCGGCTGTCTCTTCTGTTTTCAAGCAGGCTCCCGCGAAGTTGGGCACGGGTTTTCTCTACTTTTTTATTGTTCCAAAAGCGCCAATATCTCCGGAAACGCCTCCAGGCTCCGGCGGAGAATACCATGCATCTGGGCAATGGCGACGCCGTAGTTGACAATAGGCACGCCCGCGGCTTTGGCCCGTTTGATCCGGCTCTGCATTTCCGCTTCATTGAGCATACATCCGCCGCAATGAATTACCAGTTTATACCTCTCCAAATCTTCCGGGAATTCCCCGCCGGAGGTGAAACTGTAGCTGGGTTTGCAGCGGGTAAATCCCTCAATCCACCCGGGCAGCTTCACCGTGCCAATGTCCCCGCACTGCCGGTGATGGGTGCAGCCCTCGGAAATCAGCACGGGGTCCCCCTCCTTTAGGTGGGTTAAGGCGGCCGCGCCTTGGGTCAGCACCGGCAAGCTGCCCTTATACCGGGCAAAAAGGATGGAGAAGCTGGTCAACAGCACGTCCTGGGGCACGTCTTTGGCCACCCGGCCAAAGGCTTGGGAGTCGGTAATCACCACTTTTGGCTTCACGGAAAGCCGGTTCAAGGTTTCAGACAGTTCCTCCGGCTGGCAGGTGACAAAGGCGCAGTGGGCGTCTAAAATATCCCGCATGGTCTGCTGCTGGGGAAGGATCATCCTGCCTTTGGGGGCCGCTTCATCAATGGGCGTTACCAACACCGCCAGGTCCCCGGGAGACAAGAGATCGGCCACGATTCTTTTTTGGTTGACGGCCTTTCCGATAAAGGATCCCAGCTTTTCTTTCAGCGCGTCTACGTTTTCTCGGGTTTTTGCGCTGACATAGATGCTATTTTCCGGCAAAACGGGCCGATCCGCCAGTAAATCCGCCTTATTGTAAGCGATGATATGGGGCAGCCGCCGCTCCTGAAACAGAAACAGCAGCTCCCGGTCCTGGGGGCTAAGGCCAGTCTTGGCGTCCACTACCAGCACAGCAATATCGGTTTTTGCTAAAATTTCCTTGGCCTTTTGGACCCGCAGAGCTCCCAGCTCTCCTTCGTCGTCCAGGCCGGGGGTATCAATGATCACCACCGGGCCCAAGGGCAGCAGCTCCATGGCTTTGCGGACCGGGTCGGTGGTGGTGCCCTTTACAGGGGACACCACCGCCAAAGCCTGTCCGGTGACGGCGTTTACCAGGCTGGATTTGCCGGCGTTGCGCATACCGAAGAAGGCGATATGGGGACGCTCGGCGGAGACGGTCTCATTTAGGCTCATAGGGTATGGCCTCCTTTTCTTTCATCGTTTGTCTTTCGGCCAACCTCTGTATTCTTGGCCGGTTGTATCTCTGCACAATGACGAACAACAGATCATAAGCCGCGGCCAGCGCCGATGTAATGAGGAAAACCGGCAGATCTCCAAACCACATGGCCGCGAAAACCGGGCAGAAGCTCAGCACACAGTTGGTTTCATGCACCAGCTCGGAACGGCACATGGCCTGGCCAATCTCTTGCCAGGTGTGCAGGCGCGGCGAAAAGCTCTCCGGCGCGTAGGTAGGCAGCCTGCCTTTCCAGGTCTTCACACGCAGCCGCCCATACAGCCTTTCCTCCCAGGGACGCGGACGGAACCATTTCTGGGAGAGGCTGCCGGTAAGAGGAACCCTATCGAAAAGGGCGCCAACCAGAAGCCGTACCGCGAAATGGTATCCAGTCGTGCCGCAAGTGATGGCCAAAGACAGCAATGTACCATAGCCCGCCGCCCGGTACAGGCCGGCAAAAAGGAGAGCTAGCGCTAAGAGAAGCGCTGCAAGGGCGTTTATCGCTTTTGCCATGGCCGCTTACTGGAAAACCCGGATGGTATATCCGTCAATGGTGGTAATGCGGCATACTTTCCCGCCCCAGGGCTGTACCTCTACCGGGGTGATATCCTGCCAGCCCGCGCCGGTGACGTGCTCATACAGGCCGTCGATGCCCTGTACCTGCATAAAGGATATCTCGCCGCCGATGGGCTCTCCCGGGAACAGCTGGAACCCGGTGAAGGGGGCGAGATGTGCCGCCTCTATCTCAGGCGGCGTGTCGAACACCACGCCGTACTGCCCCCGGCCCTCGCCGTCGCGCTCCACGATATTGCTGTACCAGCCCAGGACCTCCTCAAACCACTGGGCGGTCCTGTCCATGTCTGGGGTCAGGTAGATGGGAGCGTTTTCCCTCACAAAGTACCCTTTTGCACTGAATCTGCTCATTTTATCCGCTCCTTTTAGCTCCCCTAACATAGAGCTCTACATATCCGCACTGGGGGCACACGGCCGCCTTCAGTTTGGAGATCTCCTTTGAGAAAAGGCGTCCCTGTTTCCCCAGCTTTACCTGAAAGCCGTGGCCGCCGTCCAATAAG
>CANONE010000164.1 GCA_947567585.1 uncultured Clostridia bacterium | reverse complement strand
CTCTGCGATTTCAGGGAGTACACCACCGCCAAGCAGGCCCAGTCTATGGCCCGTCAGCAGGGGGCGGAGGGGGTGCTCTCGGAGCTGTACGGGGTCACCGGCTGGGACTGCGACTTCCGCACCTACAAGCTCCAGGGGGACTGGCAGGCGGCGCTGGGGGTGACCCTGCGGGTGCCGCATCTCTCCTGGTACACCATGCAGGGCGAGGCAAAGCGGGACTACCCGGCGTCCATCGGCTATCAGTCCCCCTGGTGGGAGGAGTTCCCCCTTATCGAGGACCACTTCGCCCGGCTGAACACGGCCCTGACCCAGGGCCGCCCGGCGGTGACGGTGGGGGTGGTCCACCCCATCGAGAGCTATTGGCTGCTGTTCGGCCCCGCCGCCCAGACCGCCGGGGCCAGGGGGCAGATGGAGGAGCAGTTCGCGGGGCTGTGTGAGTGGCTGCTGTTCGGGAATATAGACTTTGACTATATCAATGAGGCCCGGTTCCCGGAGCAGTGCCCGGCCCCCGGCGCGCCTATACAGGTGGGGGAGTGCGCTTACCGGGTGGTGCTGGTGCCGCCGGTGCGCACCCTGCGGAGCTCTACCGTTGAGCGTTTGGAGGCCCTGCTAAATGGCGGCGGGCGGGTGATCTTCCTGGGCCCCTGCCCGGCGTATGTGGACGGTGAACCCTCCGACAGGTGCCGGGAGCTGTTCAGCCGAGCGGAGCATTTGGGCTTTGACCGTGAGAGCATCTTGGCGGCACTGGAGCCGGAGCGAATGATAGACATCCGCCATGAAAACGGCAGGCGTGCGGACCGGCTGCTCTATCAGCTGCGGGAGGATGGGGATTGCAAGTGGCTGTTCCTCTGTAACGGCAAAACGCCCGAGAGCCCGGACGTGGACCCGGCCCCCACCCTGCGCTTTGCCCTGCGGGGGGAGTACGCTTTGGAGGCGTTCGACACCCTCACCGGGGAGACCGCGCCCCTGCCCGCCCAGTATGAAAACGGCTGGACGGTGTTCTCTAGGGTCTGGCACATCCACGACAGCCTGCTTGTGCGGCTGATTCCGGGCCAAGGCACGCCGTCCAGCGTGGAACAGGCAGAGGCTCTGGGAGCGCCCAGCCTCACCCTGGAGCCGGTGGAGATACGGCTCAGCGAGCCCAATATGCTGCTTCTGGACATGGCGGAGTATGCCTTGAACGATGGGGACTTCCGCCCCATGGAGGAGCTGCTGCGCATTGACAACATGGCCCGGGCTGAACTGGGCATTCCCCTGCGGCGCAAGGAGGTGGTCCAGCCCTACCTGCTGCCCAAGGGGGAGCCGAAAGACCGGCTGCGGCTGCTGTTCCGGATTCGCAGCGAGGTACACATCACCGGGGCGAAGCTGGCTTTGGAGTGCCCGGAGAGCGCCCGGGTCACTCTCAACGGCCTGGGGGTGCCCACGGTCCGGCCCGATGGCTGGTTTGTGGACAAGAGCATCAAGACCGTCCCCCTGCCGGAGCTGGGCGCGGGGGAGAGCCGCCTGGAGATCGCCGTGCCCATCGGCCCCCGCACGAACCTGGAGGCCTTCTACCTGCTGGGGGACTTCGGCGTGCGGGTCAGCGGGTGCAAAAAAGTTCTGACAGCCCCGGTGCGTACCCTGGCCTTTGGGGACATCACCCGCCAGGGCCTGCCCTTCTACACCGGCAATGTGGAGTACGGTTTCCGGGTGCGGAGCGAGGGGGACTTCACCATCCGGGTACCCCACTACCGGGGCGGGCTGGTGAAGGTGCTGGTGGACGGCGAGGACAGGGGGAACATCGCGTTCTCGCCCTACGCCCTGCGGGTCAAGGCAGAGCCGGGGGAGCATTTTGTGGTGCTGAGGCTCTACGGCACCCGGCAGAACGGCTTCGGCCAGCTCCACCACACCCAGGGGGTGTACTTCTACCAGAGCCCCAACTCCTGGCGCAGCGCCGGGGATTTGTGGTGCTATGAGTACCAGCTGAAGGCGGCGGGCATTCTCAGGTCGCCGGAGGTGTATGGGGGTGTGATCTTGGACGGCTCGGGACGGCGCGGAGAGGGGCCGGGGCACATCTCGGACCAGAGCTAATAGCAGCAGGTTAAAGGAATATGGAAAGCGCCCGGCTCACCGCCAGGCGCTTTTTTCCGTCCGTTTTTACCAGATAAACAGCTCTTTTCCGCAGAGCTTCATCAGCGCCTCCAAAAAGAAATAGTCGCCGTAGATGATGGAGAACTCATGCTCCTTGTCGTGGTAGGCCCCGGTGCACTTGGTGAGGAAATTGTCCTGGCCCTCGTTCCAGTTGAAGCTGTGGGCCTCCAGCGCTTGCAGCAGCTTCATGGCGGCATTTAGGTAGATATCACTCTGCCTGCCGTCACTGAGCTTTGAGAGCTCGATGAGCCCGCAGGCGGCTATAGCAGCGGCGGTACTGTCCTCCCAGGCACGGATAAATTTCCCGGCGGAGTTATAGCGCCCCGCAAGCACCTCCGCCGCCAGGAGGCCGCGCTTTTTGGAGCGCTCGTTCCCGGTCACGCGGTAATCGGCCACGGCGGTGGGCAGCCACTTGAAGCCATTGTCGTGGTCCATCATGTCGTAGTGTAGGAAACAGGTATCAAGCTTTTCCTCGCTCCACCGGGCGATCTCCTGGTAGCGCTCCTCCCCGGTCAGGGCGTGCATCTGCCACATTATGCCGCCCCAGAAGCCGTTTGTCCACCAGCTGATGTTCTTCTCATCGAACTTGTCCACATGGATACCGTCTTTGATAGCCCTGATTGTCTTTACCGGGCTAATGTGCAGGAGTGCATCTCCTATATGCAAAATCTGGCGCACTACTGCCCAAAGACAGTCAAAATGACTTCATGAAAATTCAGCTACAGTACGCCAGCCCCAGCACCGTCACAAAAAAAGATGTGGGAGCGTTCCGGCAACGCCTACTTGAGAGCGGCAGCAAGCGTGATTACGCCATCGTGACCCTATTCGCCTACTCAGGCATACGGCGTAGTGAGTGCGCCGACCTCAAGATGAACCAGGTCGATTTGACCGCCAGAGAAATCCGCGTCATCGGCAAGGGCGACAAACAGCGGCTGGTCTATATAAATGATAAAACTGTGTATGCTTTGCGGGAATACCTGAAGGAGCGCAACTCCGTCAGCCTGATACATCAAGCTCACTAGAATATGCCCCTACCTCATCCCTTGAACCAGAACCTACCCCCCTGCCCGCACTACAAGTGGACTTCGAGTCTCTCCGGGCAGTCAATCCGGAAATCGTGGCTTGGCTTACTATTGAGGGCACTAATATCGACTACCCCGTGGCCCGGCCCGATGGCATGAGCCTGTCCCGCACAGCTGAGCTGGTCTGCGGAAAGAACGGCAATTTTCTATTTGTAGCCAGCAGCGTCCCCGGGGAGGCCAACAAGGCCGGGCCCATCGTGCCGAGGTTTGGGAACAAGCCGGAGAACCATGTTTCTGTGAGTATGACCTATGAAGGATTTAGTGGGTTAATGCTGACGACGAAAGCTCATTATGAGGCATGGCTGGCGGCTTGGTATGCAAAACAGGCCACAACCAAAAAGGAGGCCCCTCCCAAGCTTGAGAGGATTCCGGCACAGCCCAAAGAGAGCGTCCCTGAGCCGATATACTCTGTGGAACCGGGGTATGGGGCTGTGGCGATGTTCTAAAGTTTCTTTTGACGGCGTGGCTTTTGGGCTGCGCCGTTTCTTTTTGTTGCTAAAGCAGGCATAGTCTGGTATAATATTTCAAAAAGGAGCGGGATATTATGGGGCCAGTTTATTATACAGTGGATTCGATAAACGGCGATTACGCCTACATGACCAGCGACGACGGCGTGGAGAACCAGGTGGCTATGTTCCTCCTGCCGGAGGGGACGGATATAGGCAGTAGGCTGTTATGGGAAAATTTTTCGTGGACTTTGGTATAGTAACTGTATTTAGGAGGGCGTTGCCATTACGTGTAAAGTGATGGAAGAAATGCGGGAGCAGTCCCTTCAAGAGGGTAGTAAAGGGAAAGCCATAGAGAGCGCAAAGCGTATGCTTGCAGATGGAGTTCTCTCTTTGGAGAAAATAGCCGAGTATGTCGGTTTGAACCTGGACGAGGCGAAAAAGCTTCAGGCTGCGGAGAACGCATACTTTGTTAATTGGGCCGGGGATCGGGTTTCCGG
>CANONE010000163.1 GCA_947567585.1 uncultured Clostridia bacterium | reverse complement strand
GTAGTCTACGCACTCCAGCAGGTTGATGATAACTTTCCCGCCCAGAGAAGCCTCTACGCTCTGCTTGTAAGCGTTGGCCTTGTTGGTGTAGGTGGTGCTGTTGCTGGGATAGACCAGGTCCAGAGTGATGGGATTGCTCTCATCTACAGTGATTCCAGCGGAAGCCAGCTCGGCAATCGCCAGATCCAGCTCCTCGTTGGCGTTCTCTACATTATACCAGCCGTCGAAGCCGTCGCCGGTACCCTTGCCGTTCTCGGCGTTGGCATCCTTCTTGTAAACCTGGATCTTCACGCCGTCAGCGTCTATCTGAGCCTGCATAATCTCGCCGTAATCAGTGCCGGCGGGGAAGGTGGTGCTGGTTCCGTTGATGTCAACGGTCACGTCCTTGCTCAGGGAGACGAAGGTGGCGGGGGTGTAGGTGTTGCGCACGCTCAGCTCGGCCAGCTCGTCGCCAACGGCCTGGGCGTTCATGCTTACACGGTCGGCAGCCATAGCCACGGCCCGGCGGAAATGAACGTTGTTGGCAGCGGCATGGGTGCGCTCTTTTTCTTCTTCGGTCTGGGTGGAGACAACCGCGTTCTCATTGTTGAAGTTACTCCACATGGCGCGGTTAATGTTCATAAAGTTGAAGTAGGAAGCGGAACCGGTAGCGGTAACATAGGCATAGGTATCAAAAATATTGGCCTCATCAGCATCGGCCAGCTTCTCCTGCTTGGCCAGCTCCAGAGCGGAAGCGTTCAGGAGACTCTGGTCAATGGTACCGGCCTTCAGGTCGTTGTAAGCCTTGGTCACATCGCTGCCGTCATTGTACAGGCGGGTCATGGACTTCAGGGTAACGTTCTCCGCATTCCAGTATGTGGGGTTGGCGGTGTAGTTGATGGAGTTCTCAGCAGTGGCGTTGGTGATCAGGAAGGGACCGCAGTAGGCAATATGGTCGGGATCGCTGCCATACAGATAGGTAGCGGCCTCCGTGTCATACGCCTCGCCGAACTGGCCGCCCTGAGAGGTGTAGTAGCTGCGGGAGAGGGGCAGGGAGATGCCGTAGTGCAGCATAGAGGTGAAGTAAGGCACAGCCTTGTCCAGATGATAGACCAAAGTGTAGTCGTCTACAGCCTCGATGCCTACCTTTGTAAAGTCCATATCCTTTTGCAGGATATAGTCCTCAATGCCGGAAACATAGCCGATAAAGAGCTCGCCCAGGCCGGAGCCGGTATCGCAGACATGCTGCAGGCCGGCAACCCAGTCGTCAGCCTTTACATCGGCAACCTCGCGGCCCTGAGAGTCCACCCACTTTACACCCTGGCGGATGTGGAAGGTGTAGGTCAGGCCGTCCTCGGAAACTTCGTAGCTCTCAGCCAGAGCGGGCTGCTCCACGTTCTCGCCGTCATAGAACAGCAGGCTGTCCATGGTGCCCAGCACCGGAACGGTGTCGGCGGCGCGGGAGGTAGCCATCATGTCCCAGGTGGTGGGCATGCCGCTGAAGATAACGGTATAGCTGTCCTTCAGGGTGTAGCCATGAGAGGTCAGGTACTCAATGGCCTTGGCCTGGTAAGTACCGGTGCCGCGGTTCTCGTTCAGCAGCTTCTTCAGCTCGTCGCGGTCAGCGGTCTTCAGAATTTCATTGGTGACGATGGAATACTGATAGCGTTCGTTGTCAGAACCCCAGCCGTTGGTGGTGGTGGAGCCGGGAGCGATGCGGCCGAAAGCGTACTGGCCGCCGTTGGAGGTAGTGGGCATCATAACGCCGGAAGACAGCAGCTTGGCCTCGCCCAGAGCCTCGTATACGTAGCGCTCGTCCACATCGGTAGCCTGCATGGCCTCGCTATAGAACTCATAGAAATCGCCCAAGGCCAGATTGTAATAATACTCGGAAATCTCGTCGTAATCCTCGCTCTCGATGGAGGGTACGGTCCAAGCCGCATCGGAAGGCTCGCCCCCTTCTTCGGAGCTCTCGCCGCTCTCAGAGCTGCTGTCCTCAGTGGACGCGGAGCTCTCAGAGCTCTGGCTGCTGTCGCTGGCTGTGCTGGAATTGCCGCTGTTGTCGCCGCAGGCGGCCAGCACGGAAACCAACATCATAGCTGCCAGCAAAAACGCCAAAACGCGCTTTACTGTCTTGTTCATGATCATCATTCGTCCTTTCTGCTATTTTGATATGCTGAAAGCGGGGACCATTTCCTCCGCGAACAACCTGGGTCCTAAAAGCCATGAGGCTTTGCACCACGCCCCGGCGCCTTTCTTTAAAGAAAAGGGCACGAACACCCAACCAGGGTACTTGACAAAGTCAACGTGCAGGGACCGCCCTGAACCTGCCGAACCGGTAGGCGAGACGGCGAAAGCTTCTGCCGTTTTGCGGCCTCCCACGTCCCGCTTGGCGGGCGGGTAGGCTTTGAGTTATATCCTGCATTTTTGGAACGCTGGGCCTTCATTCTTTGAAAGAATCTTTTAAGCATGTCTTTAGAGGGGTAATTTCTTGGGCCTTCTGGATCAAAACATGCACTAAATGTTGTATTCAATTATACGCCCGCCGCCCCGCGCTGTCAAGCCTTTTCCCGTTAAATCGCCTATTTTGAGAGAAAAATCCGCAATTTTTCATTCCGTTTTTAGTATTTTGTGCATTTTACCATCCGTGAAGGATTATTATACCCATCCTGCAAACTTCACCCAGCTTAGTGAATCATTTCTTTGGAATAGGGGATATTGGCTATCCCTCCATCCAGCCCCCGGAAAGCGGCCCCGGGCTCTGCCAAATCCAGACGCGTCTTCCTCCCCTTTTCCTTTTGTGGCGGACATGGTCTGCCTGCCTTTGCTTTAAATTATACATCATCATCAAATAAGAAGCAAGTGAATTGTAAGAAAAAACTTATCAAAAAAGCATGAATCTTTGTCTTTGAAAAAAGTAAAAAAAAGACAAAAGCCGCGCACAGACAATTTTGCATGTGCGCGGCTCCTTATTTCTCAACTGGCATCATACCCAAAGCGGTTCACGTAAGTTCCAACCGGTACCTTACAAGCGTATAGCGGCGGCCGTCATGCTCCCGGGTATATGCTTCCGAGGCAACGCGCTGAAAGCCAAAGCGCTCCGCCAAAGCTCTGGAAGCCTCGTTTTCCTCCCAAGCCGAATAACGAAACTCCCTTGCCCCCAAAGCTTTGGCGTAGGCAAGCAGGGCCTCCAGGATCTGCGTTCCATAGCCCTGGCCCGTGAAATCAGGCCCCAGGCAGATCCCCGTTTCGCCCCAGGCCCCCGGCTCCATCTCCTCCACCCCCGCAAAACCTATGGCCTCTCCTGTAGACCGCAGGAAAACCGTGTAAGCCTCATGGGACTTTTGAAACTCTATGGTCCGGCGCATCCGTTCCCGGGCTTCCTCCTCATCCGTCGTCAGCTCCAGCACCATATAGCGAAAACTCTCCGGCCTGCTCCAAACATTGCGGTACATGGCCCGCCAGTCTTCCAGCTTGGCCTTATCAAGAATTAAATCCTTTGTTTCTATCATTCCATACCTCATAAAAAATAATAATCGCCGATACAAAGATAGTCTCAAAAACTGCCCGCCCACAAAGCCTTCTGTGCTGCCGGGCGGGCCCTGCGGCCTTAAGACCCCGTAGACTTGTACCGCCGCACCCCTACCCGCCAGACGGCCCAGCAGGGGACCACAAACAGGCAGGCTACCAGCGGCAGAAAGATGAACAGCGGGTTGTCCGACCGGCCCAGCACATAGGTCAGCGGGTAATACTGCATCAGCGCGTAGGGAATCACGAAGGTGCAGAAGGTAAGCATTCCCTTGCCGTAAATGCTTAAGGGGTACTTGCCGTGTTCAATAGCCCCATAGGTAAAAACATTCATGAATTCCAGCCCCTGCAGGGTGAAAAAGGCAATAGAGCCATCCAGCAAAAAGAGAGCGGAAAACAGCACGCAGCCTCCGACCGCCATGAATATCACCGTAATGACCCGGGGAAAGTTCCAGTCTACATAGCAGCTTACCAATCCATAGACCAGCATGACGATTCCCTGCAAAAGCATCCCGACCCGAATAAAATCAATGCGGTAGGCCAGCACCTGAAAGATTTCGTTGCGGGGGCGGCAGAGAATCCGGTCAAACTCGCCGTTGGCAATCATGCTGTCAAAGACCTTAAAGCCCGAGGCGAACATCTGGGCCACGGAAAAGCCCATCAGCATGATCCCATAGCACAAAAGCACCTCTTCATAGCTGAACTCCGCCACCTTGTGGAACCGCTGGAACATAAACGATATTCCCAAAAATACCGT
>CANONE010000162.1 GCA_947567585.1 uncultured Clostridia bacterium | reverse complement strand
CAAAATATGTTGGTCATTAAGTGTATAAGCGGCATGGCGCAAGGCGTGTGCGCTTCTATGGATACAATACCGTGGAAAAATTTTGTGGGCACCTTGGCGGGAGAAGACACCATATTTGTGGTCTGCCGTACAGAATCCGCAGCCATGGAGGCGCAAAATGAATTGCGCAAGTTAATAAGAGCTGAACCATAGAGAAAGGGGGGATTAGCCTGTGCTGGCGCAACTTTTTATTAACAATATTGCCGTTATCGAACGGGCCTCTATTGATTTGGAACCTGGCTTTACTGTCTTAACCGGCGAAACTGGCGCAGGCAAGTCTATCATTATTGACGCCATCCACGCCGTACTGGGAGAGCGGACTTCCAAAGAATTGGTGCGGACTGGCGCGTCCTCGGCCTCGGTTTCAGCTCTTTTTACAGGGCTTTCTCCGGAAGCCCTGGAGATACTGGACAGCCTCTCGGTCCCTCGGGAGGAAGACGGCTCTTTACTGGTTCAGCGAGATATCCGTTTGGAGGGGCGTTCCAGCTGTAAGCTCAACAGCGTCCCTGCCACAGTGGGAATGTTAAAAACCATCGCGCCCCGGTTAATCGGTATACACGGCCAGCACGAAAGTTATGAACTGCTGTCTCCTGAATTGCATATGAACTATATCGACAGTTTTGGCCAGATGGATGAACTTTTGGGGAAGTATCGGGAGAGTTACCGGCGCGTACGGGATCTACAGAGACGGCTGAAGGAGCTAAATACGGATGAAGGAGAAAAAAACCGGCAGGCCGACTTGCTCAGGTACCAAATCAATGAAATTGAGGCAGCGCGGCTGGTTCCAGGGGAGCAGGAATCGTTAGTCCAAGACCGGGAGGCCATTCGCAACAGTGAGAAAATCTCTTCCGCCGTAGAGGAAGCCAAGGCTCTGCTGTCTGGAGATGAGGAGAATAGCGGAGTGGTTTCCAATTTATCTCTGGCCATCCACGAACTAGAGAAAATCTCTGGGTACGTTCCGCAGCTGGACGGCGCCCTGCAAAAACTTCGGGAAGCGGGCTATTTGCTGGAAGATGCGGACGGCGCTTTACAGGATGTGTCTGTGGATTTTGACCCCGCCGCACTAGACGCTATTGAGGAGCGGCTGGACCTTCTTTATAAGCTGGGTATGAAATATGGCGGTTCAGAGGAAAAAGTGCTGGAGTATTTGTCTGACTGTCAAGAAAAGCTCCGCCGCATAGAGTTTTCCAGCGAAGAACAGAGCCAGCTTGAGGCGGAATATGAGAAGGAAAAACAAACGGCCATTGCTCTGGCTAAAGAGCTCTCCGCACGGCGGCGGGAGGCGAGCGAACGCTTTGTCAAGCAGGTTAAGGAGGAGCTAAAGTTTCTCAATATGCCAGGTGTGGAGCTTACCACCCAGATTGAGCGGGTGCCTTTGACTTCCACAGGCTGCGACAAGTTGCAGTTTCTCGTTTCCGCCAACAAGGGCGAGCCGCCAAAGCCCCTATCAAAGATTGCGTCCGGTGGCGAGCTTTCCCGCATTATGCTGGCGGTAAAAACGGTTCTGTCCGGCCGGGATCAAATCGGCACCCTCATATTTGATGAAGTGGACACCGGCGTCAGCGGAGCGGCAGCCAATAAAATCGGGGAAAAGTTGCGTCAAGTAAGCCAAAATCAACAGGTTTTGTGTATTACCCATCTGGCGCAAATCGCGGCCATGGCCAATCACCATCTTAAAATCAGCAAGCATGTATCCAGCGGCAGAACCTTCACCCAAGTAGAACCCTTAGATTTTGAAGGCCGTAAACAAGAGCTGGCCCGTATCATAGGCGGAGAAGAAATCACCCAACTACAGCTTGACATGGCTGAAGAAATGCTGCGGCGTGACGCCGCGCCCATGTCGCGGGGGCGTGCGAAACGCCGCACTGCCTCTGGGGGAATGGAAGGCTTTGCCGGCGCGGGTTCAAGAGAGGAAGACCGGGACTGAGGCTGCGGGCGCCACTGACGGACAAATAGGGTAGGGGGCCAGCTGGCTTTAGGAGACTTCATGGGATTAACTTGTACTTGACAAAAGGCGAAGCATGTGTTACTATTACTATTAATGGCAATGATGGAATTGAAGCTGTTGCTCCATATAAGCGTTGTTTTAGATGGCAAAGAGAGCCTGCGGGGGGTGTGAGCAGGACCATGGCAACGCCGAAGTTACCTTCCTGAGCCGCTTTTCGGAACGCTTTGGTTAGTAGGGAAAGCCGTTTGGCGGGCGTTATACCGCCAGGGTATGTGGGTAAAGCCCGGTGTACCCGTTGAGGCCAAGGCCGTGAGGCTTTGGT
Organism: uncultured Clostridia bacterium; assembly: GCA_947567585.1. Taxonomy (GTDB): domain Bacteria; phylum Bacillota; class Clostridia; order Oscillospirales; family Acutalibacteraceae; genus Acutalibacter. The sequence continues at coordinate 2,013 of CANONE010000162.1, read as the reverse complement.
AAACTGAGGTGGTACCGCGATATTTTATCGCCCTCTGGTAAAGTTTTGCTTACGGCAAGGCTTTGGCAGGGGGCTTTTATTTGTTCTCCTGCCAATGATTTGAGTCATGGAGGTGAGAGAAATTATTTACCTGAGACCGGCTGGCTGTGGAGACGCGCCGGCTATTTTGGACCTGCAGCGGCGAGCCTTTGACGCTCTCCTGGAAAAGTACCAAGACTACGATGCCAGCCCGGCTATGGAATCCATGGAAGTCCTTCAATGGAAGCTGGCCAGCTCGGAAAGAGATTTTTATTTCATTATGGAAGACGCGCGGACTGCGGGGATGGTTTGCGTAAAGCGTTTAACAAAAAACCACTGTATTTCTCCTATTGGCTTACTGCCAGAATTCCAGGGGCGTGGGATTGGCCGCACTGCGGTGGAACAATTGGAGAAACGATACCCAGATTGTCTGCGCTGGGAGCTGGGAACCATAATGCAGGAGCAAAAGCTATGCCAGTTCTATGAAAGTCTTGGCTACCGGCGTACAGGGGAAATAACCCCAGTCAAGCCAGGCATGGACATTATCGGTTACGAAAAATCAATCGAAAAGGATGATAACAATGGGAGTTTACGAGGAACTGCAAGCTAGAGGGCTTATAGCCCAGGTGACGAATGAGGAAGAAATCCGGGAGATTGTGAACGCCGGCAAGGCTACCTTCTACATCGGCTACGACTGCACGGCCGACAGCCTTACGGCGGGGCACTTCATGACCCTGGTGCTGATGAAACGCCTGCAAATGGCGGGCAACCGGCCCATTGCCTTAATAGGCGGAGCTACCACCATGATTGGCGATCCCAGCGGCCGGACAGACATGCGCCCTATGCTGACCCGGGAGGACATTGACCACAATGCCGCCTGCTTTAAAAAGCAGATGGAGCGGTTCATTGAGTTTGGCGATGATAAAGCGCAGATGGTCAACAATGCCGACTGGCTGCTGGAGCTGAATTATGTGGACATGCTGCGGGAGGTAGGAGCCTGTTTCTCCGTCAACAATATGCTGCGGGCCGAGTGCTACAAACAACGTATGGAGAAGGGGCTCTCTTTCCTGGAGTTCAATTACATGATCATGCAGTCCTATGACTTTTACCACCTGTTTCAGAACTACGGCTGCAATATGCAGTTTGGCGGCAATGATCAGTGGAGCAATATGTTGGGCGGCACGGAGCTGATCCGCCGGAAGTTGGGCAAGGACGCCCATGTACTGACTATTAACCTGCTTACCGACTCCCAGGGCAATAAGATGGGAAAGACTGCCGGCAACGCCATTTGGCTTGACCCCGACAAAACATCCCCCTTTGATTTCTACCAGTACTGGCGGAATGTAGAGGACGCGGACGTGGTTAAATGCATCCGCCAGCTGACCTTCCTGCCCATGGAAGAAATTGAGGAAATGTCTCACTGGGAAGGCAGCCAGTTAAATAGGGCCAAAGAGATCCTGGCCTATCAGTTAACGGAGATGGTGCATGGGGAAGAGGCCGCCAAGAAAGCCCAGGACGGCGCCCGGGCCCTGTTCGGCTCTGGCAGCAATACGGCTAATATGCCTACAACCCAGCTGGATAAAGGCGCTTTGACAGAGGGAAAGATCAGTATTCTTGACTTGCTGGTAAAAACCGGCCTGGCTCCTTCCAAGGGAGAGGCCCGGCGCCTGGTACAGCAAGGCGGCGTATCAGTCAATGACGAAAAGGTGGGGGACATCGCCTTCTGTGTGACAGAGGCGCAATTGATGAAAGGAGCGGTGATTCGAAAGGGCAAGAAAGTCTTTCATAAGGCCGTGCTGTAAAGGAGACGCCAGCTATGACGGGAAAACTGGTATGTAAGATGATCGATTTTTATCAAGGCAGTCATCATGATGTAAGCCACTTTTTGAAGGTCTACGCTTACGCCCAAACGATTGGGCAGATGGAAAATCTAAGCAATGAAAAGCAGTGAACAAAACAGCCAGTTTACTGGTCTCAGATATGAAGCTGATGATC
>CANONE010000161.1 GCA_947567585.1 uncultured Clostridia bacterium | reverse complement strand
AGGCGCGGATATGGTTTTCTTCGGATCACGCCATAAAGTAGCACGGAGAAGGCTGTGGCTCTTCCCAAGGAAAAAGCGAGCGCTTGGGTACATTATATCATATCTATTTGTACTTTTCTATAGGCTTGATAAATTATCCGCTAAGCGGAGTTTCGCCAGCCATCCGTCGCCAAACAGCGAAGGACCCAGAGCATGCGCCCCAGGCCCTCCACTGAAAAAGGAGATTATGAAAAAGAAAACTTGTACTCGGAATTAATTTATATATATTTCTCCTCGGAGAAAATTATTTTCGTCAGGAAGCCCTCGCTTCCTTTTGCTGTGTCCTTGTTCCGGACGCGCCTGTGTTGGCGGAGAGAACCAGCTCGATTTTAAGCCCTGTTTGTCCGGAAAGAACCCGGTCTATTGTCAGGGTGACCGTATCGCCAGGCTTTTTTGTAGCCACATAGGAGGAAATGGTAGCGGCCGAGGTCACCTGCACATCGTCAATGGCAGTGATGATGTCATACACCTGAAGTCCGGAAGCCTTGGCCTCATCAGAAACCAGCTCTTTTACAGAGTAGCCCTGTGGAAGCCCGTAGAAGCTGGACAATGTGCGGTCCACATACATGCCGCCGGCAATGCCCAGCATCGGCCGGTTGGTGACGTAGCCATATTCAATGAGGTCGGAAACAATGGGCTGCGCCACGCTGGACGGAATGGCAAAGCCTATCCCCTCATACTCCGTAGCGGCGATTTTAGATGAGTTGATGCCTACTACCAAGCCGTCGGAATTGACCAACGCCCCTCCGGAGTTGCCGGGGTTGATGGCCGCGTCGGTCTGGATGCAGTTAACCACGAAGCCGGTGTCGCCGTTGGTAACGGGGCGGTTCAGGGCGGAGACATAACCGATGGTGACGCTGGAGTTAAACTGTAAACCCCCGGGATTGCCAATGGCCAGCACCTGATCCGTTACCTGCAAGTCATCGGAACTGCCAAACTGGGCCGGAGTCAGCTTGTCGGTGGTGTCAATCTTGATCACAGCCAGATCCGTCTGGGTATCCTCGCCGATAAGCTCTGCCTCATAGGTAGCGCCGTCCGAGGTAACCACCTTGATGTTGGAAGCGCCGCTAATCACATGCTGGTTGGTGACGATATATCCATCTTCCGAAATAATAATGCCGGAACCCTCGCCGGAGGGGGACAGCTCGCCATCCCCTTCCTGAACGCCTCCCTCCTGCTCTCCAAAAAAGAAGCCGAAGGGATTGTCCATATACTGCTGCCGGGCCACCTGATAGTTCTGCACGCATACCACAGAGGGAATCAGCTTCTGGGCAACCTCCTGGGTGCTCATTCCCTCCCGGCTTACCGTGGGCGTAGCGCCGGTGGATTCATCCCGCTTGTACAGGGTGAACGCCGCGGTCTTTTCCGCGCCCTCCGGGCTTTGAACGTTCACCACGCCGTTTTGGATCATCGCGGCGAATATGCCCACCGAACTCAAGGACACCACCGCGCAGGCCAGCACAGCGGCTGTGGCCTTGGCCGCCGTCTTACCAGGATGCCGTTTCTTTTTTGGCGGCTGCACATAATAGGGGGCTTGCTGGGGCGGCTGGGTATTCTGTCCTACCTGCGGCCCCCAGCTATAGCTGTTCTGCTGGTGGTAAACCGGGGCCTGATATCCCGGATAGGGCGGCTGCCCCGCCGGAGAATAGGGATAGCCGGAAGCGCCCGGCGCGCCCTCTTGGCGGCTTGACGCCGGAGCCTGCGCGGAATCCCCTTTGTAAGAGGAGGTTTGCCCGCCGGCCGGGTTGGTTGATTCGGTAGAGGCGGCGGACTGCAATTTATCATTTTCGTTGTTATGATACATAGAAGAAAGCAGCTCCTTTCAAAAAGTCTCTTGTTCCTCTGTTGTGCCCTTATTATCCCCCCGCAATGTGAAAACGATGTGAAAACCAAGGGACTTTCCGCTGAAAGATTCTGAGAAGAATGCTCACAATGGACAAAAAAGGGCAAGATTGGACAAGATAAAAATTTTTGAAAGGCGTACAATAAAGACCTTGGGAACGCTGTTCCCAAACCCTTGCAGACTTTTGTAAAAGTTTGATCAAAACTTTATAAGCCAAATTTTCCCGGGACTGCACAGGCGGCTTGCGCCTTGTGGACGAAGGCGGCGGTTGGTTTTTTGAAAGGAGCCTAGCTATGAATAAAGAGATGAGAGAGCACTATTTGGCGTTCGGGGAGTTCACATACCCGGGGCTTTATGCGGCGTATTTCCGGTCTTTGCCGGACGATCCCAGGGAGCTTTCCTTACTGCTTTCTAAAAATATTCTGCATCGGGTGACTCTGGCCCAGGGGAACCAGTACGCCAACGCGGACTTGCGCTATGGGGATATGAACGAATGGCCCTGGTACCGCTCTGCCTGTCAGGACGATATCTATCTCACCGCCCCCGCCATAGCGGCTGGGCTCTTCCGCCTGGACGGCCGGGGCTTTGTCCCGGACCGGGCCGTGGAAAACAAGCTGGCGCTTACCTGCCGCTTTGTATCGGTGCTGGTGAGCTCCATTTATAAGTCCAAGGGCGTCCCCTGCCGGAGCAGGGCAGGCTTTGCCCCCTATTTCCAGCCGGGGACCAGCATGGATCATTGGATCAATCAGATATGGCTGGAAAAGGAAAACCGCTGGCTTACCTTTGACGCGGACGGCCTTTATGACGGCTTGGGCCTGCCCCTGGAGCCTTATGACATGCCCCTGGAGCAATTCGACTGGGCCGCTGAAGCCTGGCTTGCCATCCGGCGGGGAGAGACGGACGGCGCCCGGTTCCTCTATGCCGACGGCCAAGGCACCAACAGCCTGCGGGCCGTGGGACGCTATCTGATCTACGACCTGCACGCAATTATGAACCACGAAATTTCCTACGTGTTTCAGCCTAAATGCATGGAAGACTTCCTTCTGCAAGGGCAGGCCCTCCCCGAAGAACGCCTGCAAGAGTTGGACCGCCTAGCCGCGCTCCTACTGGACCCCGACGCCAATTTCTCCCGCCTTCTGTCCTTCTGGAACACCCAGCGCCATTTCCGGCGGCTTACCAGTCCGCTGGTGGGCTAAGACCTTGGGAACGCTGTTCCCAAACCCTTGCAAACTTTTTTCAAAAAGTTTGATCAAAAACTTTTGGGCCGAACTTTTCCGGGGTTGTACAGGCGGCTTGCGCCTCGTGGACGGGGGCTTATGTCTTTTGATGGGGAGGCTGGGCTGGTGGCCGGGCTATAGCAGGTCTGCTATGTAGTAGGCGTTGGTGCCGGCGTATTGGCCCCGGGAGTCTCTGATTTCTACCCGGAACCAGCCCTCTTGGCCGGTCAGGGGGAAACGGGCTTGAGTGATGGCCTCATCTGGCTTGGCCAGCTTGCTATAACAGTTGCGGCCCTCTTGAAGCACAAAGATCTTTTCTACCGGCGAGGTCTCTATGACCAACTCGCCGTCTTGAATGGACACGCCCCGGAGCGCCGGGCCTGTGGACCAATAGAAGCGCCCGGCCTGTAAAGCCTCTATAACATCCACGTAGCAAAGGGTTTTGGCGGCAATCTGCACAAATCCTCCAAAGGAGTCGTTTTCCGGCGCGCCTATGGGGAAGCGGTCGTGGTTGTCGTCGGTGGAAAGGGCAAAGAGCCGCTGGCCCGAGCGCAGCATCTCGTCATAGGACTGGGGATGGAAGCCGTACAGGCCGTCATGCTCACAGCCATAGTTAAAGATCTCCATGGCGAAAAGGCCCTCAAAGTCCTTATAGTCGCTGTAATCCTGCAAAGACCAGTAGGGGTGGTTATAGCACACCAAAAAGCCCTGGTCCCGCATTTTCGCAATATACTCGTTGCGGCCCTTTTTATCCTCATAGTCAAAATGGGGCAGCAGGTCTTCTCCCTCCCGGCCCCGGGCAGGGTCCGTATCAAAGAGGTTCAGGTGATAGGTCTTCAGCCGGGGCCAGGAATCCGGCCCGGTACCTTTTTGGGTCACATCTACCTCTAGGGCGGCCAGCGAGAGAAAATCCTCGCCATCCAGTTCCCGGTGCCAGCGGTACGCCCGGTGGTCGGTAAAGGCCACGATGGAATAGCCCTGCTTCTGATATTCCCTCTTTATTTCCTCCGGGGTCAGTTCCCCGTCGGAAATGGTGGTGTGGCAGTGAAGATTGGCCTTATAAAAGCCGCTTTCCGGCAGCAGCACCTGGTCTTTCACAATACTTGCCCTCCTTGACCTGCCGCAAAACCAACGGCAGATTTTATTTGCCTATATCATACCATAAATTGTGAGTTTTGCAAGAGGGGATGAAGAGAAATTTCAATTTTCCGCAACAAAAAGCGGCAAATTGTTTTGGAAAAGCTGTCGAAATAGGACCGTATTATAGAATCCGCCGGGATAATAGG
>CANONE010000160.1 GCA_947567585.1 uncultured Clostridia bacterium | reverse complement strand
TCCCAAGGCGAGTGTTGGAACACTTTCTTAGGAGGCGCGTATTATATCCATTTAACTAAGGAGGCATATTCGCTTTTTTCTGGCGCCGGACCGGGTTGGCGGCCTTGCTTCTCCGGTACGGTTTAACCTTCTTTATTTTATACTACCCGGTGCCATTTGTCAAATGATTTCTCGAAAAAGCACGTGGAGCAAGTTAAAAAAATAGAAAATTAAAAAATCTTCTAAAATTTTCTTTCTTTTCAGCCTGGAATGCTGTATAATGTTGGCAAGGCTAGGGCAAAGGGCAGATATCTCCTTTGGGCTCCTGGCTGAAAATTATATTGAAGGAGTGCGTATCTATGGCTAAGATTATCGGCAGGCCCGCCCTTCCTAATATGCCTTGGCAGGACAAGCCTGTGGGCTGCGACAAGCCCGTCTGGCGCTACGACCAGAATCCCATTATTAAGCGGGACGCCATCCCCACCTCCAACAGCATCTTTAACTCCGCCGTGGTCCCCTTCGGCGACAGTTACGCCGGCGTCTTCCGCTGCGACAACCGGGGCGTGGAGATGGATATTTTCGCCGGTTTTTCCGAAGATGGCATCCACTGGAACATCAACCACGACCCCATCGTCTTCGAGGGGGAAAAGGACGTCATCCGTAAGGAGTACCGCTATGACCCCCGGGTGTGCTTGATCGACGGCAAGTACTATATTACCTGGTGCAACGGCTACCACGGCCCCACCATTGGCATTGCCTGGACCGAGGATTTCAAAACCTTCCACCAGATGGAAAACGCTTTCCTCCCCTATAACCGCAACGGCGTGCTCTTCCCCCGGAAGATCAACGGCAACTTCGCCATGGTCAGCCGGCCCAGCGACACGGGGCACACCCCCTTTGGCGACATTTTCTACAGCGAGAGCCCGGACCTGTGCTATTGGGGCAAGCACCGCTGGCTCTTCGGCACGGCCAACGGCTGGCAGTCCAAGAAAGTAGGCCCCGGCCCCACCCCCATTGAGACGGACGAGGGCTGGCTGATGATCTACCACGGGGTGCTGAACTCCTGCAACGGCTTTGTGTACCGGTTCGGCACGGCCCTTTTGGACATTGACCGCCCCTGGATCGTCAAAGAGCGGGGCCGCTTCTATGTGTTCGGGCCCGAGGTGGACTACGAGCTCACCGGCGATGTGCCCAACGTGACCTTCCCCTGCGCCACCCTCACCGACCCCGAGACCGGCCGGATTACCATCTATTACGGCGCGGCGGATACCGTCACAGGTTTGGCCTTTACCACCATTGACGAGCTGATGGGTTATATGCGCAAGTATCCCATGGAAGTGGGCGACCAGGAAAACAAATAAAACCTTCTCATTGACATTCCCCCCGCTCTGTGGTACACTTCTGAATAGAACATGTGTTCTGAGACGAATACAAAGGAGTTGTACCTATGAGCACACCCAAACTCTATCGCGACTATCAATATGAAACCGAGCATTTCCTGCTGCGGCAGGTGCGGGAGGAAGACGCCCCCGCTCTAATGGCCTGCTACGCTGACCCGGCCGCCGTGGCCAGGATGAACGCTGATAATTGCCTGCGGGGCTTCCTCTGCCGGACGGAGGAAGACCTGCGGGCTTACATCGCCATTTGGCAGAGCGAGGACTACGCCCGCCCCGCCGTCATCGACAAGGCCACGGGCCAGGTCATCGGCACCCTGGAGATCTTTGGCGGCGAGACCGGGGTGCTGCGGGTGGATCTGCGCAGCGACTATGAGACCCCGGAGGCCCTTCGGGAGCTGTACACCCTGGCAATGGAGAAATTTCCGGCGGACTTCCCCATGGGCGCTATGGTGACCAAAGCCCCGATTGAGGCCCCCGCCCGCCGGGCGGTGCTGGCGGAGCTGGGCTTCTCCGGGCCGGAGAGCTTTCGGGGGTATGGGGACTATTACCGCCTGCCGGTACGGTGTCTGGGCCTTGCTTACTGCGGCCTGGCCTGCTGTCTGTGCAGTGAAAACCGGGACTGCCCCGGCTGCCAGAGCGCGGCGGCCCCCTGTTATGAAAAGTGCGAGAACTTCCCCTGTGTGCGGGAGAGGGGACTTTCCGGCTGCTGGCAGTGCCCTGACTTCCCCTGCGGCAAGGGGATGCACGGCAATAATCCCCGGGCCCGGGCCTTTGTCCAGTTTGCCAAGGAGCACGGCCCAGACAAGCTGCTGGAATGTTTAGAGCGCAACCGCTGGGCGGGCGTGGCCTACCACCACCCGAGCAAGCTCACCGGGGACTACGATGGGCTCACCCAGGAGGAGATCTTCGATCTGCTGCTGAACGGGCCAAAGGCATAAGCCAGAGGGAGGGGGAACTGCCTATGACGGAACGGGAAATCAGGCAGGTCACCTTGGAGTTTTACTCCCATTTCTGCGGGGTAGATCTGAACCGGGAGCCCAGAGGTCTGCACATCACCTGTACAGCCATGCGGGATGAGCCATTAAAGGGCCTGGGCTGCCGGTATCCTCTCTACATTTTAGAGCGGGAGGGCCTGTTGGCCATTGCCTGTTCTCCCCAATACGCCGGTGAGATGGAAAACCTACGCGGCCAGGACCTCCGTCAGGTCCTGGCCGCAGTCCGGCGGAGATGGGACCTGGAGGAGATCCGGCTGATGGTTTTCAGGCGGGAGCAGGTGAGGGACTTCGGCGGGGCCCGGGTGTTAGAGCCCTCCCAGTACCCCCTCTATGAGGCATTCTTCCGGACAGCCAACCCCCAGGCCGGCCCCTCCGGCTGGCTGGGGGAGTACTTTGAGGAAAAGGCCGGAAAAGGGTACTTCACCGGCTTCTTCAAGGACGGGCGGCCGGTCTCGGTCTGCGATCCGCCGGATATGCCCTATATGGAGGGAAGAATCCAGCACACTGGCATCCTCACTCTGGCGGGGGAACGGGGCAGGGGCTATGGAAAATGCGCAGCGGCGCTAGCGGCCCACCAACTGCTTGCCCGGGGCGTCTGCCCCCAATGGGAGTGCCGGAGGGACAACGCCGCCTCCCGGAGGCTGGCCCTGTCTATCGGCTATGAGGAGTACGCCCGGGCATATATCCTGCGGGAGTGACCAGCAGGTGTAACCCGCAATTCAAAACTAGAAAAGAGTGATGCAAATGCGCGAAAAAGCGCTGGCACTGTTAAAGCAATGGAACGAGAGCGAGGCCCTGGTAAAGCACGGCCTCCAAGTGGAATCTATTATGCGCCACTACGCCCAGGCCGCGGGCGAAGACCCGGAATACTGGGGCTGCGTGGGCCTTTTGCACGATGTGGACTATGAGAAATACCCGGAGGAGCACTGCAAAAAGGCTGTGGACATCCTAAAAGAGGCCGGGTACGACGACGCCTTTATCCACGCGGTGGTCAGCCACGGGTATGGCCTGGTCTCTGACGTGGAGCCGGAGCTCTACATGGAAAAGGTGCTTTTTACCATTGACGAGCTCAGCGGGCTGATCAACGCCACGGCCATTATGCGCCCCTCCAAGTCCGTGACGGACCTGGAAGTGAAAAGCGTAAAGAAGAAGTTTAAGGATAAAAAATTTGCCGCCGGGGTGGACCGGCAGCTCATTCTGGACGGGTGCCAGCGGCTGGGCGTGGAGCTGGACCGGGTCATCGAGCAGTGCATCCTCGGGATGCGGGCAAACCACCAGGAGATCGGCCTGTGAGGAGGACTATATATGCCCAGTGACAGCCGCTTCGCCGTGCTGATCGACGCGGACAATGTGTCCGTGCGGTACATCAAGCTGATTTTAGACGAGCTCTCCAAAGACGGCGTGGCCACCTACAAGCGCATCTACGGGGACTGGACCAACCCGGCCCTGGTCTCCTGGAAATCCGCTCTTTTGGACAATTCCGTGCTGCCCATTCAGCAGTACAGCTATACCAGCGGCAAGAATTCCACGGATTCCGCCATGATTATAGACGCCATGGACATCCTCTACTCCGGCCAGGTAGAGGGCTTCTGCCTGGTGTCCTCCGACAGCGACTTCACCCGGCTGGCCGCGCGCCTGCGGGAATCCGGCATGACGGTGATCGGCATGGGGGAAAGCAAGACCCCCAATTCCTTTATCGCCGCGTGCAACAAGTTCAAATACTTGGATATCCTCTCCGCCGCCGACGACGAGGAGCCTGAGGAAGCCCCCCGACCCGAGCCCCAGAAAAAGACGCAGCCCAAAAAGGCTATGCGGCGGGTTCCCGCCAAGTCGGGCCGTCCGGAGAAGGAGGAGGACCGGGAAGAGCCCAAGACCAGCCTGCGCACCATCCGCCGGGCTTTGCTCAGCATCGTGCGGGAGAATTCCGACGAGGACAACTGGATTTTTGTGGGAAAAGTGGGCAACATTCTGGGTAAGCGCTATCCAGACTTCGACGTGCGCAATTTTGGATTCTCTAAGCTTACCCCTTTCCTGGATTCTCTGGACATGTTTGAGATCAAGTCCCAGCGCAAGGACGCCAACGCTTCTCCCCAGATGTACGTGCGGTTGAAGTGAG
>CANONE010000159.1 GCA_947567585.1 uncultured Clostridia bacterium | reverse complement strand
TCCAGGCTGGAAATCCTCCGGCGGGCGGTGGTTGGGCAGGGAGAGGAACCAGTTGCCCCCAAACCGGTCGGTGACGCAGTCTAGCCCGCTGTAGGGGTGAATTCGGAAAACAGCTTTTCTACTTTTTCCCTTTGGGCAGCGTTGGCTTCGTCCTTGTCAGTATCTGTGTAGACCATCAGGTACTTGCCATGAAGCTGGGCGGGTACGTCGCTGCCCAGAATGGTGAAGAAGCCCTTTTCCTGCACGCTGCCCAGGCATTCCTTGGCCTTCTCATTCTGGTTATCCAGGTCGAACTCATAGAACTCCGCCTGTACAATGCTGCCGTCAAACTTAAAGCGGTACCGTACGCCGCCTACCGCGCCTATCTCTTTATAGGACATCTCCACGCTCTCTCCCGTTACAGCCTCGTTATCTTCCATATAGCTGCAAAGGCTCTCCAGCGTGTCATAATAATGCATCTCCGGAAAAGGCCCCTGTTCTATGCTGGAAGAGGAGGGAGCCTCCAGCGTGTCCAGCTGCTCCACCTGCCCGCCGCACCCGGCTAAAGTCAGAGCAAAAGCCCCTGCACAAAGGAATACCAAAAGCTTCTTGATCATGCTTCATCCACCTTACTTAGAATTTTGGATAAAAGAAAAACGCGGAGCAATCCGCCCGCGCCCTTCTTGCCGTACATTCCCAGGTCCGGCCACGTACAGCCGACACCCGCCTATCTGGTGACCCGGACGAGAATCGAACTCGTGTTACCGCCGTGAAAGGGCGGTGTCTTAGCCGCTTGACCACCGGGCCATTTGGTAGCGGTAAATGGACTTGAACCATCGACACTTCGGGTATGAACCGAATGCTCTAGCCAGCTGAGCTATACCGCCACGTTTGTCCCATTGTCGCGGGACACTCGTTATTATAGAGGATAAGAGTGAGAATGTCAAGGGGTTTTGGAAGAAAAACTGCGTTTTTTTGTAATTTCTGCTTTACCGGCATCCGGCAAAGCCGCTTAGCCCTGCGGCCAAAAAAGCGTACAAAACACAGAAACCCCACAGACAAAAGCCTGTGAGGTTCCCTATGTTGGCGCTGTGTATGTTTAAGCGTTTACAGAATAGTTGGGGGCCTCCTTGGTGATCTGGATATCATGCGGGTGGCTCTCCTTCAGCCCGGCGCCTGTAATCCGCACAAATTGAGCCTTATCATGAAGCTCCTGGATATTGGCGCAGCCCGTATACCCCATGCCGGAGCGCAGGCCGCCCAGAAGCTGGAACACAGTATCCGCCAAAGGCCCCTTAAAGGGCACCCGGCCCTCGACGCCCTCAGGCACAAACTTCTTTTGCTCCGCCTGGAAGTACCGGTCGCCGCTGCCCTTGCCCATGGCGCCCAGGCTTCCCATGCCCCGGTATACCTTAAATTGCCGCCCTTGATAAAGCTCATACTCGCCGGGGGCCTCTTTGCAGCCTGCCACCATAGAACCCAGCATCACAGCGTTAGCGCCCGCCGCCAAAGCCTTTACAATATCTCCGCTGTACTTAATGCCGCCGTCCGCAATAATCGGCACGCCATACTTTGCCGCCGCCTCCGCCGCGTCAAAGACAGCGGTGATCTGGGGCACGCCAATACCCGCCACGACCCGGGTGGTGCAGATAGAGCCGGGCCCAATGCCCACCTTCACACAGTCCGCTCCCGCCTCGATAAGGGCGCGGGTTCCTTGGGCAGTGGCCACATTTCCGGCGATAACCGGCAGATCGGGATAAGCCGCTTTTACCTTGCTCACCGCTTTCAGTACGCCGTCGTTGTGGCCATGGGCGGAATCCAGTGCTACCACATCCACCTGCGCTTCTACAAGAGCGGCAACCCGTTCCAAAACATCGCTGGTAGCGCCAATGGCCGCGCCGCAAAGCAGCCGGCCGCTTTCGTCCCGGGCGGAATTGGGATAGCGGACGGCCTTTTCAATGTCTTTAATGGTGATCAGGCCCTTCAGCCGCATGCCGCCGTCCACCAGAGGAAGCTTCTCAATCCGGTGCCGGCGCAAAATCTCCTGGGCGTCCTTTAAAGTGGTGCCCACAGGGGCGGTAACCAGATGCTCCTTGGTCATGACATTCTTGACAGGCTGGTCAAAATCGTCGCCCTCCATAAAGCGCAGGTCCCGGTTGGTGATAATGCCCACCAAAACCCCGTCCTGGCAGATGGGCACCCCGGAGATTTTAAAGCGGCCCATCAGTTCTTCCGCCTCCCGAACCAGGCTGTCCGGAGCCAAGAAAAAGGGATTGGCAATGACGCCGTTTTCAGAGCGTTTCACCCGGTCCACCTGGTCGGCCTGCCGTTCTATGGACATGTTCTTGTGGATAATACCCACGCCGCCCTCCCGGGCAATGGCAATGGCCATGTCGGATTCCGTGACAGTGTCCATAGCGGCGGTGAGAATCGGGGCGTTCAGCCGGATGGTCTTTGTAAGCCGCGTGGTAAAGTCCACCTGGCTGGGCAGGACATGAGACTCGGCAGGAATCAGCAGAACATCGTCAAAGGTCAACCCCTCCTTGCCAAACTTCTTCTGATAGTCCATTTCTGTTTTCAGCATCCTTTTCACTCTCTTTCCTCTGTAATCTGGAGACCTCATTTCGTATACCGCAGTGGCGTGCGGAGCAGTTGGAGCTGTTATTAACTGAAAATTATAACACCACGCCAAAAGGATTGCAACCCCAAGAATCCACCGAAAATCGCTTCACATCTACCCTTTTGGCTTGGCAAAAACCGCTAAGGCCGCAAGCTTTTTGAACAACCCTCCTTGAGGGACCTTTACACTGGCGGGTTGGAGGCCAGACCCCGTGGCCTAAGAATATTTTTGCAAGCCTCTTGACAAGCGCTGGTAAACGGATATAATCTTCTTAGCTTTGGATATCGGCAGTTTACCGGCGGGATACGCGGAAAGGGAGCGGCGTGGATATGAGAGAAGGAAAGATTGGGAAAATATGGTCCCGAATGGGAACAATGGGACAGCAGGCGGTGATTCTGGTAGGGGTAAACGGGATATTCTGGTTTGCCTGGTCTTTTGGGGTATATCAGACGGTTTATCTGCAAAGCGTGGGATTTTCCGCATCCTCCATCGGAATGCTCAACGCCATTTCATCGGCGGTGGGTATTTTCTCCGTGACCTTTTGGGGCATGGTCAGCGACAGGATTGGGTCCTTGAAAAAGGTTTTGGTTACCGTATTGGCGGGGGCCGCGCTTTTATATGGGCTGATTCCCTTCATCCCCACAGGGTTGGCCTATTCCCAGCTGCTTTTAATGTGCCTGGTGCCGGTGGTCAACTTTTTCAGGGCCTCTTCGTCTCCCTTTGCCGAAAACATTTTGGTCCGCAACTGCAACGAGCTGGGCCTCAATTTCGGGGTATTGCGCAGCTTGGGCTCGTTTCTATTTACCATCGGCTGTATGATTATATCCGCCTGGCTGCCCAGCCTGGGGGTGAGGAACACCTTCTGGGTGTCCGGGCTGCTGATGCTTATTCCCATTGTGCTGACCTTTTTTGCCAGAGAACCTCAGGCGAAAGCCCCGGCAAAGAAGGGCGCCGGGGAAAAGGGCAAGCCCGGGCTGAACTTAGGGGAGCTGTTTCAAAACAAAGCCTATGTGGCGTTTCTGGTTTTTGGCTTTATCTATTATACGGCGGCGGCCTGCGAAACAAATTTTATCCCCTACTTTATGCAGAGCGTGGGTATCGACTCGGAGCAGTACGGGATCCTCTTAGGCTACCGGGCGCTTTTAGAGATCCCCTTTCTCCTTTTGATGGTACGGCTGCGGCGGAAGTTCCCCCTGCGGGTGCTGGTGCTGGGGGCCACGCTCCTGATGTCCATGGAGTGCTTGGGATTCGGCCTATTCGCCCAGTCTTTACCGGGCATGCTGGCTTGCTGCACCTTTTACGGCCTAGGCAGCGGCCTTTTCCTGGGCTCGTCCCTAAACTATGTGTATGAGCTTGCCCCCAGCCATCTAAAAGCAAGCGCCCAGGCATTTTTTACATCCATCGCCTCTGTAGCCGGCATTATGGGGAATCTTCTGGGGGGCGTTGTTTTTGACGCCATCAGCGCGAAGCCCTTCTATCTGGCGGTGACGGGCCTGTACATACTCAGCGCGGCGGTGTTTCTGTCCTCTTTCCGCAAAAAGCGTGAGGAGGCGGCCTGACGCCCCAGGCGGACAAAAGAAAGCAGAAAGGAACAGGACGCCGGCGGCGTATGGCTGTATACTAAAAGAGGGAGGTGAAGAAATGGACTGGGTGAAGGGACTGCGGGCGGCGGTGGAGTATATGGAAGCCCATATACTGGAACCGGTGAAGCCGGAGGAGGTGGCGGGGGCGGTGCATATATCCCCCTTTTACCTGCAAAAGGGGTTTCAGATCATCACAGGCTACAGTATGGGGGAGTATATTCGAAACCGCAGGCTTTATATGGCCGCTATGGACCTGCTGGCGGGGGAGGATAAGATTATTGATATTGCCTACAAGTACTGCTACCAGA
>CANONE010000158.1 GCA_947567585.1 uncultured Clostridia bacterium | reverse complement strand
GAAGGGGCTCCCCTGCTAAGGGAGTAGGTCGGGAAACCGGCGCATGGGTTCAAATCCCATCTTCTCCGCCAAAAGCTTGTAGGACTGTGGTCTTACAGGCTTTTTTGTTTTGGGTGCAACATGAATGAGGTCCCTGCATGGGCGGAGCCAGGCGCTTTCTTTTTTGAAAACGCCTGGCTCCGCTGATGCTCGGGCTATTTATTTCCCTTCCCGCATGACGCCCAGTACCTGGCTCAAGATATCCAGGGGCTCTTCCCCCCGCAGCTTTACGCTGAGATAGGGCCTGCTTCCCGCGCTGACCATCACCCGGCCGTTCATGCCCTTTACCAGCTTTCCCACCTGTTCCATATCCAGGGGGGATTTGTACAGCAGCAGCGACTCTCCCTGCTGTTTTACCTCGCTGATTCCCAGCTCGCTGGCGGTATTGCGCAGAAGGGCGATATCAATAAGCCCCTTCACAGCCTCCGGCGGGTCGCCGAAGCGGTCGATGAGTTCGTCGGTAACGTCCATGGCGTCCGCCTGGTCTTGGATCTGGGCAATTTTCCGGTATACCTCCAGGCGCAGGTTGACGCTGTCAATGTAGTCTTCGGGTATATGGGCCTGAACCTGCATATCCACCAGGCAGCTTTCGTCCACCGGCCGCTTGGGGGCTTCGCCCTTCATAAGCCCCACCGCCTCGCTGAGCAGCCGGACGTACATATCGTAGCCCACGGCTTCCATGTGGCCGTGCTGCTCGCCGCCCAGGATGTTTCCCGCGCCTCGAATCTCCAAATCCCGCATGGCGATCTTAAAGCCGGAGCCAAATTCCGTGTACTCGCGAATGGCGGAAAGGCGCTTTTGAGCCACCTCCGTCAGAGACTTATTAGGCGTATACGTAAGGTAGGCATAGGCCCGGCGGTTGCTGCGGCCCACCCGGCCCCGGATTTGGTGAAGCTGAGAGAGACCCATACGGTCCGCGTTCTCAATAATCAGGGTATTGGCTGCGGGTACGTCCACGCCTGTCTCGATGATGGTGGTACACACCAAAATGTCGATTTCGTGGTCCAAAAGCTGCCGCCAAACCTCGGAGAGTTCCTCCTCGTCCATTTTTCCGTGGCCGTAGCCTACCCGGGACTCGGGGATGTCCTTTTGCAGCTGGGCCGCCACCCGGGAGATGGAGGCGGTGTCGTTGTGCAGGTAATACACCTGCCCGCCCCGGCGAAGCTCCCGGCGGATGGCATCGTATAACACGCCCTTATCATGCTCGATGACATAGGTCTGCACCGGGTGCCGGTCCTGGGGCGCTTCCTCAATAACGGACATATCCCGTATGCCGGAGAGCGCCATGTTCAAAGTCCGGGGGATGGGCGTGGCGGAAAGGGTCAGCACGTCGGCGGACTGGCACAGGGACTTGAGCTTTTCCTTCTGGGCCACGCCGAAGCGCTGCTCCTCGTCGATAATCACCAGGCCCAGGTCCTTAAAGGCCACGTCCTTGGAGACCAACCGGTGGGTCCCCACGATGATATCCACGCCGCCCCGCTTTACCTTGCGGATGATTTTATCCTGCTCCTTGGGGCTGCGAAAGCGCGAAAGCAGCTCCACGTCGATGGGAAAGCCCTCCATGCGCTTTAGGATGGTCTGGTAGTGCTGCCAGGCCAAAATGGTGGTGGGCACCAGAATGGCGCACTGCTTGCCGGAGGTCACGCACTTAAAGGCCGCCCGCAGGGCCACCTCCGTCTTGCCGAAGCCCACGTCCCCGCAGAGGAGCCGGTCCATGGGCACGTCCCGCTCCATGTCGTCCTTGATTTCATTGACGCACCGCAGCTGGTCCTCCGTCTCGTCGAACTCAAAGCGCGCCTCGAAATCCCGCTGCCACTCTCCGTCCGCTGGAAAAGGGAATCCCTTTTGCTGCATCCGCTGGGCATAGAGCAGAATCAGCTCCTTGGCGATGTCCTTTACCGCCGCCCGGACCTTCTGCTTCTTCTGCTGCCAGTCGGCCCCGCCCAGGCGGCTGAGCTTTACCCCGGAATCCTCCCTGGGGCCGATATACTTGGAGACCATATCCAGCTGGGTAACCGGTATATAGAGGGTGTCGTTCCTCTGGTAGCGCACCTTGATATAGTCCTTGGTAACGCCATGCATTTCCAGCTTGTGGATGCCCTCAAAAACGCCGATACCGTGGCTGGCATGGACCACTAAATCCCCCGGCGTCAGCTCGGAGAGGCTGGATATCTCCTTGGAATTCTTATTTTTCTTGGACTTCTTAGACTTCTGGGGCGCCAAACGCCCCCGGGTAATCAGGGCAAAGCCCGCGTCCGGCCAGTCAAAGCCGGCGGAAAGAGCCCCGCTGGCCACCGTAACGGCGCCCTTGGCCGCCATAGAGGGGTTCTCAACATAAGAGGCGGGCAAACCCGCCTGCTTTAAGTCGGCGGCCAGAGCCTCCCCCGCCCGCTGGGTGCCGGAGAGCACCACGCAGGCCCGGCCCTGGTTGAGAAGCGCGGAAAGATCCTCCTCCAAAAGCTGGCTTCCGCCCCCCCAGGCCGGAAACTGCCGGACGGTAAAGTTCACCAGAGCCTTGGTGGGAACCTCATAGGTACCCCGGGCGAAAACGTCCATAAATACGGCGGGCAGCCTCTCCGCCTGCCCCAGCACATAGGGCCAGTCCTCCGCATACTGGTCCAGGCCCTTACACAGCAGTCCCTCCTCCAGGTAGGCGGGCAGGTCCTCCGCCCACTGGGCGGCTGTTGTGCGGGTACGCTCTTTGAGCTTGTTCCCTTCAGAGAGAAACAGCAGGGAATTGGATGGATCGAAATAATCGAAAAGGGTGGCGGGCTTTTCATAAATCAGCGGGAGGAATTTGTCCATGGAGCCCAGATGCAGCCCTTCCCGGAGCTTCCCCGCCTCCGCCGCCAACACCTCCTTGGCCTTGGGGGCCCGTTTGCCCCGCAGAGATTTCGCCAGACTCTCGATTCTGTGAACCAAGGCGTTGACGCTGCTGGGGATCACCTCCACGCAGGGGGCCAAAGTGACCTCCTCCACCGGATCGGTGCGGCGCTGGGTAGCCGGGTCGAAAAAGCTGACGGAATCCACTTCGTCCCCCCAGAACTCCACCCGCACAGGCTGAGCCGCGCTGGGGGAGAAGAAATCCACAATGCCGCCCCGGCGGCTAAACTGCCCTGGACCCTCGATCTGATCTTCCCGAGTATAGCCGCAGTCTGCCAATGCCTTCAGCAGCCGGTCAATGGACAAGACTTCCCCCGCCCGGACAGTAAACAACCGCCCCGCCAAGTCCTCCGGTCCCATGGTGTACTGCAGGGCCGCGTCCGCGCAGGCAATGAGGCAATCCTTTGAGCCCTCCTGAAATTTTGACAGCGCTTCCAGGCGAAGGCGTTCATATTCCCGGGAAGAGACGGCGGCGTCCCGGAAGTTAAAGTCCCGCATGGGGTATTGGACGGCAAAGAGGCCCAAGGCCGTCAAATCCTCTAAAAAGCGCTGGCTTTCCGCTTCATCGGCCGCGATGACCAGGGCCTTGCGCCGGGTTTTCCGGCAGAGGGCCGCAATGACGGCGCATTTATGAATGCCCGAAAGCCCCGCCGCTACCGCCGGGAACCGGCCGCTTTCCACAGCGGAGCAGAGGGTGGAAAAATCCTGGGAGCGCGCCAGGGCATTGAAGATAGATTTCATGGAACACCTCTCAATTATATAGATTCATAGCGCGGTCCGTCTCTCCCTGGAGCATCAGCGCGGTGGCTTCGCAGGCGTTGTCCAAAGCGGCGGATAGGTCCTCGTACTCGTTCTGGGTGAACCTCGACAGCACCCAGTCCGCCAGATTGTACTGGGGGCTGGGCTTTTGCCCCACCCCGATTTTAATCCGGGGAAACTGGTCCGAGCCGGAAAGATAGATAATATTTTTCATGCCATTATGTCCGCCGTCGCTGCCCTTGCGGCGGATCCGCAGCTTGCCCGGCGGCAGGTTGATGTCGTCGAAAAGGATCAGGGTGCGCTCCGGCGGCACCTTGTAAAAGCTCATGGCCTCCCGCACGGACTGACCGCTGAGGTTCATAAAGGTACCGGGCTTTAAGAGCAGCGTCCGCCGCCCGGCTACAAAGCCGTCCCCCGCCGTACCCTTGAACTTCACCCGGTTGATCCGTACGCCATGCTTCTCCGCCAGCCGGTCCACCGCCATAAATCCTGCGTTGTGGCGGGTATTCTCATACTCCCGGCCGGGATTCCCCAGCCCAACTATTATAAACGCCACAGGGCCTTGCCCTGGCGCAGTCTTTGAAGAAAAAAACACACGCGCGCCTCCTCTGTACGCCAACATAGCGGGCAGGAAATCCCTACCCGCTTGGAATAGATTTATATTAGCAGGTTTGTGTGGATTTTGCAAGGGGAGAATCCCTCTATTTATGTGCGTTAGACGGCCGATAAATTCTAGAGTCTGTTTTAAAACTTCGAAAAGCTGTCTTTTCGTCCAAAGTGGACGGCTTCTGTGTCAAAAATCCTCGAAAGGCGGCAGCCTTTCCTGCGGTTTT
>CANONE010000157.1 GCA_947567585.1 uncultured Clostridia bacterium | reverse complement strand
GCAACCGGAACATCACCGAGGCCGGCAACGCCGTGCTGCCCCCGGAGCGCCAGGGCGAGTTCTTCCACCGCTATGTGCTGGGAGTGTATGAGCTGATGGACCGGATTACCACCGCCTTTCCCCATATCCTCCTGGAAAATTGCTCCAGCGGCGGGGCCCGCTTTGACCCGGGTATGCTCTACTACTCTCCGCAGATTTGGACCAGCGACTGCACCG
The DNA here is from genome assembly GCA_947567585.1 of uncultured Clostridia bacterium. Lineage (GTDB taxonomy): Bacteria > Bacillota > Clostridia > Oscillospirales > Acutalibacteraceae > Acutalibacter. Next base: position 4,327 of record CANONE010000157.1, on the reverse strand, counting down.
ACCCCATTGAGCGGCTGACCATCCAGTTCGGCGCTTCCCTGTGCTATCCACCCGCCAGCATGGGGGCCCATGTTTCCGCCAGTCCCCGCGCCGGCTTTGCCACCAAGGGCAATGTGGCCATCATGGGCAGCCATGGCTTTGAGCTGGATCCCCGGAAACTGACCGAGGAAGAAAAGGCCATTGCCAAGGCCCAGGTGGAGGATTATCACAAGTATTATGACCTCACCCATTACGGCGACCTTTACCGGATCACCGACCCGGCGGCGGATCCCTTTGTATGCGACTGGGAGTTTGTAAGTCCGGACAAATCCCAGGCGCTCTTTACCCGGGTAGTTATGCGCCGCCCGGACAACCTCTTCCAGACCCAGCGCCTGCGGGGCCTGGATCCGGAGAAAATCTATGTGGATGAGGAAACCGGCGAAGCCTACTCCGGCGCTCTCCTCATGAACGCCGGCATCGACCTTTCCCAGCCCTGGCCAGGCCCTGCCGACGGCAGCAGCGTCGTTAAGCATTTTGTAGCGCGGTAAGACTGCGGGGCTTTGCCCCAGGCCCCACAAACTTTTTGAAAAAAGTTTGATCAAAAACTTTTGAGCCGGGGGTGTTTTGGTTTCGAAACGGTGGCTTTGTGGGCGGAGCAGATGGTTTTTGGGGGAAACGGAAGCGGGCTAGGGGCTTGATCAGGTAGTGCCCTAAGGGCTGGTGACGGCAAGCGCCCGAGGCTTCGCCCCTGGGACCTTCCCGCCAAAAGAGAACGGCTGAACCTGAAGAGGTCCAGCCGTTTTTGTTTGTACTTTTAGCCTTCCCGGAAGGTGCAGCATTCGGTGCCGCTTTTGGAGGAAACGTCGGAGCAGCAGCAGCCTACGCAGACGCATTCGGCCTCGCACTTGCAGTTGTTGTTGTAAGTGCATTTGTGGGCCTTGCAGTCGATGAAGGTCTCCACAGAGGGAGACTCGTAACCGGAAACAGCGTTGGAGGCTGCGCCGGAACGCTCCTCGTAGGACTCGCAGCAGGTCTGGTCCGGCTGGCAGGCGGCGGGGCCGTCCACCTTGATGCTGGACAGGCAGCAGAGATTGTTGGCGTTGTGGCGGCAGGAAGTAACCTGGCACTCCAAGCGATTTTTCATTTTCAGCACCTCGATTCACAAATTTGTAAACCAGTCGCGTTTACAAATCCTATTCTGCGCAGTCTCCAGGCGGATTATACGCTGTTTAAGGTGGCAGGGGCGGCGTTCCTGGGTCCCGCGTCTCGCCTGCCGGCTTGGAAAGATTCCTGCACGCTGACTTCGGCAAGTATCCGGGGATTATGGCCCTTTAAAAATGTGGACAAGTTTTTTTGCCGTTTTTTCGATTCCGTTCCGCTGGCTTGGCGGAGGCTAGGAGAACTCGATTTGTTCTCCGGCCTCGGTGCTGAGAGCGCCCAGAGTGGGGAGCTTCTTTTTGTAGCGGCTGGGGTTGGCAAGCATGCCTTCCTCATACGGTACGGCGCTGACCACACGCTGGCCCTTCTTTAGGTTCATGGCCTGTACGCCCTGGGTGTTTTTGGTGCTTTTAGGGGCGATTTGCCCGGTGTGGAACAGCAGCATCCGGCCGGAGCTGGCTGTCAGCAGGACCTCCCGGTCTTCAGGCAGCTGGAGAATGGCCACGATCGGGGACTTGTCGCTGTAAGCGCTGATAAGCTTTTTCCGGTTGGTTTTGGTCTGATAGGCAGAAAGCTCCACCTTGGCGGCCTTTCCGTTTTCAAAGACGAACAGCATATAGCCGGAGAAGTTCAGGGTATAGGCCATATAGAAAGCCCGCTCTCCCTCTTCCATTTGCACCTTGGCCGGGATATAATCTCCCAGCACGCTGGTTTTCCCGTCGTCGAAATCGGAACCCCGCTGTTTGTAGACCTGGCAGCGGTCGGAGAAAAACAGCAGTTCGCTGTTGTTGGTGGCCTCCGCTGTTTGGACCAGCTGGTCGCCCTCCTTTAGCTTGTGTTCCCCGCTCATCCGCAGGGACTGGGGGGTGATCTTCTTAAAGTACCCCTCCCGGGTGAAAAAGAGATGGACCGGGTAGTCCGGAATTTCCTCTATCACGGCGTCCTCCTGGAGCTCGCCGGCATAAAGCAAGATGGTCCGCCGGGGCTGGCCGTACTTTTTCGCAACCTCTTCCAGCTCATGGATGATAATCTGCTGGATTTTAGACTTGGAGCCCAATATTCCTTCCAGCTCTTGGATGTCCTCTTCCAGTTGGGTTGTTTCCTCCGTGCGCTTGAGGATATATTCCCGGTTTAGATGCCGCAGGCGTATTTCCGCCACATACTCTGCCTGGGGCTGGTCGATGCCAAAACCGATCATTAGGTTTGGCACCACCTCCGCCTCTTCCGCGGTTTCCCGGACGATTTTGATAGCCTTGTCGATGTCCAGCAAAATAGCGGCCAAGCCCTTAAGCAGGTGGAGCTTCTCCCTTTTCTTCTGTAAATCAAAATAAGTTCGCCGCCGTACGCACTCTACCCGGAAAGCCGTCCACTCCTCCAGCAGCTCCCGTACCCCCATTACCCGGGGCGCGCCGCCAACGAGGATATTGAAGTTACAGGAAAAACTGTCTTCCAGGGTGGTGAGCTTGAAGAGCTTTTGCATCAGCTTTTCCGGGTCCGTGCCCCGCTTCAGGTCGATGGTGATCTTGAGGCCCTCCAAATCGGTTTCGTCCCGGACGTCCGCCACCTCTCGGAGCTTATTCTGTTTGGACAATTCAATGATCCGCTCCACGATGATTTCCACATTGGTGGAGGGGGGGATCTGCGTCACGTCAATACAGTTGGCGGACTTATCAAAGCTGTATTTGCTCCGCACCCGGAAGCTGCCCCGGCCGGTATTGTAGATTTTCTCCATCTGCGCCCGGTCGAAAATCAGCTGGCCGCCACCGGGGAAATCCGGAGCCTGGAGGGTTTCGAACAGGTCCGCGTCAGGGTTGCGCATCAGGGCGATAGCGGTCCGGCAGACCTCTGCCAAGTTAAAGGAACAGATATTGCAGGCCATGCCCACGGCAATGCCGCTGCAGGCGTTTACCAGAATGGTAGGGAAGCTGGCGGGCAGCAGCTGGGGCTCCAGCATGGTGCTGTCGTAGTTGTCGGCGAAATCCACGGTGTCCCGGTCGATATCCCCGAAAAATTCCCGGCAGATGCCGTCCAGCTTGGCCTCGGTATACCGGGGCGCGGCCCAGGCCATGTCCCGGGAATAGGCTTTGCCGAAATTCCCCTTGCTGTCCACATAGGGGTGCAAAAGCGCTTCATATCCCCGGGAAAGCCGTACCATGGTATCATAAATAGCGGCGTCGCCGTGGGGGTTCAGCTTCATGGTTTGGCCCACAATATTGGCGCTCTTGGTGCGCCCGCCGGTTAAAAGCCCCATCTTGTACATGGTGTACAGCAGCTTCCTCTGAGAGGGCTTGAGGCCGTCAATCTCCGGCAGGGCCCGGGACAGGATTACGCTCATGGCGTAGGGCATGAAGTTTTTTCGCAGGGTGTCCCCCACATCCTGCTCTACGATCTCGCCAGCCCCCGCTATATATCCTTGCACCTTCGGGCCCTTTGGGGCTTTCTTTTCTCTTTTTGCCATGCTACTCCTCCCTAAGGCCGCGAGACGCCGTCTCGCGCTCTGCCACCTTTTGTAAAAGGTGGACGAAAACTTTTGTGCCGAGTTTATTTTGTTCCGAACCGGAAGCTTGGCGGGCGTTGCCGCAAGCTTGTGGGGGTTAGGGGGTTTAGGGCATTTTTTGTGATTGGCGGGCGGTTTTGACAGGAGAAGGGGGGCAGCCAGTTTCCTGACTGCCCCTCTCTGCCGTAGAAATCTAACCCTTTCAGCCGCTGGCAGTTTTTTCAATCAAACGCCGGCGGCATGGCGGTCCATTTCGAAAATCAGCTTACTTGCAGTTGGCCTTCAAAGTCTCCAGCTGGTCGCGAAGAGCCTGAGGCAGCTTGTCGCCAAACTGCTTGTAGAACTCATCGATGCCCTCGGCCTCCTTGGCCCAGGCAGCCTTATCCACGGTAAGGATCTCCTTCAGGGTGTCAATGGAGAAGTCCAGGCCCTCGAGATTGATGTCCTCGGCCTTGGGTACAAAGCCAATGGGGGTCTCCACTGCGTCCACCTTGCCCTCGCAGCGCTTGATGATCCACTCCACTACCCGGAAGTTGTCGCCAAAGCCGGGCCAGATAAAGTGGCCGTCCGCGTCGGTGCGGAACCAGTTCACGTTGAAGATCTTGGGGGCCTTGTCCCCCAGCTTCTCGCCCATCTCGATCCAGTGCTGGAAGTAGTCGCCCATGTGATAGCCGCAGAAGGGCAGCATGGCCA
>CANONE010000156.1 GCA_947567585.1 uncultured Clostridia bacterium | reverse complement strand
ATGATATGCAATTTTCAAAATTGAATGTCCCACTGCCACGATCGCTCTCTTTTTCTTTTTCCCTCCGTCATTCTTCCGCCACCTCCGTAAATTCTTGTTAATAAGATAGCATACTCTCGAGAGTATGTCAATAGTTTTACTCGAATTTACGGAGGTGGCGGAAGAATGACGGAGGGGAAAAGAAAAAGCGAGACCTCCTCGGCGGTAAAGAGGCGGTACAATCAAAAAACCTACGGGGCGGTTACTGCATATGTCCCGAAAGACCTCGCGGCGGCTTTCAAGGATAAATGCGCCGTCAAGGGAATTTCGCAAGCGCAGATTATCAAAAAGGCAATAGAGGATTTCTTGAGCCAGTAAACGAGGGCAAGGGGGACGGGAGGCCGTCCCCCCTTTTTCGATTTTTAGGGGGAGGGCCGGACAATGGCACGGAGAAAGGACGCGGCAAAAAAGGCAGATAAAAAGCAGAAAGAGAAAAAGTACGAGCGCTTGACGTATAAAAAGAGACTCCGCCTCGAGGTCATGCTCCGCCAGAAGATACACAAGCAGACCATAGCCGACGAGCTCCGGGTACATATCTCCACCATCTACCGGGAAATCAAGCGCGGGGAGTATGAGCACCTAAACAGCGATTACACGACGGAGATACGGTATAGCGCCGACAAAGCCGAGGCGAAATATCAAGAGGGGCTCGCCGCAAAGGGAGCGCCCCTTAAAATCGGGAATAATTTCGCCGTCGCCGAGTTCATAGAGGAGAAGATTTTACACGAGGACTATTCCCCGGTCGCCGTGTGCGCCCTTTTACGGGAGGAGGAGTATCTCGAGAAATACCATATCACATTTTGCCGGGCCACGATTTACAAGTACATAGACGACGGGAATATCTTCCCCCATATCACAAATAAAGACCTCCCGGAGAAAGGCCAGCGCAAGCGGGAGTATAAAAAGGTGCGCGAGAAAAGGGCTCCTCGGGGCCGGAGTATTGAGGAGCGTCCGCCAGAGGTCGAGACCCGCGAGGAGGTCGGACATTGGGAGGGCGATACCGTCGTCGGAAAAAAGGGCTCAAAGGCGCGGCTCCTCGTGTTCTCCGAGCGGGCTACCCGGAACGAGATAATTATAAAAATCCCGGACGGCACTACAAAGAGCGTCGTCCGGGCGCTGGACAGACTCGAGAGGCGTTTCGGCGCAGACTTCCCGAGGATATTCAAGTCGATTACTTTCGACAACGGCTCCGAGTTCGCAGATTGCGACGGCCTCGAGCGGAGCCGCCGGAGGAAAGGGAAAAAGCGGACGACCGTTTACTATTGTCACCCGTACACAGCTTGCGAGCGGGGGACAAATGAGAATATTAACCGCATGATACGCCGCAAGTTCCCGAAAGGTACGGATTTCGACAAGGTAAAGCCCGCCGAGGTCAAAGCCGCCGAGACGTGGCTCAACAATTATCCTCGCGGGATTTTGGGCTTTCGGAGCGCCGCGACCGTGTTCTCCGAGGCCCTCGGACTCGCCGCGTAAAATATTTTATAGTTTTTTCGCATAAATTACTTGACATTTGCCGTGGGCATCTGCGCCCACCAGTCCGCCATGGAGGGCGGCGTGGTAAAGCGTGTGCCTGTTTTCGAATAAATAGCCTAGAAAATAATTCATTAGAGAAAAAACCGGGAGCGCTCCCGGTTTTTTCCTTTATACCCTCTGACCGTTTCCACAGGATATTGGGGAAGGACCGCCCCTAAAGCCGCTTTCTGAGAAGCCGGATCCGGTCGCTGCTCTCGGCGGGGGCGCTGTGCTGGGCCGTCACGTGGAGGAGCCGGGACAAGTCTGCAAGGTTTTGAAGCGTGGGCAGTAAACCAACAGTCGATTGCCCAACTGCCTTGTATTATGGTATGCTAGGAAAAACAGCAAGGAGGAGCCTGTATATGAACATGATAAAAACCGGGGAACTCATCACCCGGCTGCGCACAAGCCTGGGCATGACCCAGGCTCAGCTGGCCCAGCGGCTGGACGTAACCGACAAGGCGGTGTCAAAATGGGAGCGGGGGAAGAGCCTGCCGGATGTGGCGCTCTTGAACCGGCTTGCGGCGGAACTCAGAGTGAGCGTGGTGGAGATACTCAGCGGCGAGCTCCTTCAGGTTGCCCGAAGCAGCAATCTGGACGGACCGGGGGCCGGGGAGGAGGAGACGGGCGGCAGCGAGCCCTGCGCCCTGCAGCTTCTTGAGCCCGGCGAGCTGATGGTGCCGGCCTATCTATTCGGCAGCAATTTGGAGCACACCCGCTCCTGCATCCACAACGGCCTGTCCGCCCAGATGCTGCGGAACCGGAAATTTGCGGGGAAGCCCTCCGCCTGTAACGGCTGTGCTATGGAGTGGTTCCCCATTGGGGAAAACGCGGTCTTCACCTTCGACCAGCCCTATACCCGCCACGGGAAGGGCTACCACATGAACAGGATATTGGAGTGTAACTCTCTGAGTATTCTAAACCCCTGCCCGGGGCAGCCCGCTGGGCTTGGTCAGCACGGCCTTTTTGTTCAGGAGGGAAAGCCATATTTGTTCGGCGCGGTGGTGCGGGCTAAGGAAAGGCTCGCAATCTCTGTGGAGCTCACCGACCGGGCGGGGGACAGAGTCTATGACCGCCGCACCATTGTGGTAAAGGCGGCGGAGTGGACTCGCTACGAAGTGGATCTCATCCCCAGCGCCGATGACCCGGATGCAAGCCTGCGCATTTACTGGGAGGAGCCGGGAGCTATGTGCTTCGGCGCAGTTTCACTGATGCCAAAGAACCACTTCCGGGGGATGCGCCGGGATGTGATAGAGAAGCTAAGAGAGCTGGGGATAAAGGTGCTCCGTTGGCCGGGAGGGAATTTTGCCGGAGAGTACAACTGGATGGACGGGCTGCTCCCGGCGGATATGCGCGCGCCCCTACAGTCCTATCTGGGCCTGGAGACCCAGCCCCACTCCATGGGCTATGACTACGATGAAATCAACACCGATGACTTCGTTGCCCTGTGCCGGGAGATTGGCGCGGAGCCCTTCATCACCATAAACCCCTGCTGGAACACCCCGGAGGAAAACGCTGCCTGGGTGGAATACTGCAATGGGGACAGCTCCACCAGGTATGGCCGTCTTCGGGCGGAGCGGGGGCATCCGGAGTCCTATGGGGTGCAGTTCTGGTCTTTGGGCAATGAGTTTGGCTACGGCCACATGGAGGGGGACAACACCCCCGGCGGCTACTGTCAGACGGCCCTGGAAAACGGCCGGAAGATGCTGGAGGTATCTCCCAATCTCAGCCTCTGCTCCTCGGGGCCATACCCCAGCAAAGAGTGGGCGGAGCTTTCGGCGCGGCCCCTCTCAGGCATTGCCCAGCTGGTCTCCCAGCACTACTACGGGTACGAGCCCAAGTACACTGACCTGTCTAGTGTGGAGCAGGAATACAGCCGGTGCCTGGGGTCAGTCTCCCGGATGCGCGGCCTTATCCACCAGTGCAGGCAGTGGCTGGAGCCCAATGTGCGCATCTCCTTTGACGAGTGGAACGTCTGGTACGCCTGGTATCGCTCATCCAGCGTGACAGACGGCATCTATGCGGCGCTGGTGATGCATCTTTTGATAGAGGAGGCGGAGAGAAGCGGCATCGCCCTTGCCTGCCATTTCCAGGCGGTAAACGAGGGCATGCTGGAGGTGACCCCGGAGGGGGTAAGCCTGACGGCCCAGGGACAGGTGTTCTCCCTGATGAAGCGCCATATGGGAAACCGCCTGTGTTCCGCCTGCCAGGAGGCCGTGGTCACTGTCAATGCGGAGGGAGAGCGGGTGGCCACGGTGGTGAACCCCTCCTTTCGTGAGGAGAAGACAATGGACATCTCCCAGTGCGGCCCCTGCAGGGAGGCGGTGCTCCTGTCCAGCGAGACCGTACTGCCGCCCTCGGTGTTCACCGAAGCCGACGTGCTAGGGCAGGCTGATGGGGGATCCTTCTGTATGCCGCCTCACAGTGTTTTGCTTTTGCGCTTCTAACGGCCTGTGAGGAGTGGGAAGAAAGGGCTGCCTGTAATCGCCGCGTTGGCCCTGCTGAAATGACCAACCGGGGCCACGACCTGATGGTGCAGTGGAAGCGGAACAAATACCGCCAGGCCAGGCGTCTGGCAGACAGTGCGAAATGAGGTACCCCCTCCGGCACGGATTTTCATCCTCGCCGAAGGGGATTTGTGCAATTTGCTCTGGATTTAAGGATGTGAGTTGTGCTTAGCTACATTTATCTCATGTAAAACCGAGTGGAATCCAAGCAATATAGCAAAGACGGTTATAGATATTTGTATTGGGCCTGTAACAGGACATGCCGGCATATTCACCACCCTGCCCATTCCGGAGCGGTTTCGCGCCGACCAAATGCAGTCCTTTGCGGACATTCTAAACGGTAGGGGCGACGGCATGGCTGCTACCATTAAGGAGGGATGTCATATCCAGCACGCTCTGGAGAGCATCATCAAATCGGCAGAGGAACAAAAGTGGCTGCCGGTTTAATTAGGCGACTAGGAGGTCAATCCCCCTTTTCCTCGTCTGAAGATCTGCCGCCAAAGCCAGTTGGGGCAACCTTGAAGTATTGCTTAAAGGCGCGGGAAAATGAGTAGCCGCTTTCATGCCCCA
>CANONE010000155.1 GCA_947567585.1 uncultured Clostridia bacterium | reverse complement strand
CTTTTTCATTTTTTGCCTGTTTCAGCCGTCCGGCAAGCTCTTCCGTGAGATAAACAGAGAAACATGCTTTTCACCTTTCACGGCCTGATTGTCAGAGGAACCGGCAGAAGGTTTCCAGGCTTGCTGGACTGATGCGCCGTACTGCTCAATGGCTGGATGAAAATTTTTTGAGGCAATCACCTGCTTTAGGTGCGAAATTAAACAAAGGAAGTCGAACATGGAACACATCGTTGAAATGCTTGTAGAACTATTCAGCCAGACCATTCCGGCGGAGCTAACTGTTTTCGCCCTGTCCCTAATGCCGGTTATTGAACTGCGGGGCGGCATCTTGGCAGCGAAGCTTTTGGACTTGCAGATGCTGCCCGCCTTTTTTATTTGTTTGGTAGGCACCATCCTGCCCGTCCCTTTTATCCTGCTGTTTATCAATAAAATATTTGATTGGATGCGCAACACACGCTTTGTCAAGCTGGTAGACCGTCTGGAGCAAAAGGGCCGCAGCAAGTTCGATAAAATCAACCGCTATAAGACTTTGGGGTTGCTGATCTTCGTGGCCATCCCCCTGCCCGGCACTGGGGCATGGACGGGCTCTTTGGCTGCGGCGCTGATGAAAATGGATTTTAAGTCCGCTATTCTCTCCGTGGCCCTGGGCACCCTGCTGGCGGACATCATTATGTGCGTGGTATCTTATGGGCTTTTGGGGCTGGTGTTATGAGAGAGGGGTATAAGGCTGCCGTGATAGGGGCCGGAGCCTCGGGCCTTATGGCCGCATGGGCGGCGGGGACGGGAACCGTCCTTTTGGAGGGCAATCCCAAGCCCGGAAAAAAGCTGTTGGCCACCGGCAACGGCCGCTGTAACTTGACAAACCAGGCGGTATCCGCCGCCTGCTACCAAGGGGACGCCGCTCTGGCGGCTCCTTTTCTTGCCCAATGGCCCGGAGAACGGGTGGAAAAGATATTCCGCCGGTTAGGGTTGCTCACCCGAAGAGACAGCGAGGGCCGGACATATCCCAACAGCTTGCAGGCCGCCGCTGTTTTAAAGGCGCTGTGCGCTGCCTGTGAAAGCGCGGGAGTGGAGACGGTCTGCGATTTCCCCGTTGAACGCGTGGAGGATCGGGCCGGCGGTTTTTTGATTGTTTCCGGAGAGAGGAGGATTTTTGCCCAGCGCTGTGTTTTGGCCTGCGGCGGGCTGGCGGCCTCCCGGCTCGCTGGGGGGTACCAATTGGCAAAGAGTTATGGCCACAGCGTTACCAGGCTGAGCCCTTCCCTGGTAGGGCTGGCCGTGCCGGAAAAACTCACCCGGCCTTTAAAGGGGATGCGCTGCAAAGCCCGGGCCGCTTTGTGTCAGGGCGGTCGGGAGCTCTGTTTGGAAAACGGCGAGGTGATCTTCGGGCAGGGATCGGTTTCGGGTATCTGTGTGATGAACCTCTCCGCCCGCCTGCGGAGTGTGGACGAAAGAAACCTTCTGCTGCGGCTGGACCTTCTCCCAAACATGACTCTGCCGCAGCTGGACGCCTATCTGGAAGACGTACGGGCCCTATTCCCCCAGCGGACGGCTGGGGACCTTTTAGCCGGAGCATTAAATCTGCGGGTGGGGCAGGAACTGATAAAATCTTTGGGCTGGAAACTGGATATGCCGCTGGCGGCGCTGGAAAGCCAGCGGCTGAAGCAGGCGGCGAGGCGCGTCAAAAATTTCATTTTTCCGGTGACTGGTCCTTTAGGCTGGGAAACCGCCCAGGTTACCGCCGGGGGCGTGCCGCTACGGGAAGTGGACCTGCAGTCCATGGAGTCCCAGTACAGGAAGGGCTTATACTTAACCGGCGAGCTGCTGGACCTGGACGGCCTGTGCGGCGGGTATAACCTGCATTGGGCCTGGGCCACTGGTTGGACCGCCGGAAGATGCGCGGCGGGAAAGGAGCTGACGGCATGATCAGAATAAACGGCCTGGACATGCCCTTGGACTTCCGGCAGGAAGACCTGCTGGCCGCAGCCGCCAAAAGGCTAAAGCTGCCCCGGCGGGCGCTGCTGGATATCAAGCTGGTGAAAAAATCCATAGATGCCCGAAAAAAGGAGGACGTCCATTTTGTCTGCGGGGTAGAGGCGTCGGTGGACGGGGACGAAACGGCCCTTCTGCGGCGCTGCCCCGGCGCTCAGGCTGTAAGGCCCTATTGTTACCAGCCGCCCGTCTTTTCGCCTCCTGCCCAGAGACCGGCGGTTGTTGGTTTTGGTCCGGCAGGAATGCTGGCGGGGCTGATGCTGGCTCAGTGGGGGCTGCGGCCGCTGATTATTGAACGGGGCCTGCCGGTGGAGGAAAGGGCCCGCTGTGTGGAAGATTTTTGGATAAACCGGCGGCTGGACCCAGAATGCAATGTACAGTTCGGCGAAGGCGGAGCCGGGGCTTTTTCCGACGGCAAGCTGACCACCGGCACCGGAGATGTCCGGGTTCGCAAGGTGCTGGAAGAGCTGGCCGCCGCCGGTGCGCCCCCGGAAATTCTCACCGATGCCAAGCCCCATATCGGCACGGACCGTCTGCCGGAGGTTGTGAAGAATATTCGTAAAAAAATTCTGGATCTGGGAGGGCAGATTCTTTTCTCCACCAGGCTGACCGGGCTGCAAACCCAAAATGGCCGGCTTACCGGCCTGTGCGTTGAGTCTAGCGGCAAGCGGGAAGTGATTCCCGCCAGTCAGGCGATTCTGGCGGTGGGCCACAGCGCCCGGGACGTCTTCCACCTGCTGGAGGGCCTTTGTCTTCCTCTCGCTGCCAAGGCGTTCTCCGTAGGCGTACGCATAGAACACCCCGCCTGGATGATTGACCGGGCCCAATACGGCGCTTTTGCCGGACATCCCAGCTTGGGCGCGGCCGACTACAAATTGAATTGCCGCCTGCCCAACGGCCGGGGTGTTTACACCTTTTGTATGTGCCCCGGCGGTACCGTCACCGGCGCCGCATCGGAACCGGAAGGCGTGGTCACCAACGGCATGAGCCCCTGGGCCAGAGACGGCGCCAACAGTAACGCCGCCCTGCTGGTGGGGGTGGATCCGGAGGATTTTGGATGTGAGGGGCCTTTGGCAGGCGTGGAGTTTCAGCGGGAAATCGAGCGGGCCGCCTTCACTTTGGCTGGCGGGAATTACTCTGCTCCGGCCCAGCGGGTAGCGGACTTTTTAGAAAACCATGCCAGCCGGGAATTTCCTACCATCAAACCCAGTTATGAGCCTGGAGTGGTTCCGGAAAACCTCGCCCGCTGCCTGCCCGGCTTTGTCACAGATTCCCTCTGGCAGGCCCTGCCCCGGTTGGGGCGGCAGCTAAAAGGCTTTGACTGCCGAGACGCCGTACTCACAGCGCCGGAAACCAGAAGCTCGTCTCCCGTCCGGGTTCTTCGGACTCAGGACCTTCAGTCCCCAGCCTTACAGGGACTTTACCCTTGCGGCGAAGGAGCCGGCTATGCGGGAGGCATTGTGTCTGCCGCAGTAGACGGCATCCGCTGTGCAGAGGCACTGGCGGCGGCAAACGGCTAAAGGGAGATTTCCATAAGCGGCGCTGCTTTGGCCATAATGCTGTAAAAAAGAGAGGACAAGGCTGTCCTCTCTTTTTTTGAAGCGCGGGCAAAGTTATTTCAGCAGTTCCTCCGGCGATTTTTCAATCATCGGGCTCTCCAGCTTTTCGATCCACTGAACAGGAGCGGTCCAACGCACAGCGTTCTCAATGATCTTGATGATAATAGGATTATGGTAAGAGGGGAAGGTTTCATGGCCAGGCTGGAAGTAGAAGATTCTGCCGTTGCCCCGGGTCCAGGTGGCGCCGCTGCGGAACAGCTCGCCGCCCCGGTACCAGTTGGTGAAAAGCAGGTCGTCAGGCTTGGCGATGTCAAAGGGCTCGCAGTAGACCTCCTCCTGCTCCAGCTCAAATGTATCGGGGATTCCCTGGGTAATGGGATGGGTTGCGTTCATCTTGTACACCCGGGTGAAATCCACCTCCCGCCATTTGAGATTACCGCTGGTTCCCAGCAGATAGCGGAAGGGTTTGGAGAGATGGGCGGAGTGCAGGGCAATAAAGCCCATGCCCCGCTGGACGCGCTCTACAATCTTAAACGCCAGCTGGTCCGGCACCGCGTGGTGGGCGATATGGCCCCACCAAATCAACACGTCGGTCTTATTGAGCAGTTCGTCGGAAAGGCCGTACTCCGGCTCGTACAGGGTGGTGTAGGTTACGTCCATGTCGGGATTTTTCCGCAGATGCTCCGACAGGGTGCAGAGCAGGCCGTTAGGGTATGCCTTTTTTACGTTGGCGGCGGACTGTGCCGCAAACTCAGCCATCTTCTCCTGAAATTCCGCAGGCAGATCAGGCGGGGCAAACTCCGGGCGGAACTCGCCCTTTTCCTCTACGGCCTCGTACCAAACAGTTACACGGATCATTTCTTCACAGCTCCTTTCAATAGTCGTATGGGACTCTCATGAAGATTATACACCCATTTGGCATTTCTTTCAAGGACTCCTACCGGGAAAATGCTTCTGTCAAAATCTCTTAACTATCCCCAAAAGTCTTGAGGCCGTTCCATTTTTTATTCCAGTACACTATACTTTGATAGCCTTTTTCTTCTGCAATTTTTGCAAGCAAAATCGCTTCTTCTTTATA
>CANONE010000154.1 GCA_947567585.1 uncultured Clostridia bacterium | reverse complement strand
ATGACACCGGTAAAGAGATAAAAAGGCGATCCTGCTAATGAAACTAAATACCCTCTTTTGGACAGAAAGACGTTGCAGATATTTCCGTTGATGATGTGCAAAGGCTTTTCAATGACATGGAATGCGCCAAAGCTACGAAAGACAAGGTAAAGATGGTTCTCAATCAAATTCTTGACAATGCCGTGGAAGATGGCCTATTGAGCAAGAATCCAGTCCAGTCCAAAAGGGTGAAGATAACAGGCACGTCAAGCAAGGCTACAGAGCCCTATAACGTGGAGCAAATGCGCTATATAGTCCACCACTTGGCAGACGTTCAAAACCCCACAGACAGGGCTTACATCGCCCTGCAAGCCCTTCATCCGTTAAGGTTGGAGGAAGTATTGGGGTTGACGTGGGAAGACGTAGACCTGGACAATATGTTAATCCACGTTCGCCGGGCCGTGACACATCCCCACCGCAACCGCCCAGAGGTCAAAGCACCCAAAACAGAAAGTAGTGTGCGTTATATTGGAATTTCTCCCCTAGCACTCCCATTCCTTAACCCGAGCAAAAGCGGCGGGTTTGTGATTGGAGGTCAAACATGTTTCTTAGAAAGTTCTAATGATTTTCGGCACAATTTAGTAATAGATTAGTAATAGCGCAAAGCCAAAATTATCCCACTACATACTCAAAATACCGCCCCAGCTTATCCGGTCCCGCGTCCTTATCATCTAAGAACGCCTTCGCCATACAGGCATAGAAGTCCACCTTGTTGACCCCCAGTTTCTTCGCCACCTTCACATAATCAGAATACATCATGTTGATAGCCAAGTAAAATTCAACAGGGTCGCAGTCAATCCCCTGCTGGGCCTGGACTTGCTTGGTCTGCTCTATGGTCCAGTGGGGGCCCTGGCTGCCGTCTTCGTTTTCCATGCCCTGGGCCCACTGCATGGCCTGCTCTCTGCCGATCTTCGCCTCGCTTCCGGCAAAGCCGGATAGCCGCCTGGGGCCGCTGCGGTATTCCGTCTCCTGGCCGCTGGCGTGGCCCATAGTCATAGAGTATTCATCTGGGAACTCCGCAGGCAGCCGCTCCATTTCTCCATCAACAGAAAAGCCGATCTTATTCCGCGGACGTTCCTGCCTCTGATTGCGGCGGCCTGCTTCCGGATAATTAGCGGATAAGTACCCCCCAGAAGAATCCGGGTATACTTCGATTTCCATGGGGCCGCTGCGGTTCCTTGGGGCATAGCGCCCATCGTTGTATCTTACCCGGCCCTCCCGGTCTCGAAAACGATTTTCCATCTGCTCCGGGTAAAGGTAGGTTTCTCTTTCTCTCCCCCCGCCGGATCGGGATCCGTCTTCCCGGCTTCTCTCAGACCCGCCATTTCCCCGGTTGGCATTCATCAAAAGCATTTTTGTAGCGCTTCTCATACCTTTTTTGTCCCTCCTTATGCCGCAGGCGTGGGCGCGGTAGGGGCCGTGCCGTCAATGCTGGCGAGATTGTTGGTGGGGCAGGGGCAGGCGTTCCCTAAAAGCTTGAAGGTCCCGCCTGTGGCGCTGGTGGAGACTACAGTAGAATATCGGGTCCTAGTGCGGATGCCGCAGGCGGTAACCGGGGCGCAGCAGCGGTTGGTAAGGGGGTACTGAGCCGTGCCAGTGCCGATCGTAATGACAACAGGCGCATTGATGGTGGTGGTATCAGGAATCGCCTGGGCCACCACCATGCAGTATTTTTCTCCGTTATTATAGCTGCCAGCGGGCAGGTTCACTACCAGATTGCCGCCGGTAAAGGTAACGGCCTGGCTTAGCACCAGGTGGGGACATAGTTTGCAAACAGGTTTACATGCCATAAAAAACCTCCAAAAATGTAGGGGCGGCTATTGCCACCCCCGAAATAATCACCCGTTATTCGGGGAAGGATCAACTTCGCAGCTTCACGAAATTGATTTAGCATCCGCAGCCGGAATTGCAGCCGCAGCCGTTCCAGCCGTTATTGCAGGTCAGGAAGCTGGCGGGCCAAGAGCCGCAGCCGTTGGGATTGGCGGCGGGGTAGGCGGGCACGGCCGGGGGATTGATCACCGCCGTCAGCCGGGCCACAATGGCGTTGGCGATGTTCTGATCGCCGCACTGGGCCAGCTGTGTGCGCAGGTCCGCGATCACCGCGTCCTTCTGGCTGATTTCCAGCTGGCAGAACTTGTTATTGATCAGGTCAGACAAGTCCCGCAGGCCGTTCTGCTGGCCCCACATGATTTGCTGGGCCAGCTGGTTTACCAGCGTCTTAATGGAGCAATCAGAGGTAGCCATGTCATACTTCAGATCGGCAAGGCCCGCCCGCTGGTCGCAGCAGCACTGCGCCAGCTGTGTCTGAATGGCGTTCTGTCCCTGCATCATGGCCAGCTGGTTGGCGTTAAAGCCCTGTTGCATGTTGTAGCCCAGGCTGCAGATGGCGTTGCCTACGCCATTGAAGCCGTTCAGAAGGGAAGTGTTCACAGCGTAGAAGCCGTCGCAAATGCCCTGGCTGATGCCGTCCAGTTTGCCGATGATGGAAGAGGTATCAAACCCCCGCTGGATATCCGCCTGAGTAGCGTAGCCCTGCTGGGCCCCGCCCCCGCCGCCGTAGCCGCCGCCCCAGCTGCCGTTTCCCCAGCCGAAGAGGGCGAAGATCAGGAAAGCCCAGATCCAGTCGCCGCCCCACATGCCGTTGTTACCGCCGCCGCTGCCGCCGTTGTTGTCCTGGCCAAGAGCATAGCCCATGGCGAAGCCGTCGTTTTCTGCCATAAAAAAACTCCTTTTCCGTTATTTGCAAACCGGTTGCCCGGTAAATGCCATCTTGAGAGGCGGTTTTTTCTCAAGCGGCCCGCAAAACTGAAAAGAAATGATTTACTTATTTGAGTTCTTTGTTAAGTTGTTTGTTGATTTGCTCCGTTCTTTACTTGGGTAAAGTTAAACCAAACTGCCCGGCCAATTGGTCTAAAGGAATTCCCTTCTCTTTTGCCATATTTTCGGCTATCTGCCGCAGCTGGCCAGGAGCTTTGCCCTGAATAGCCTGTAAGGTCTGGGCGGCGATGGGATTCCGCCCAGCGGCCTGCTGCATGATCTGTACGGGGTTCCCCGTTCGCATGGCGTTCATCACTTGAAAGATCGGGTGGTTCATCATGGGATTATTCATTGGCAGGCTGTCCTTTCTCCTTCTTAACCGGGCGGGCTACAGCGGAAGGACGCTTCACCTTTTCCAGCTCCTTCTTTAACTGTTCCACCGTTTCTTGCAGGTCCTGAAAATCCTGCAGGGCCGCGTAGGCAGCGTTGGGCTGGCCCTGCTCTGCCTCCACCACTGGCTGAGGGGCAGGGGCAAACTCCACAAAATCAGCTGAACCATTATTGACGTTCCAGCGCTTTAAATAGATGCGGTTGTTGGAGATGTCAGGAAACAGCATCAGGCTGCCGCTAAAGTCTGCCGCAATGCCCATGGCTTCCTCCTTACTGCTAACAGGACGGGAGGCTGGCGAAAGCCCCTGGAAAGCGGGCTGAGGCTGCGCAGGGCCCGATTGCTGGGGCATCTGTCCACCACCCTGCTGTACCGGGGGAAAGGGCTGCATGGGGCTATAGGGGGGCTGTATGGGACTGCCATATAGGTTCGGACCGTAGCCGGGATATGTCATGGGGATCGTTCCTTTCTGTTTGTCTTGATG
Source organism: uncultured Clostridia bacterium (assembly GCA_947567585.1). Lineage (GTDB taxonomy): Bacteria > Bacillota > Clostridia > Oscillospirales > Acutalibacteraceae > Acutalibacter. The sequence goes on along the minus strand of CANONE010000154.1, from coordinate 997 downwards.
CTTTCATTGTAGCATAAGGTGGATTTTTATGGGGGAAGCTGTGTTGCGGTTCGGGGAATATAGGGGAAAGTTTTGAAGTGTGGGAAACCGCCATTTTTGCGGCAAACAGCTGCCGTTTATTAGACTTTTGGCCGTCTCTTTTTCTGGTATAATCAGGGTATTAACCAGAAAGGGCGATGGCAATGAAACGCGATAAAAACAAAAAAGTCGCCGCGCACAAATGCGGGCGGGAGAAATGCTGCGGGGGCTGCGGACTGTGCCGGCAGCTTATGAAAGACCAAAAGGAGCGGGCTCATGCAGGGAAGAAGTAAGCTGCCATCCCGGCTTTCTGGACTGCTGCGCTCACAATTCGCAGCTGTGATTCAGGAGGCTAACCTGGGGGAAGAAGACACGCGGATTGCCGAGCTGGGCCTTATTTCCCGCTGGCCCCACGCCAGCATCGGCGCTGAGCTGGGCTTGGACCGGTCTACCGTAAGCAAGCGCATGAAGAGGATCATTGAGAAGGTGGAGCGGACAGCGGATAGGATGGAACTGGAATAGAGAGAGCCGGGGCTGCGTTTAGTGGCCCCGGTTTTTTGTGCAAGATGTAAATTTTCAAGGAAGTAAAAACAGGAATTATTCTTAAGTTTAATGCCTTTTTGGGCCTTTCTCGCAATATTGAGATAAACGTATTTATTATTCGATAATTTTATCTCGATATTTCAATATTTCCAAAAGAAAAAGGTGCAGAATACAAATGTGGTCAGGTGGAAGCCCTATTGAAATCCCGTTTGTGAATGGGTTATGATGAAAAAAAGATAAACGAAAGGTGGCATTCATCATGAGCAGCGCGTAACGACTGTTCCAATTTATTATAGCAAGGAGTGCCACCTAAATGAACGAATTACAGATTTTTAGCAACCCGGAGTTTGGAAATGTAAGAGTGGTGGAGATTGACGGAGAGCCGTGGATGGTTGGGAAGGACAGACTCTGTTTGACATTACGGAGGCAATATTAG
>CANONE010000153.1 GCA_947567585.1 uncultured Clostridia bacterium | reverse complement strand
CCACTGGCGCAACGGGCGCTACCGGGGCTGATGGAGCAACCGGCCCCACAGGTCCCACCGGCGCGGCAGGCGTTACCGGCGCAGACGGCGTTACCGGTCCCACTGGCGCAACGGGCGCTACCGGGGCTGATGGAGCAACCGGCCCCACAGGTCCTACCGGCGCGGCGGGCGTTACCGGCGCAGACGGCATTACCGGTCCCACTGGCGCAACGGGCGCTACCGGGGCTGACGGGGCAACCGGCCCCACAGGTCCCACGGGCGCGGCGGGCGTTACCGGCGCGAATGGCGTTACCGGTCCCACTGGCGCAACGGGCGCTACCGGGGCTGACGGGGCAACCGGCCCCACAGGTCCCACGGGCGCGGCGGGCGTTACCGGCCCCACTGGGCCTACCGGCGCAACAGGCGCAACCGGAGCCACTGGCACTTCGGTTACAGCCTCGTCTATGAGCGCGTCCAACACCACGGGGCAAACCCTTTCGGTTCTTCTGGGCGGCACAAGCGTACCGCTGCCCAGCGCTCAAAATCTGGACGGCTTCACCGCTAATGGAACAAATACCACCTTTACCGTACCGGTAACCGGAACCTACCTGGTCACCTACCGGGTCAATCCCACCGTGGCGGTAGCCATGTCCTCTCAGGTTCTCCGCAACGGTACGGCGATCCCTGGCTCGGTGTTCTCCCCTGCCGCCACTACAGGGTATGAAGCTACGGTGATCACCCCCTTGACGGCGGGCGACACGCTGACGCTTCAGCTGTCTGGAATCGCGGCGGCTGTGGTTCTGCAGGGCGGATCCGGCGCGTCCCTCACTGTGGTACGCCTGGCATAAGCAGAGGCTCTTTTGGATGGAACGGAGAAGTCCCTTGCTGGGCAGGGGCCTTCTCCCTCTATTTCCGGCCATGGAGCAGGAGAGGAGTGAGCCCGTATGAGCACCATTAGCCTATGTATGATTGTCCGGGACGAGGAAGAGGTGCTGGGGCGCTGTTTGGAGTCAGCGGCGGACCTGGTGGACGAAATCATCATTGTAGATACAGGCTCCAAGGACCAAACCCGGGAGATTGCCCGGCGCTTTACGGAAAAGATCTATGAGTTTCCCTGGATCGACGATTTTGCCGCCGCCAGGAACTTCTCCTTTTCCAAAGCGTCCTGCGATTACTGCATGTGGCTGGACGCGGACGACGTCCTCGCCCCTGGGGACCGCCAGCGGTTTCGGGAGCTCAAGGAGAGCCTGGGCCCTGGCACGGACGTGGTGATGCTGCGGTATAATACCGGCTTTGACCAGCAGGGCCGGGTTACCTTTTCCTATTACCGGGAACGCATTATCCGAAACCGGGCAGGGATGCTGTGGAAAGGGGCGGTGCATGAGGTCATAGAAACCAAGGGAAACGTGCGTTATTCCGAATGCGGGGTTACCCACCGCAAGCTGCGGCCTTCGGACCCGGACCGGAATCTGCGGATTTTTGAAAAGCTCTTGGATGAGGGCCAGAATCTGGACCCCCGCCAGCAATTCTATTACGGCCGGGAGCTTTACTATCACCAGCGCTATCACGAAGCCCTCCGGATCCTGAACGCCTATTTGCAAGAGGGCCGGGGGTGGCTGGAAAACAACATAGACGCTTGCCGCCAGTGCGCCTACTGCTGGTATGCCTTGGGCCGGGAGGACGAGGCGCTGAAAGCGCTGTTTTCCAGCTTCGCCTACGACCTCCCCCGGGCGGAAACCTGCTGCGATATTGGCCAGCACTTTTTAGACCGGGAGAGCTGGGAACAGGCGGCATACTGGTATACCCGCGCTCTGGAATGCAAGCGGCAGGACGGACTGGGCGGCTTTGTGCAGCCGGACGCCTATGGATACCTCCCCTGCATCCAGCTGTGCGTGTGCCTCAGCCGTCTGGGCAGGCAGCAAGAGGCCCAGGCTTACAATGAGCGCGCCGCCGCTTTTAAGCCGGATTCCCCAGCCGTAGCCTACAACCGGTCCTATTTCCAGAGCCTCGGCATTTAGATCCTAGCATAAAAAGAGGAAGTTCACCTGCCGAAAAAAGGCGGCGGGTGAACTTCCTTTTGCGAATGTGGACATGCGAAAGGGGATGTGCTATAATATCCGCAGAGCGTAGATGGAGATATAATAGACAGTAGAATCTCAGAAACTCCGGGGGATATAGAAAGGGTGTCGGTTATATGAAGCTGCAGATTGCCGGTAGGGTTGCGGAATCGATTGTGGATGGGCCGGGTATTCGGTATGCTGTGTTTGTGCAGGGCTGTCCGCACCATTGCCCCGGCTGCCACAATCCCCAGACCCATCCCTTTGAAGGAGGGGTTCCTATGGAGATTGAAGATATTTTTATTGAGTTCCAGGAAGACCCCATTTTAAAGGGGATCACCCTCAGCGGCGGCGAGCCCTTTTGCCAGCCCGCCCCTCTGGCCCAGTTGGCGGCGCTGGTCCACAGCACAGGCAAGGACGTGGTGGTGTTCACCGGCTACCTCTACGAGGATCTGGTAAAAATGGAGGACCCCGCTGTCAAATCCCTGCTGGACGAAACAGATCTTCTCATCGACGGCCCTTATATAGAGGCCCAGCGAAACCTGGAGCTGAGCTTTCGGGGCAGCGAAAACCAGCGGGTTATCGACATTCCCCAAACCCGCCGAACCGGCCGCCTAACCCTCTGGACGCCCTAGGGCTGGTTCACACGGATCGGGCGGACAGGCTTTTTACCAGCCAAGCCGGCAGACGGACCCGGCGCCCCTACCGTAAAGCCCGGGTAGCGTTTAAGACGGCCAAAATCATTACGCCCACGTCGGCGAAAACCGCCAGCCACATGCCGGTGAGGCCCAAGGCGCACAGAAGCAGGACCAGAGCCTTCACGCCTAGGGCAAAGGCAATATTCTGCCGGACAATGTTCAGGGTACGGCGGGAAAGGTCCATGGCCACCGCGATTTTGCTGGGCTTGTCGTCCATCAGCACGATGTCCGCCGCCTCAATGGCCGCGTCCGACCCCAGAGCGCCCATGGCGACGCCTACGTCCGCCCGGGAGAGCACCGGCGCGTCGTTAATGCCGTCCCCTACGAAAGCCAGCTTCCCTTTCCGGCCCGGTTCCGCCAGCAGGGCCTCCACTTTTTCCACCTTGCCGGCGGGGAGCAGGCCGGTGTATGCCTGGTCGATTCCCAGGGCGCTGGCGGCGGCTTCTCCGGCGGAGCGCGTATCTCCGGTAAGCATGACGGTACGAATGCCCCGGGCCTTTAGCTGGGAAATAGCCTCTTGGGCGTCCGGCTTCAGCTGGTCGGAGATGACAATATGCCCCAGATACTTTCCTTGGGCGGCCACCTGGACCACTGTGCCGGCTTCACTGATTTCCGGACAACCGGCGCCCTGCTCCATCAGCAGCTGCCGGTTCCCCGCGCACACGGTCTTGCCGTCGATTTTTAGGACCACGCCCCGGCCAGGGCATTCCTGGGCGTCGGACAGCCGGGCCGGGTCCACCGCCCGCCCCCATGCCTCCTGGATGGAACGGGCAATAGGATGGCTGGAATAGTGCTCCGCCATTGCGGCCAGCTCCAAAAGCTGTTCCCGGGTGAACCCAGGCTCCGGGTAGACCCCTGAGACTTGGAACACGCCCTGGGTAAGGGTGCCGGTCTTGTCGAACACCACCGTGTCCGCGCCGGCCAGGGCCTCCATGTAGTTGCCGCCCTTAATGAGAATGCCCCGTTTGGAAGCCCCGCCAATCCCCCCAAAGAAGCTCAGCGGCACAGAGATAACCAAGGCGCAGGGACAGGATACCACCAGGAAGGTAAGCCCCCGGCTGAGCCAATCCGCCCAGCCCCCTAAAAAGATGGGGGGAGCAAAGGCCAGCAGTACCGCCGCGATGACCACCGCCGGGGTATAGTACCGGGCAAAGCGGGTAATAAAGTTTTCAGCCTTGGCCTTTTTGGAGGCGGCGTTCTCCACCAGGTCCAAAATTTTCGCCACGGTGCCCTCCTGGAAAGCCCGCTCCACCCGAATTTTGATAAGCCCCGACACATTGACGCAGCCGCTGGAAACGCTGTCCCCCTCCCGGGCGGGGCGGGGAAGGGATTCTCCGGTAAGCGCGGCGGTATTAAGGGTGGTAGAGCCTTCGGTCACGACGCCGTCCAGGGGAATCTTCTCTCCGGGCTTTACCAAAATGACGCTGCCAACCTCCACATCCTCGGGATCCACCTGGGCGAGCTGGCCGTCGATTTCCACATTGGCGTAATCCGGGCGCAGGTCCATCAGCTCCGAGATGGATTTCCGGGAGCGGCCTACCGCCACCCCTTGGAACAGCTCTCCCACCTGGTAAAAGAGCATTACAAACACCGCCTCCGGGTATTCCCCTTGGCCGAAAAAGCCAGTGCAAAAGGCTCCTACCGTGGCCAGAGCCATTAAAAAGTTTTCATCAAATACTTGGCCGTGGGCGATGTTCTTCCCGGCGCGCCAGAGAACATCCCAGCCAATGGTGAAATAGGCTGGCAAAAAAAGGAGAAACCGCCAGGGCCCCTGATAGGGAACCAGTACCGCCGCCACAAGCAGCACGGCGCTTGCCAAAATTCTCCAGAGCATTTTTTTCTGTTTGTTAGTCATGTGAGGGGGCTCCTTCCTTATAGGGCCGCGGGACGCCGTCCCGCACCCTGGTTAAGAAACTTTTTGAAAAAGGTTTCTTAACAATCTTCAAAAACTTTTTATCCGAATTTGTTTGATTCCGTACCGGTAGCTTGGGGGCGAAGCCGGAGGTTTTGGGGTTA
>CANONE010000152.1 GCA_947567585.1 uncultured Clostridia bacterium | reverse complement strand
AACATCTTCCGGTAGATACTATAGATGCTCTTGACCCGCCCCTCAATATACACCTCGGGCACAAAGGGCTCTACCCGGGCTTTCAGCTGCTCCTTGAGCCCCTCGATGAATTCTTTCCGGGTGCCGCTGCGGGAGGTCAGGTACTCGTTGATTTCCTGATAGGCCGCAGGGTCCAGATATTTCAAGGATACGTCCTCCATGGTTTCCTTGACCGTACGCATTCCTAAGCGGTGGGCAATGGGCGCGTAGACCTCCAGGCATTCCCGGGCCTTGTCCCGCTGCTTTTGCGGGGACATAAACTCCAGCGTGGAGAGATTGTGCATCCTGTCCGCGAACTTAATGATGATAACCCGGATGTCCTGGGCCATGGCCATCAGCATTTTCCGCAGGTTCTCCGCCTGCTCCTCTTCGCGGGAAGAGAAGGGAATCTTATCCAGCTTTGTGACGCCGTCAATCAAGAGGGCCACGTCCTGACCGAACTCCTGGGTGATCTCCTCTACGGTACAGGCGGTATCCTCCACCACGTCATGAAGCAGCCCCGCCACCACCGACTGGGTATCCATGCCTAGGTCCACCAGGTTGGCCGCCACAGACAGGGGGTGGATGATGTAAGGCTCCCCCGAGCTGCGCTTTTGCCCCCGGTGCATTCGTTCCGCCAGCCGGTAAGCCTGCCCGATACTTACCCGGTCATATTCCTTGCCGCTTTCCTTAATAATCCTTTGCAGCTCCTCATAACTGCTAATCTGCCTCTCTGCCGGCATAGATCTCCCTCCTTATATTGCCAATTTTCTACAGGCCGCTGCCGCCAGGACGAAAATTTCCGTCGCAAGACAACACTCGCTCCCTCTTTGTTCGCTCCCGCGTATGCTGAAACGCCGGCCCCCTGGCAGAAAGCGTCCGCAGCCCTTGAGCCGCGTCCAAAAAGCTAAGAAATTCCCATCCCTGAGGGCGGCGCTATGCCCGGCCCTGCGGCGTGGACATATGGTTTAATTTGGCGTACAGGGGGGAGGCGAAGATGTCTACTTTTTTAGCCGCGGGAATAATTTTGATCTGTAGGCTGTTTTCTCTGGTTTGGTAGTGGATAAGGCCCCGTTCTTTTAATATGTCGCAAGAGGCCAGAAGCATACCCGGGTTGACCTCCTTGGTTTTAAGGGACCACAACAGGGGCTCCATGCCTGTCCAGGCCCCGCCCCGGCTTTGGGCCAGGCGGTATACCGCCGCCAGCTGGTCCCGGCCGGGGGTGAGAATTTTAGCTTCTTCCGGTTCCAGAGGCTCCCGGCGGCGCAGTTTCTCATAGGCCCGGATGCAGGCGATGCAATATTCCTGGTCCAGCCCGGAAAGCTTTACGTCCCGTACCAGAATGCTGACTTTTTCCTGGCCCCGGTAGTTATCCACCTCAAGATTTACCGCCATATCCACCACCGAGCCTGCCGGGAAGGGAAAGTCCTCCGGCTTAATGCCAAAGCGCAGGCAGTCAAAGGCATATCCGTCCTTTTCACAGGACAGCCGGCAGTGGCTTCCCCCGCTGCCCACGGGCCGCATACTGATAATCCGCGCCCCGTATATTCCAAAAAGCGGCTGGGGATTGCCGCTTCCAAAGGGCTCTAAGGGGCGCAGCTCCTTTAAGGCGGCGGCACTGACTGCTTGCGGCTCCAGGAGGCAGTCCAAACGAAGGGTCAGGCTGGGCATGTCCGGGCAGGTTTTATGGGCGTATTCGTTGAGACGGCGGCGGAACTCCGGCAGATTTTCCGGAGCAAGGGTAGCCCCCGCCGCCATGGGGTGCCCGCCGTAGCGGATGAGGATGTCTCCGCAGGAATCTACCGCCCCAAAAAGGGAAAAGCCCTCCACACTGCGGCCGCTGCCCCGGGCCTCCTGCCCGTCCACAGAAAAGATGAAGGAGGGCTTCCCGTACCGCTCCGTGATTCTGGCCGCCACAATGCCTACCACGCCGTGATGCCAGCCCTCGCCCTCCGCCACAATGATCCGGGCGTATTTCAGCTTAGGGTCCCGCTCTATCTTTTCAATCACCTGAAGGGTTATCTCAGATTCCACCTTTTTTCGCCGGTCATTGTCCCCCCGTATCTCCGCAGCCAGACTTCTGGCGGCTTCCCGGTCGGAATAGGTCAAAAGACGCACCGCCCGTTCCGGGGCGCCCATGCGTCCCGTAGCGTTGATGGCGGGCACCACGGAAAAGGCCAGCCCGGTGGCGGTGGGCTTTGCGCCGGAAAGCTCCATCAACGCGGCCAGCCCAGGACGCAGGCCAGGGTCCCGGCCCAGCTGGCTGATGATCTCCAGGCCCGCCCGGACAATCGCCCGGTTCTCCCCCAGGAGGGGAACCACGTCCCCCACCGTTCCAATGGCGGCCAGGTCCGCAAACTCATAGAGCACGCTCTGCGCGTCTCCATCCTCCATGGCGGCAATCAGCTTGAGCACCACGCCGGCGCCGGAGCAGTCTTTGAAAGGGCTCTCGTCCCCGGGCTGGTGGGCATCTACCACCGCGCAGGCTTCCGGCAGTTTGCTGTGGGGCTGGTGGTGGTCTGTAACCACCACGTCCATTCCCAGGGAATTGGCATAGGCGATTTCCTCTATTGCCGAGATACCGTTGTCCACCGTGATAATCAGGTTTACCCCTTCCCGGGACAGAGTGTCCAGCGCGGAAAGGTTCATACCATACCCCTCGCTTTCCCGCTGAGGTATGTAATACCGCACATCCGCCCCTAAGGTCTGTAAGTAGGTGTACAGCATAGCCGTGGCGGTCACGCCGTCCGCGTCGTAATCCCCATAGACCGCGATTTTTTCAAAATCCTCCAGCGCCCGCTGTATGCGCGCCACCGCCCGGTCCATATCCTTCATTAAAAAAGGGTCGCAAAGGGTTCCTGGCTCCAGAAGGCTATGGGCCTGCTCCTTGCCGCTGAAGCCCCGAAGGGCTAAAAGCGCCGCTAAAAACTCCGGCAAATCGAAGCTCTTTGCTAATTCTCCCGCCCGCTCCATGTCCAGCGGCGCCGCCACCCATCGCTTAATATTCATGGAGCACCTCCATAGATAGTATAGATGTTTTTATTTTACCACGCATTTTGATAATTTGCAAGCTTTTTGAAGGTTATAGGAACGCGGGGCAGGCATTGCAATTAGGTTAGCCATAGCCGCACCGTCCCAATAGATAGAATTTCTTTACAGGTTAGTAGAAAGGCCGACACTTCTTTACGGAGTGTCGGCCTTTTCCGCCGCTTTTCAGTTTGCCGCCCGCCGCTTTTTCCGGTCTTTCCGCGTTATAGCTTTCCGTTGGACAGGCAGGCTCACTTTTTGCTGATGGCCCGGTATCCCCGGTAGAGCTGGCTTAAGGGCAGGGCCGCATCGCTGTGGTAGATGGCCCGGTCTTTGATGGCAATGGAATCGATCCCCTTTTTCTCCAGCTGAGATAGAGCTTCCAAGTCCAGCTCTCCGGCAATGAACACCGGCCCCGCCTCCAGCATTAGCTGGGCGCAGGACTTATCACGGGCGTATACGGTCAAGGCGTCTGCCGAAGCTTTGCACAAGCCGTCGGAAATATCTACATATTGATGCCGGATACCTCCGTTTTCCATGACATAGTAGTAACCATCCATATCACCCAGCGGAAAGGCCCGCAGATTTACTAGGCTCTCCCCAATGGGCAGCTCCGCCTGCGCCGCTTCTACAGCCTTGCCCCCTTCCCAAGCATACAGGGTAAGCAGCGCCTGCCCCTCTCCCTGAAACAGGCTCCGGCTGAAGCCGTCCACACTGGAAATATCCCCTGTGGTAATACCCTGTTCCTGGAAGCTCCTGGCGAAATAATCAATCACATAGGCGTTGGTCTGCCAGGCGAAGTCTAAAAACCGTAGGCCCCCCTGTTCCCCGGCGTAGCGCAGATACTCCTCTGAAACCTGTAGGCGCAGGGTATTCTCTCCCAAGAGCTCTACGCGCACCTCTTGGGGGTCCGCGGCAAAAGCCGCCAGCTTCTGGCAGAAAGCCGCTGCCTCCGGGTCGGTATAGGGGTCGTAGTAGGCGGCGTCCACATCCTCCTGGCAATAGAGCAGATCTGAATACTGGGCATACACGGGCCCCAGATATACAGAGCGGTCTCCATACTCTTCCGCCGTCTCAAAAGCCTGGTATAGTACCGGGTCCACCACTATGTCTTCGTTAGGGTGGGTATTGATATAATACAGATTGCGAACCCCCTCCAACTCTTCGGCCGGCGTAAACAGCTGGTAGCCTTTTACGGTCATCTCATTGTACAGGGCCTGTACCTGCCGCATGCGCTGGGTTCCGGCGGCGCCTTCTTCCTCTAAAAAATACCGGAAGACAAAGTCTCCGCCGCAGTGGGTGACGCCGTTGCTGGCTTCAATGGTAACCCAGCCGGGGTCCGTAGTGATCAGAGCATGAATGCCATAGCCCAGCGCGGCAACCGCCGCCGCCAGACAGATGACAAACGCCAGCAGCCTGCGGCCGAAATGCCGCTCTGACAGCTCCACCTTTTCCACCGGCCTGGGGGTGGGCGGACGTCTATCCCTTGCTGTACGTCCCATCTTACAGCACGGACAACAGCAGGAAGATCAGGAACAGGAGTACCACCACGCCGATAATGCAGAAGCTGACAATGGCTCCCTTCCTGCACGCCTTATAGTTTCGCATATAGTTGAAATGTTTAAAGACCAGCGCGCCAATGATACCCAAAACGGGCAGCAGCAGGGAAAGGATAAGATACCAAATACTCCCGGTGTCGTGCAGGGGGGTCGCGAGAATA
>CANONE010000151.1 GCA_947567585.1 uncultured Clostridia bacterium | reverse complement strand
TACAGCCCATCGCTTTTGAGAACGCCGGCTGGGCCTATACCCTGGGCTGCGCCGTTGCCATTAAGAAGGAAGTAAAGACCGCCGCCGAGGCCGCCGAGGCCATTGGTATTGGCCTGGAGGCTTTCTGCATTCCCGGCTCCGTGGCCGAGCAGCGCAACGTGGGCCTGGGCCACGGCAACCTGGGGGCTATGCTGCTCCGGGACGAGACCAAGTGCTTCGCGTTCCTGGCGGGCCACGAGTCCTTTGCCGCCGCCGAGGGCGCTATCGGTATCGCCAAGACTGCTAACCGCGCCCGGAAGGAGCCCCTGCGCATTATCCTCAACGGCCTGGGCAAGGACGCGGCCTACATTATCTCCCGCATCAACGGCTTTACCTATGTTAAGACCGACTATGACTTCTTCACCGGCGAGCTGAAGATTGAAGAGACCAAGCCCTTCTCCGACGGCGAGCGCGCCGCTGTTAAGTGCTATGGCGCCAACGATGTGCTGGAGGGCGTCGCCATCATGAAGCACGAGGGTGTGGATGTGTCCATTACCGGCAACTCCACCAACCCCACCCGCTTCCAGCATCTGGTAGCGGGCACCTATAAGAAGTGGGCTCTGGAGAACGGCAAAAAGTACTTCTCCGTGGCCTCTGGCGGCGGCACCGGGCGCACCCTGCACCCGGACAACATGGCTGCCGGCCCCGCTTCCTACGGCCTCACCGATTCCATGGGCCGCATGCACGGGGACGCCCAGTTCGCCGGCTCCTCTTCCGTGCCTGCCCACGTAGAAATGATGGGCCTCATCGGCATGGGCAACAATCCCATGGTAGGCGCCACCGTAGCCTGCGCCGTGGCGGTATTCGAGGGTCTCAATAAGTAAAATATTAGCACAAAAGGCCGTCAGGAGTTGGCTTTACGGTGATAAGACAGTAATCACAAAAACGGAATGACCGACGCTGACAAACAGGATGTAAGTAAGAGCAGAGAACATATCACTCTCATGAGTGGCCGGTTCTCTGCTTTTCTGTTACGAAGAGGAAAAGGCAGCGCCTGGTAGAGAGCGCTGCCCATTCGTCTTTCTATATACCATTTTGTTCTCAGGACTTTTTCAGTACACCTTTAGAATTGTTCATTCAAACATTTCTGTAGCAAAACAGCTGCCGCACTCCTTCTTTTCTGCCCTGCTTTCCCATAACATCCCGCCGCCGTCCACGAACTCTTCTGGTTTTGGCACGGGTTGTTGCTAGACTGGCACGGGGGCCAGCCACTGGAATCCAGAAAGATTCCGTAGCACTGTAAACAAAATACTCAGCGCTAAAATGCCCGCCGCAATGAGAGAAAAGCACGGGCCGCGCCAAAGCGGTTGTTTTCCTCTGATGTACCTGAGAGCCTCCGTCAGCAGAAAGAGGCCGGCCAATGGGAGCATAATCAGCATAAATATGTTTTGCCGGGCGGCGCCGGACAGATCCCCTCGCAAAAGGGCGGCAATCATTCTCTGCGTACCGCATCCGGCGCAGTAATATCCTGTGGCGTCTAGAATCACACAGCCTGGTCCCCACAGCAGAATCAGCCCAGCCAGCAAAGACAAAGCCAGAAAGAGCAGCGCAACCCGCAGCGCCCGCTTTTTCATTTGCGGATGTAGGCAAGCCCGCAAGCGCCGGGGCCAGTGTGGGTGCCCACAATGCTGCCGATATCCAGCTTGTGGACCTCCCGTTTTTTCAGTTCCCCGCTCATAAACTCCAAAAAGTCGTTGCGGGTTTTAGGCACGGCGGCATGGCCTACTGTAACGGAGAAGTCAGAAGAGATAGGTTCCTTTTCCACCTGTCCCTGAATAAACTTAAAGGCGGCCTTTTTGCCCCGCGCTTTGCCTACTACCTCCACCAGACCGTTTTCCAATGTAATAATGGGGCAAATCCCCAAAATACTGGCCACCAAGGCGCTGGTGGCGGAGAGCCTGCCGCCCATTTTTAGGTACTTCAGGTCGTCAATGAGAGCCCACAGTCGTACCCGGGGCACCAGCGCCTCCACCTCTTGGGCAATCTGCGAAGCGGAAAGGCCCCGGTCCCGCATTTTTACGGCTTCTTCCACCAAAAGGCCCAGAGCAAAGGTGACGTTCAATGTGTCCGGCAGGTAGATCTTTTCCGCGCCTACCAAGTCCTTAGCCACTCTGGCCGATTGCAGGGTGCCGCTCATCCGCGAAGAGATAAACAGGCAGACCACCTCGTCGCCCGAGTCCTTGTAAGCTTGGAATTTCTCCTGGAAAAAGGCCGGCGTAATCTGAGCGGTTTTCGGGAGCTCTGCGGCCGCGGCCAGCTTTTCATAGAACTCCTCGTTGGAAATATCAATGTGCGCCCGAAAGCTTTCTTCTCCGAAGTTTACAGTGATGGGCAGCATCTCCACGCCCAGCTCTTCACAGCGGGCGGGGCTTAGGTCGCAGGAGCTGTCTGTCAGTATTTTTACCATTGGTTTTCAATCCTTTCCACGGTTTGCCGTCTGTCATCTACCTAAGATTATACACGAAAATCGTATGGGGGTCAACCGGTGAAACGGGCGGCTGCTTACTTTTTGGGGAAATAGATTCTCAGTTTGTTTCTACAACTACCTTGATGGACTCGCTGCCCTGCTGGGCGGCAATGGCCTCTGGGAGCTGATGGATGTTAAAGCGGTGGGTGATAATGGGGGAGAAGTCTATCTTGCCGGCGTTAATCAGTTCTACGGCCCGGGCATGGGTGTCGGGGTTTACGAAGGATCCCTTGATGGTCAGCTCCTTTTTATAGACATCAAAGAGCGGAACGGGGAACTGGGCGTCCACCTTGGGGACGCTGAACAGCACAATGACGGCTCCCTTCTGGGCGAAGCTGAAAGCGCTCTGAACGGCGGGGTTGTTGCCCACGCACTCGATAACCACGTCAGCCGCGCCCTCTACAGATTGGCGGGCTTGGGGGTCGGTGGGGTCAATAGCCAGGTCCGCCCCTAGTTGGAGGGCGGCTTCCCGGCGCTTCTGGTTGGGTTCGCTGAGAATCAATTTGGCCGCGCCGGAGAGCTTGCACAGCTGGAGCATAATCAGCCCAATGGCTCCGCCGCCAATGACGCACACAGTCTGCCCAGGCCGGATGCCCGCCAGGTCGACGCCGTGCAGGCAGCAGGCCAGGGGCTCCGCCATAGCGCCAGCCTCAAAGGGGACGGCATCCGCCAGCTTAAAAGCTTGGGCCGCCGGGACCAAGCTGTACTGGGCAAAGCCGCCGTCCCTGGTAACGCCCACCGCCTGCATACTGGGGCATAGCTGCTTTTTCCCGTTGCGGCAGTACTGGCATTGGCCGCAGTAGATGTTGGGATCTACGGTTACATGGTCTCCAGGCTTGAGGGCGGTAACGTCTTCGCCTACCTCTACGATCTCTCCGGCATATTCGTGTCCCAGCACCACCGGCGGGTTCACGTCGGCGGAGCCGGGTTCGCCATAGTAAATGTGGACATCTGTGCCGCACACGCCGCAGACCATGTTCTTAATAACAACTTCTCCCCGGCCGGCTTTGGGAATCTCTCGTTCTTGTACTTCAAATGTTTGGTTGCCTAAAAAACAGCTGGCTTTCATAATAACACTCCTATTCTATATGCAGATAAACGGACTTCGAAAAAAATATGCAGAAAAAGGGAGGCGCTATGGTGGGTGGCCTCCCCCTTTCTTTCGGTCTTCCTTCGATTCGTTCTCTGGATCGTTCTGTTTGGCTTTTGTGGGCTGGGGTGGGTGAGAGTGTTCCGGCGGCGTGCAGGAAAGGGCCCTTTTTTCTCTCAAGAAGTAGCCCTCGCGGAGTACGTTCCGTACTCCCATTCACCCGACAAAAAGTCGCGGGACGCTTGAAGACCTTGGGGCGTCGCCCCAAACCCTACCACCTTTGAAAAGGTGGACGAAACTTTTGCGCCGATTTTTGTTGATTCCGTGCCGTTAGCCGCTGTCCCGGGGCCGAAAGCCCCATCTACCAAAAACCTTTAGGGCATACCTCCACCCAACTGCCAGTTAGAGAGAGCCCCGGTAGCCGCCAACGGACCGCGCCCACAAAGCCAGTAAGTTCCCCACCAAGGTAGCGCGACGCTTTGCGCGCCCCCGCGAAGTGGGTGCTTCTAGCCTGCCGGCTCGGTCGGGTCAGAACGGTCCCCGCTGGGGACCTTCCCCGTCACGCTCCTATTCGTATTCGACGACGTTGACCCAGCCCATGAGGAATTCGCGCTCTTCGGGCTTGCCTTTTACAGACTGGCTGGCAGCCACAATGGGCAGCCACTTCTGCACGTACTGCTTGGCGGTGTCGGACTTTTTGCAGAAGATATCCAGATACCTCTCCGCGCCCTCCATGTCGCCCTGCAGCCAGAATAGCAGATAGGTCCGGGCTACGTCCGCGCTGGCGTTGCCCTGGGTAGCATGGGCCCAGTCCAGAACCGCGTAGCCGCCGTCGGGCTTAATGATCACGTTAGAGGGGTTAAAGTCCCCGTGGCAGAGCTTGCGGTGCTTGGGCAAGCTGTCCAGGCGGGCGTCCAGCTCGTAGCGGGTGGTGGCGTCCAGACCGGTTTGGGCGATTTTCTGGCGCATCTTGTCATAGTGCAGATTCAGCATGGGGCAGGTCTTGCTGTGCAGATCCATCTGAATGCCTACCAAGCGCTCCAGATATTCTTCCTTCTTTTCCGGGTTCTCCTTCATCAGCCGGTCCATGGTCTTACCCTCGATATAGTCGGTGATGATGGCCCACTTGCCCTCTACCGTTTCTACAGCCTGGACATGGGGCATGGAAATACCGGTCTCCTCTACCCGGGCAATGTTCAGAGCCTCGTTGAGGATGTCCGCCTTGGAATAGCCTTCGTCAAATATCTTAATCA
>CANONE010000150.1 GCA_947567585.1 uncultured Clostridia bacterium | reverse complement strand
CATCTTGTTCATCAGCGAAATCACATTCTTGGGGTCGCCATCCGCGTCAACGCCATAACCCAGAAACTTCAGGCCGTTCAAAGAAGAGTCATAGGCACTGGCGTCAATCAGCTTTCCAGTCACGGGGTCCTCAGTCATGCCCATGCCCAGGTCTACATAGGTGTGTTCATTCAGCGTATCCAAAAGCTCCTGGGGCGGCGGGTCCTGATCTACATTGATCCCCCGGTACAGAAGGACCTTGTTTCCGTTCGCATCCTGCCCCCAGCTAAAGGGAACGCTGTCCCCATCCGCCGCGGAAAAAATGTAGCGCTCGCCATATTTGGCGTTCATAGTAAACATCATGGAATCCGCCGCGCTCTTAATGGTTTCGCCCAAGGCGGCCGCGCCCGCGCCCTTATCTCCATTCATACCGATCAATGTGGAATAAGCGCCCAGACCGTTGCCCAAGTCCTGGTATACGTCGTCCAAGCTATTCCACGCCTGCTGAAGCTTATGGGTCACATGGGTGCTGTTCATAATCTGGGTCTCTGTGTTCCAGCGCTCCCGGCGAAGCTGGAACGCTTGGCTGGCTTTGGACGGGCTCTCGGCATAGGAGTTAAAATTCCGCTGGGTGGTAACCTTTTCGCTGATCTCTCCCAGCTTCTTATAGGAGTTCATCAGGTTGGACTTATAGTTCATCATCATGCCGTTGGTGGTGACTCGCCTTACCATTTTGCCTCACTTCTTTCTATAGATAAAATATTTTATTTATTTTTCACTATGATACCCCATCACAGTTTACCGGCCCACAATGCCAGTACCGTTGATCAGCTTATCCAGCGCCTCGTCCAGAGTGGTCAGCAAACGGCAGGCGGCGGAGTAGGACTTCTGGAATTGGATCATGTTCATGGCCTCTTCATTCAGATCCACGCCGGAGACAGAATCCCGCGCTACAGCCAAATCATTGGCGGCAATGCTGTAGTCCGCCAGCTTTTCCGTAGTAGCTTTCGTGTCCTGGGCTAAATTCTGATTGATGTAGGTAAGCATCCCCTGAAAGCTTCCTTCATAATAAACGCCGGGGCTCTTGGCGTCATTGGCGACAACATCGTCAACCCGGTACTTGAAGTCGCTCTGCATAGCGGAAATCAGGTGAGCGATATTCGAGTTAACAGAAGACAGCGGCCCCCATTGGCTATTATTGGGGTCAGCGGGGTCTAAGGGCTTCATTTCATCCGGGTCCCTGGTCTGAATAATCTGCACCGTGCCATGCGCCCACTTGCTGGAAATGAAAATATTCTTGGCGGTTATATCAGCCGGATTGTCTCCGTCCGCCACACTGCTGAATAGACAGCCGCTCTGCGCCACATAGTCGGCATATTTGGGGTCATCCCACGGCGGCGTGGTATTGTCCAGGGTGTTGGCGTCGTTGAAAACCTTTGCAAACTTTTGCGCCAGCGCGTCCAGCACTTTCCGGTAATAGGGAATGCCCCGCTTTGTGCCTGTCAGCGCGTCCGCCGCCACCTCGGCGTTGGTGGCAAACTCGCCGTTACGGGTCAGCATTTCCCGGGTAGCCTGCAGAGAGCCGCTGAGCAGCTCCATTTCCCCCAGATCCACCGGCGTGCTGCCCTTTCTGCCGCTGGGAATCTTCTCTCCCCGACGGTCCTCTAAAGCGGAAATCCGCAGTTTAAAGGCAGGATCTTCCATGGTTTTGGTAGGATCATTGGGATCCGGCACCTGCTGAATGGACATCTGCGCGCCGTAAATTCCGTCAATCAGCACCGGCTTATCCCCGCCGGTCAAGGTAATGGTCAGCTTCTCCACATACATGCCGGAACCAATGGGCTCGTCGGAGTACTTTACATCAATATCCATGTACTTGGCCAGCTCGTCAATCAGCTTGTTCCGCTCGTCCCGGAGCTCCAAAGCTTGGCTGCCCCGTTCGCCGATCTGCCCGTCCTTTTTCTCCGCCTGACTCAAAGCCCCGCTGCTGATCTCGGCCTTCTTGATCTGCTCGTTCAAATCGCGAATGCCGTTGAGAATATTATTCACCCGGGAAATATCCTCCCGGAGCTCATTTTCCGTGTTGGCTTGCAGCTTTTCCAGCTTCTCCGCGTAGGTGTGAAACCATCCTACCAAAGATTCAGCTGTTTCCCGAACCATGGAGTCGTACTCGTCCGTGCCGGCATGTTCGGTATTCATATTTTGCAGCTGCTCCAAAAGGTCGTTAAACTGGGCTTCGATTACGCCGCTGTCCTCATTGCCCTTGCCAACTTCGTCAAAGATCTGAGAAAGGCTCTCTAAAACAGAAAGCTTCCCATCATAGAATCCCACATTGGAAATTTCATTGCGGTAACGAATATCCAAATAGGGGTCCCTCAGCTGGGAGACGCCTGTAGTAAGCGTACCGCTGCCTACCCGCACGTCAAATTGAGAGGCGTAGCGGTCCGCGCCGCCAATATACAGCGCCCGCTGGTCCAGTTTCTGACGGGTATAGCCCGGCGTATTGATGTTGGAAATATTGTTGCCAGTAACCTCCAAAGCTTTCTGGGACGCCATAATTCCCAGCCGCGCCATGGTAAAGCCACTGAAAGTAGAAATCGTGCTCATGGGTAGTTCCTCCCTGTCTGCGTAGTGGCAGGGCCCTGGGGTTCTGCCCCATACCCCGGCCAAGACGCTTTTTAAAAAAGTTTCTTGGCAATCTTTAAAAAAACCTTTCTCCGGGTTTATCTTTGATTGGCACCGGCGGACGGTAGAACAGAAAGCTTTCCTTGGCGCCAAGCCGGCGCCCTCCCCGGTGGAAAGCCTATTTTCCGCCTCCATCCTCTGGCCAGAAGTTCCCCTTCGTCCTGTTACGCCCGAAAATCCGTCTTCATTTTAGGCGGCGGAGCGGGCGGTTGATTTCCTAAGTCCCTCTGGTCCTCCGGCATCATCCGCTCTATGTCTTTTAGAACGCACTCTAAAGCGGTAAAGGCCGCATTTGAGGCGCTGATATAGCTGTCATACCGGGCCAGGGCCCCTTCCGCCGCTTTGGCGGCCTGGGCCCGCAGCTCTTCAGGATAATACTCCGCCAACTGAGAAAGAGGCACATCCGATACGCCCATTTCCGCCAGCATCTTCGCCCTCTTCTGGTCCATGCCCCGCAGCGTCATGCTGAAAGCCTGCTCCTGCTTCATACATCTGTCCAAAGCCTGCAAATCCCCTGTATGGGCGGCGGCTACCTTCTCTCTGGCAACGGCGGTCAATTCCTCTAAAACGCCGCCTAACTCATCCAAATAGCCGATATACGCCTGATACACCGGTTTCAAAGCTAAACCTCCCCCAAAAGCAGCAATCTCTTGGCAATGCTTTCGGCGTTTATCCGGTATTCGCCAGCCTGCACCTGCTCCCGAAGATTGGCTAGAGTACCGGTGGTGGTAGCCGTGCGAACCTCTTGAGAAAGCTTGCTTTGCAGAGCCAGCCGCTGGGGCTCAATGCCCTCCCTGGCGCTGATGGTAACCTTGTCGAACTTCTCCCCGCCAGACCCAGACTGGGCCGCCGCAGGGGCATTGTGGGGCCGGATTTGGTTAACCCGCACAGTACCATTGACAGGATTTATGTTATAGGGTGATGTAATCATATCGCATCCCTCTTTTCCGGTAAAAACTTTACTGCGAATTTTCTTGCTATATAAATTATCGGATAGCCTCCCCGAAAAATTAAGAGGCTATCCGATAATAATTGAATTCTTTCTGGGGTCCCGCAGGCTTTCACCCACATTATCCAGCCCAGCGGAACCAAAAAGTCCCGCAAAAAGCCTTCCCATCACCCCCCCGAACCCGCGCCGTCCCAGCTAACGGGTTCCCACAGCCAAGCGCGCCCCTATGGCTTTGGGGGCAACGCCACGCCGCTAGCGGTTGGTTTGAAGGCTGCGCAGGAGAACGCTGGCTACTCGTTCACAACTGGCCTGTTCGCATACCGCGCCTTTTTCAAAAGCTACGCCGGGCATACCGTACACAACGCAGGATTCCTTGTCCTGACCAATGGTATACGCGCCCCGCTGGCGCATCCGCAAAAGTCCCTCCGCACCGTCCGCCCCCATGCCGGTCATAATGATGCCGATCATCTTGCAGCGCACATTATCCGCCATGGAGTGGAACAGCGCGTCTACCGACGGCCGGTGCCCGCTGACCTTTTCCCCCGGCGTGCAGCTGACGTAATATTCCCCCGAGGCTGTGCGGTTGATCCGGCACTGCAGATCGGCGGGGGCCACCAGGGCCAAGCCCTTGGCCAGCTTATCCCCGTTGACCGCCTCCCGGACCTCCATCCGGCAGAGCTTGTTAAGCCGCTCGGCATACATTTTTGTAAATCCCGGTGGCATATGCTGCACAATCACCATGGGCGGGATGTCCGCAGGCAGCCGCTTCATTACCTCTAAAGTCGCCTCCGTTCCGCCGGTAGAAGCCCCCAGCCCCACAATATAAGGCTGCTTAAGGGTCAAGGGCCCCAAGGGAAGCATGGGCGCCGCTTCCGGTTCGGGAGCTTTCACCTGGGCGGGCCTGCGCACCTTCGCGCTGGAAGCCTCTATGACCGCCTCCGCCAAAGACTGTACGAAAGCTTCCCGGCTCTGTACCCCGTCCGGCTTGCGGACAAAGCCCACCGCGCCGGCATGCAGGGCGTCGAAAACCTTTAGGTTCAGCGACGAGACCAGTACTACCGGCAGCGGATGCTGGGGCAGCAGTTTTTTTAGAAACTCAATCCCCGTCATCCCCGGCATCTGCACGTCGCAGGTCATCACATCGGGATTGAGCGACCGTACCTTCCGCTCTGCGTCCATAGCGTTAATCGCATATCCAATTACTTCGATGCGGGGGAACTTCCCCAGGCCGTCCATAATTGTCTTTCGGGCCACAATGGAGTCATCTACCACCAAGACTCGTATTTTACCTAAGTTCAATGTGCATACC
>CANONE010000149.1 GCA_947567585.1 uncultured Clostridia bacterium | reverse complement strand
TCCATCTTCAACGAAAATTCTGGCATTTCTCCGGTTTTAAAACAGACTCTGGCGGTTGGGGCGGAAAGAGCCTAATTGTACGGTCTGGCAATAAAGAAGGCCCCCGGTCCGGGGGCCTCTACGGCGCAATGTTTGGTTTAGAACCTGTATTCATAACCCACAAACGCCACAGAAACGATTCCTTTTACACCGTCCGCCGTTCAACTTCCCATGCCATACGGCGAGTATCCCTGCTCGAACCCGCCTAGGCCGGCGTAAAAGGTCCTCGTTCACCAGGCGTTGTTCGGCTGTGAACATAGGCTCTTACTCTTTACCGTCGTCCGACTTCTTAAAAAGATTAAACCGGAATAGCTTCGACTCGTCCGCTTCCTTTTCGCACATTACAAAAGCTTCCGCAATTTTTCCGCCCTCTATCAGGGCCGTTAAGCCCACCAGCTGGCAGAGCTTACTCTTCAGGTTCAGCCGGTCGCCGTCACGGGTCATCAAGTACACCTCGCCCTCGCAGCTGTCCAGCAGCTTCAAAAAAGACGGAACATCCACATCGTGCAGTTCAACCATTTTCGGTGACATAAGGCATCCTCCTTCTGGTAACTGGGTTTCACCCCCGTAGGGGCCGCGGCCATTCTACCATAAATTCGCCTGGAGAAAGCCGCCGCTTTTCCAAAGGAAAAGGGAAGCGCTTCGCACTCCAAGGCTTCTTCCAGCGTACGCTTTATCTGCATTATATCATATTCCCCCGGCAATTGCAAGCGCCGGCAAGGGGGCCGAGACCGCGGGGAGCCTCCCGGCTTTCCGCCACTTTCGAAAAAGCGGACAAGGCTTTTGTTCAGGATTTTGTTTGTTCCGTAAGGCTGGCTGGCGGCCGGCGGGGTTCGCTTTGTACCAGTTGGAGAATCTTCCGGCTCAGTGGTGGAAAAAGCGGGTAAGAAGGCCGGACTTTCCGAAAATCTTCACCCTCTTTAGCCAGCCGGGTTCAATTTTTTCCAAAACGACTTGAGGGCAGTCGTACTGGCTGGGCTTTTTTTGGGTTTTGAGGTTCTCTAAAATTTCATTGTAACGGCGCACCGTGATTTCCTCGCAATCGGGGCGCAGGGACTTGTAGTTGCCCGGGCGGGTAAACTTGAAAGCATAGAGAAAGTCGGCCCACTCGCCGTACTCCGTCAGGCGGATATGCTCCATAGGCACGTCCAGCGTCAACCGGACGGAACCGGAAACCTTGCCGCCTGTATTCTGCTTTTTTCCCTTGACCACGGCGAAAATTGGGCATTCGCAGTGCAGCCCAAACATATCGATCAGCGCGTTGTACTCCCCCCGCAGGCCCAGGTTCGGCTTGGCCCGGTATACTTCGCCGGACTTCAATATGCGCAGCACAAGGTTAGATTGGTACGTCTCTATTATCATCGTCTCCTACATCTCCTTTCTCCTTTTGAAGGCTGTCAGGCTCCTTGGTGGCCCAGTCATACAAATATGTGTCAAAGGCTCCTACCCGATTGGGGCGGATGAGAAAGCGCCGCAGCAGGGCGTCCTCATCCTGTCCCGTGCCCCCGTAAAAAGCGTCGGCAATGCCTCCGGCAATGCACGCCACCGTATCGGTGTCGCACCGGACGCTGTACACATTGCGGATGCAGCTCTCCCAATCCTCGGATTCCAAAAAGCAGCGGATGGCCAAGGGCATGGTTCCCATAGCCGTCACGTCAAATTTGCCAAAGGGGCGGTAAGCGTAAAGGGGCCTGCGGACGGCATACCTGTATTTTTTGTGGATATATGCGGCGATTTCTTTTTTACTGGCGCCGGTGCGGGCCATATAGACCGCCGCCGCAGCAGCCTGGGCGGCTTTCACGCCCTCGGGATGGTCGTGGGTGCAGACGGAGCTCAGCCGCGCCTGCTCTTCCACCTCCTCCAGCTCCTGGAAGTACCGGCCGATGAAGCTGACCCGCATGGCCGAGCCATTGCCGAAGCTCCCGTATCCCCGCTCGGACTGGGCGTGCAGCCAGTTCTTAAACATAGGCCCATAGCCCGCCTGCATATACCGGCGGCCAAAATGGCGGTAGGCCCGGGGATACGGCACGCCGGTAAGAATGGCGTACTTGGTGGCTATGGTAAGGACAGAGTCGTCGGTATACTTACTCATGCCGTGAAAAAGCTCCTCGGTGCGCCAGTCAAAGCGTTCTGGGCGGCTGAATTCAAAACGGGATCCGGCAATGTCGCCAAGAATAGCGCCATACATGAAGAAACCTCCTGACGAAGAATATGGTGTGCGGGGCGCTCTGCCTCCGGCGGCTTAAGAACCTTCTTGAAAGAAGCCCCTTAAGGATACTTAAGAACCTTTTATTCGCTTCCCGGGCGCTATGCATTCCGGCGTTGCGTTTTGGGTGCGTTTGGTTTACAATATGTTAGTTGGGGCCGTCCACATGCCGCCGAATGGCCCGGAAGGTCTCTTCGCTGATTACATGCTCTATACGGCAGGCGTCTTCCTCGGCCACTGCCTGGGGTACGCCCAGGGATGACAGCCACCGCGTAAAGAGCAGGTGCCGCTCGTACACACCCTCCGCGATGCGCCGCCCTTCGGCGGTGAGAGAGATAAGCCCGTCCGCGCTGACCGTAATGTGTCCCTTTTCCCGCAGATGCTTCATGGCCACGCTGACGCTGGGTTTGCTGAATTCCATTTCCGCGGCAATATCAATGGAGCGCACGGACCCCTTTCTTTCGTGCAAAATCAAAATAGTCTCTAGATAGTTTTCCGCCGATTCCTGTATTCTTTTCACGGCTCTTTTCCTCTCTTCCGCTGACAAAAGCCGCTGTAGCGTCCCTGTCATTTCATACACCCGCTGAGAGAAGGCCGGCTCTTTTCCCCAGGAAAAGAGAAACGCTTCTCCCAATCTGCGCTTTGCGTACATTATATCTTCTTCGCAAAAAAAATTCAAGCTAAAATATGTGCCTAGAAATAAGAATCTGTGCCGGTGTGGAGCGTACCCTCGCCTTTTTGGCAAATTTAACCGCCGGCCGCGTGGCAAGACCCCAGCGGTCACGATACTGCCCGCGGCCTCGCTCCTGACTGGCGTCCGCGATCCTCCGGAGATCCAGGCACAAATCCTACCGCCGCAAGTTCTGAGAAAAAGGAAGCAAAGGAAAGGAGTTCCCCTATGACGCAAACCTTTTTTGCCACTTTCGCCTCCGGCGCGGAAAATATTGTCAGAGAGATTTTGAATCAGCTGCCGGAGCCGCCCCGTATTCTCTCCCTCCTGGAGGGCGCAGTGGTGTTCCGTTCATCTCTGCCGGCCGCCGGCTGCCAGCCGCCCTGCTTCAACAACCTTTTTGTCCTTCTTCACACGGCCGCCGCCAAACCGGACAAGGCCGGCCTGGAGCGGTTCCTCCGCGCGCTCCCCGCATGTCCTGTCAATTGGGCGGCCGCAAGGCCCTCCTCCCCAAGGGCAAAAAGCTTCCGGCTGGTTACCTCCTGCCAAAACCAGCTCACCGGGGTCAGCAAAGCCGCCAAAGAGGCTTTGGAAAAAAAGCTTTCCGCCCAGACCCGGCTTAAGGTGGACCGCAGCCTGCCCGACCAGGAATTCTGGGTGCTGGTCCGCAGCGAGGGGCGGGGATACTTCATGAAGCGCCTGACCCGCCACAAAGCCTACGACAAGCTCCTGCACCCCGGGGAGCTTCATCCGGAAATAGCGTATATGCTGTGCTGGCTGGCCGGCCCGCGCCCCGGCCAGGTTATTCTGGACCCCTTTTGCGGCTATGGCGCCATCCCCGCCCAAATGGCCCGCCGCTTCCCCGCCTGCCGGCCCGCCGCTTCCGATACCAATGAAGAAGCCATTCGCTATACCCGGCAGCGGCTTCCCCAAAGCGTGGCGGCGGAAAAGAGAGACGCCCTCCGTCTCCCCCACTGGCTGCCGGCCCACAGCGTCGACGCCATTGTCACGGACCCGCCCTGGGGGCTCTACCAAACCGCAGGGGTCCCCTTGGCCGCGTTTTACCAAGCTATGCTCCAGGCATTCGCGGCTGTCCTGAAGCCAGGGGGGCGGGCCGTTATCCTGACCGCCGGGAAGGAAGACCTGCTGACCGCCTTGGAAAACGCCCCCTTTTGTCTGGCCCAGCGCCATGATTTGCTGGTATCCGGTAAGAAAGCCGCCGTTTTCCTTTTGACAGCGGAGGAATAGACCGCCGCCCAGAAGCCGCAGTCTATTCGTTGGAATGGCGGCTGAAATAGACTGGAAACGCCCGCCGGGAGATACATTAAATATGTAATGGCAAGATTGGAAAAAATCTTTTGTGTTTTCGCTAAGTTTATTGAAAAAAGCAACCGCTTTCTATGGCATAACGCCCTTTTAAAAATTTTCTTTTTCCGGCCTTAATTTCCTATTCTTTTCTGCCGACTATACTTGTGAAGTAACCGGCGAGGTCTTGTCCGGTTCATGACTTAAGTAAAGATTAGGAGGTCCGACATGGCAGAAAAGAACCGCTCCGCCCAGCGGCTGATTATTATCTTGCTGGCGGTGCTTTTAGTGGCGGTTTGCTTTTTATTGGTCCGCAGCTACATCATGAAGCCCGACAAGCCGGAGGAGGAAATCCTCGGCAACCCCCAGTTAGCCTACGCGGAAGGCACTACGGTGGTGCGGGATCCGGACGCGCTGCAAAACGCGGTGGATGAGATGGCAAAAAAAGTCGAGCAGGGAAATTTGATGCTGGAATATGAAGCGGAGGCTTTCAGTGTAGACGGTGAAAATTTCTCAGGATATCTGGCGAACGCGGCAGAAAACAATTACGATATGTACTTTGATATGTATAGCGACGAGTCATTGACAGATGAGCTTTATCTTTCCGGCTTGGTTCGTCCTGGAAGCGCTATCGAGGCGTTTAAGCTGACGAAAAAGCTGAATTCCGGCGATCACAGTGTTTACATGGTCTTCACCACAGTGGAGGATGATTT
>CANONE010000148.1 GCA_947567585.1 uncultured Clostridia bacterium | reverse complement strand
TAATACAGATATCAATGTCATAGCGGCTACTTTCTTGTGCGGAAAGTAGTCGTTTTTGTCACTGTATCAAAATGAAGGTACTGGTAGGGCTTGTATATCGTATTGTCTAACCAGTGAAGGCAGTTCACAGTTCATGATAAGGTAGAATGAGTTTCGCAAAAAAGAAAAGTAAGCGTCAAATCAACCAGCGTGTAAAATCACTGTGCAGAACCCAAAGCAGGTATCGGTGCGGGTCAAGTTTGTTCTCCTTTGCCGTTTCAATCAAGGTGTAGATCATCGTGCTGGATTGTGCACCAGCTGGCGTGGTTGGCAAAACAGCCAGTTCTTCCAGCCCATCACAAAGGGTTTTATGCTGTGCTCAGCGCGGTTGTTACTCAATTCCAGTCTGCCGTCTTCCAAATAGCGTAGGCTTTCCCCCTTAAAGAGGTGTCCCTTTTGTAATAATCGTGCCGTCTGCACAGATAATTCTTTGTTTACCCGAAATCCAGAATTGGCACAGGAATGGGATAGTGCACTCAATTTCCCGTTAACGCCGGATCAAGTACTGTACTGCTCCGGCAGGAAATATTGGTGGCGGCGCGGAGAATTTGTGTGGCAGGCCAGTGTGAAAGATCGTCTAAGTAAAGGTGACTGTATTCCTCGCAATCAATATCTGATCTGCAACCAACACTTACGGCTAGTAATGTCATTAAGTTAAAATCATAAGTGAAATAAATCAGAGAAAAGCGTAAAAAGGCTTGACAAATACGAAAAAATGTGCGGTAAAGCCCTGAAAAGTGAAATTGCTTTTCAGGAGGAAGATGCACATGAAATACACACCAGGTATATTGCGGGAGGTCCTACATTCGCTGATTCGGAAACTGGGGGAGACGCTGGAGCAGTTTGTCCGGCGGCCCGGACGAGACTTCACCCGGCCCTGGACACTGAGTTTTGAGACGGTGATATCCCTGCTGCTCACCATGAGCGAAAACAGCATGGGAAAGGCCTTGATCAGACGCTTCAAAAACAGGGAGGGGACACCATCTGCCTCGGCATTGGTCCAGCAGCGGGAGAAGCTGCTTCCATCAGCGATGGAGACGCTTTTCCAGCGGTTTACCGCCTGCCTGCGCCCTACCAGGCGTTTTCAGGGATACCGTCTGCTGGCAGCGGACGGATCCGACCTGAAGTCCGCCGCGTATCCCGGGGACCCCGCCTCCTATCGGCCTGGGACAGCGCGTCAGCACGGCTGGAATCTTTGGCATTTGAATGCGCTTTATGATTTGCAAAATGGCATTTATACCGACGTAATTGTCCAGAAAGAACGCGAAAAAATGAGAAAGCGGCCTTATGTGCCATGGTGGACCGTTCGGTCATTTCCGGCCCGGTCATCCTTTTAGCGGACCGAGGGTACGAGGCCTACAATAACCTGGCCCACCTGGAGAGAAAGGGCTGGAACTACCTCATCCGCCTCCGGGACAAAAACCGAACCGTCGCCTACGGACTGAAGCTCCCTGACACAGCGCAATTTGATATTCCTGTCCAGATCACCTTGGGTCGGCAGACAGCGCGGCAGCTGGAGCAGCAGGGCCTTGTGGTTCCAGCCTCCTATTACCGCATCCCGCCCCAGATGACCTTCGACGATTTAGAGCCGGGAAATACTAGCTTTTCTGTCCTTTCTTTTCGAATCGTCCGTATTAAAACAGAAAACAACGATACCGAGCTTCTCATCACAAACCTGGGTCCGAAGTGCTTCCCGCCCGCCGCCTTGAGACGCCTCTACGCCATGCGTTGGGGGATCGAGACTTCCTTCCGCAGCCTGAAATACGCCGTTGGCCTCATCCATCTTCATGCCAAGAAGCCGGATCTCGTCCTTCAGGAGATTTTCGCTAGTTTTCTCATCTTCAACTTTACCCAGGCGTCTATCTGGATTGTAGATACCGCTCAAGGCGCATCCAAGTATCAATGCCGCGTTAATTTCTCTGACGCCGCTTTTGCCTGTTGCGCTTTCCTCAGAGAGGCAATCTCCGATCCCCTCCCGCTCCTTTGGCAAAAACTGCTCCCTATCCGCCCCGGCCGAACCGTGCCAAGGCCCAAAATCACGGGCAACCGCATTTCCTCCTGCTACGTCTCCGCACACTGAACCCCTTTTCACACTCTTTTTTCAGGCGGAGTCCTCTTCGCCTGGTTTTGTTGTCTATTTTTCCCCCGCTCAATTCCGTTTGCTCTTTTTTGAACCACGCTGTCCCTTTGGCGAGCCCCCTTACGTACCAACTTAATGACATTACTTACGGTCAGATGTCCTTATTGTTCAGGCCATCCGTCCGAGTAAAGAATACTGCCTGCAAAACTGCTATCCTGCTCTTGCTGCCCAGTGGCATTCTGAAAAAAATGAGGATCTTACACCGTGGGATGTAACCCCCAGAAGCGGAAAAGTGGTTTGGTGGCAGTGCGAACAGGGACATGAATGGAAGACTTCCATCTCCAACCGGAGTGGACGAGGACATAATTGTCCCTATTGTGCCAATTATTCTAAAAAGCTGGGCAGTATTACTGAGGAGCGTCCTGCCCTGATTGAGGAATGGGATTATGAAAGAAATTTAGATTCCCCACAAGATCATTCTGCGCGATCCAATAAAAAAGTGTGGTTAAAGTGCATGGTCTGTGGCCACAACTGGCATACATCTCCTGACAGTCGGTTTTGTGGAAGTGGCTGCCCCGCTTGTGCCCGAAAACGCCGCCGCATCTTTTTTATCAACACATGACAACTGAACTGGCGAGGGTATTTTGGACAATCTTTTTTGGAAAGTCCAAAATGCCCTCGCTGATTTTATGCCTGGAAATAATCGCTTTCTACTTGGCTTGGAGTCCGACAACCAAATTTTTGATGAGGTCTGCGATTATTGAAAAAGCAAGAAGAAACCGAGAGAATAGAAGTAATACTAAACTGAAAGGTAAATCAATATGGTCAAAGGCAGGGGATTGCGAAAGTCAGTCACCCTGCATTTTATACGCTCAGAGCTAAAACAGTATGAATATACACCATTTTGAATGAAATAGCAGTAGCAACACGAGGTTAATAAGGGATACGTGTAAAAGAAGCAAAGGTTGAACTTCCAGTAGATGAGTGGATAGGAGACTGAAACCATGGCTGCTGTTCAAGAGATTTCTCCTCAAAAGAAATCTTTGAAGAAGATGGCTGCCTACTGCCGTGTCAGCACAAAAGCTCAAGATTATTTAGACAGTTTGACCACTCAAGAACAATATTACAAAGAACTAATCAATACGAACCCTAGTTGGCAGTTCGTAGGAATTTATTCTGACGGGTACTACTACCAAAGGACGAAAGCAGCTAAACGCGCTGATATCCGCATGCAGACAGAGCTGTTCTCTGCTGCAACCAACCTGTGACGCGGGAACTTAGCGCTTGGCGGGTGCATAAGATGCCGTGGGAGCTTCGCCGGAGAGAGCCTCCCCGCTCAATACCGGCATTCTGGTGCACTATGGTCTGCGCCCAAGGCTTGAAAGGAGACTCATTTCTATGTCAATGCCAAGTTTCCCCAACATTGACCCGCCCATCCAGCGGGAGGATGCGGTCAACCAGATTCTTTCCTCCATCGCCATGGAGGAGCTGGGCCTGAGCCATATTCTCAATGCGGAAGGCGAGAAACTGCAATATATTCTGGGCACTCTGCCGGGTCTCAGCGGTCCGCCCGCCACGGTCGGCGACGTGCTGGCCGCCAACGAGAGCGTCCGCAGTATGCTGGAGACTGCCGTGCAGAACCAGCTTTTCCTCAAATCGAAGATGCAGGGCGCCCTGACGGTCTCTCCCATGCAGGGGCCCACTGGCCCTGCCGGCGGTCCTGTCGGAGCCACCGGTGCCACTGGAGCAACGGGCGCGACTGGCGCGACTGGCGCAACGGGTGCCACTGGCCCCGCAGGTCCGCAGGGTGGTTCGGGTCTTAACGGAGACCCCGGTCCCAAAGGAGACACGGGAACGATTTTAATAGGAAAGCGCATTAAACCACAAAAAATATTACAATACGACAATAAAATCTATCACATTACACGGAACACCGCCCAAGTGCGAGACTATGGGCGGTGTTTTCATATATGACAACAAGCAACGGAGGTAAACAAGAGGAGGAGAATGCTCCAGTTTAATCTACCGTATCATTGATAACACGAAAAACACGATAGTAATATGGTCCTGAACAGAGTAGCGCATATATTTCTTTCATTTTATCCGGGTCTTGTAGATATGGATGTATACTGCTAATTTCTTCATGTATTAGAAAAGCCATTGATCTAATAGTCATTCCAGAAGCTAAAAGTGTTTGGTCAAAGGTGTTGGCTACAATATTCGCAATATCCGTAGAAATATCGTCTGGTGATACATTGCGTGTTGTGGCAAGTTCTACTTGTTGATCATACATATCATTTAGTGCCGTTAAAAATGCCATAACATGGTCTCGCCGCTTGGGGTTTCTTTTCTTGCTTACATCAATTTTAATATATTTTCCTATCAATAAACAGACTGATTTGGCTTCGGCTTTTTCAGTTTCTTCTACTATCTGTTGATATTCTGTTTGAGAACCTTTTAGTACTTCTTTACCAACAACATCAAGAATTTTATCCATCTTTTCCATTAGAACATTCATACTATTAATGCTGTCTCTTAACTGTTCGATTTCTTTTTGTTCTTTTATGGATGCCAGGTAGGTTTTAAACATATCCGCCCATTGCTTACTAAGGAAATCCTTTATATCTGCAACTTTATCAAACTCTGTAATAGATATTTGCCTGATAGACCGTATCTCACGTATAAATCGAAATACATTTATGTTTTTCGTGGCTTTAAATTTTAATGAACACTCTCCTGAATCTATTTCTTTGGAATTTAAATCGTAAATTCCGTATTCTGCATATACGTTGCGATCAACGAAAACAAAAAATGGAACGCCCTCTTCAACCCCTTTTTGAA
>CANONE010000147.1 GCA_947567585.1 uncultured Clostridia bacterium | reverse complement strand
CCCCGCTAGGAGAGTGCAAGTCTTTTCTGTTTTTTAAAGAGATGCTTCCACAAAAGAGAGACGGAGCTCTGGCGCCGGAATACGCCCAAATTAGGCGTTGCCTTCCTGTAAACCCTCAATGATATCGGCGGCCTTCTCCAGCCAGCCGCCCTCAAAGAGCTCGATGATTCCCCTGTCACAGGCGGAGGCCAGCGTGGGGTCAATGGGCAGGCGGCCTAGGACCGGCAGGGAGTACTTGGCGGCTACTTCCTCAATATGGCTCTCGCCAAATACCTGGATCTCCTTGCCGCAGTCCGGGCATTTGAAGTAGCTCATATTTTCTACCAGCCCCAAAACAGGCACCTCCATCATTTTTGCCATTTCCACAGCCTTAGAGACGATCATTCCCACCAGCTCTTGGGGAGAGGCGACAATGATAATGCCGTCTACGGGCAGGGACTGAAACACCGTCAGGGGTACGTCGCCGGTGCCGGGAGGCATGTCCACAAACATATAGTCCACGTCTCCCCAGACCACGTCTCCCCAGAACTGCTTAATGGCTCCGGCAATCACCGGGCCACGCCACACCACTGGGGCGGTCTCCTCGTCTAAAAGCAGGTTGATGCTCATTACCTTGATGCCGGTTTTAGTGTCCCGGGGATAAATGCCGTTTTCATCCGCAGTGGCCATGCCTTTTAATCCGAAGCACTTCGGAATGCTGGGGCCGGTGATATCCGCGTCCAAAATGCCCACGGAATTCTCCCGGCGGCGCAGGGTGGTGGCCAGCATGGCGGTAACCAGGGACTTGCCGACGCCACCTTTACCGCTGACCACGCCAATTACTTTTTTGACAGAGCTCAGGTCGTTGAGCTTTTCCAGCATGCTTTCCGGTTCCTGGCGGGAAGGGCAGTCTACCCCGCAGGAGGAACAATCGTGGGTGCAGTTTTCAAGATTCTCGCTCATGTTTTGTTGGCTCCTTTGCTTGTTAAGGTGGTAGAAATCAGGTTTCATCTTGCCGGTACGGCCGGCGCAAGACGGTTTCCACCTGCAACCTCTAAAAAAGGTTGACGAAACTTTTTATGCCGAATTGATTATGGTGAGGACAGCCGGCTTGTGGGCGCGGCAGTTGGCTGAGGGGAAGAACGCGCCTTTATTGCGGGCGGGACTTTTTGTATTGGGCGACAAGGGCGTCAATGGCGTCGCGGGCGGCCTTTCGGGCGGCGGCTTCTACGGTTTCGCCGCTGGGAACGCCTCCGCTGGCCGCCAAGGCCCAGGGATCGTTTAGGACCACGGAACCGCCCCACAGCAGGGCCCGCTCTTGCCGGAAAGCCATGGCCCGCTGTGCCTCGCTCATATCCCCGCGAAAGTAGGGGGAGGCGGAGTACTGATACTTTTCCACCAGGTGATTGTAGGGGTTCTGGAATCGCAGATTTTCCTTATGGCCTTCCTGGTAGTAGCTCTCAACGGTTTGGCGGGTCTGCGAAAGCTGGCCGGCCAGAGAGGATACATAGGCTTTGGCATAGACGCTGCCGTCCGGGTCTACCAGGGCGTTCCAGTTTACCTCCAACTGGTGTTCCTGCCGCCAAGCGTCCAACTGGGCCATGAAATCCTCCCTCGCCGTGTTCCGCATGGCCTTCTCAATGGGGGAAAGCTCCACAGCCTGAGAAAGGCTTTCCTTTCCCTCCTGAGAAATAGCCACCTGGTCTTTAATAGGCGCGCCGTCTTCCTTTTTTGGCGTAGAATCCGCCCAAGTCCCGGGCTTCATCACAGACAACCGGCTATTCCTATTATGAACCTCAATACGCATCTAAATCCCAACCTCTCCCAATTTACTATCTATAATTATAATACGATCATCGGCGCATTGCAAGCAAAGATTATAGCCGGCGCAGGCGTTCGTTGGAAAGCTGCGCGGTAAGCGCTGCCATGCATAACCAACAGCCGCCGTCCGTAAAGGCGGCGGCTGTTTCCTATATTATCAGGAAACAGATTGCTGAATGGCCTGTATCATATAGGCCAGCATTTCCTCTGTCATTCCTGGATAGACTCCAACCCAAAAGGTATCGTTCATAATCCGGTCCGTATTGCGCAGGCCGCCTATAACCCGGTAGCCCTCTCCGGTCTTCCGCCATTGGTCGAAGCATGGGTGCCGGAGCAGGTTGCCGGAGAAAAGCATCCGGGTCTGTACGCCCTGCGCTTCGATATATCGAATAATATCCTTGCGGCTGAGACCCTCCCGAACCGTAATTAAAAAGCCGAACCAGCTGGGCCAAGCATCCTTTTCGCTATACGGTAAGACCAGCTTGTCTTCCAGTCCTGCCAAGCCGTCCCGGAGAATCTGCCAGTTCGTCCGGCGCTTTTCAATAAAGCCTTCCAGCTTTTCCAGCTGCGCGCAGCCTACAGCGGCCTGCATGTCCGTAATTTTCAGGTTGTAGCCCAGGTGGGAATACACATATTTGTGGTCATATCCTATGGGCAATTCCCCGTACTGTCCTTCAAACCGGCGGCCGCAGGCGCCGTCTGTGCCGGGCGGGCACACGCAGTCCCGGCCCCAGTCGCGCATAGAGAACATAATCCGGCTGAGCAGATCGTTATCTGTGTAGACAGCTCCGCCTTCGCCCATCGTTATGTGATGGGCCGGGTAAAAGCTGGACGTCCCCAAGTCGCCGATGGTACCGGTCTTCCGCCAGCCGCCGCCCAAGTCATAAGCCGCGCCAAGGGCGTCGCAGTTGTCCTCAATCAGCCATAGGCCGTGCTTGTCACAGAAAGCTTTCACGGCTTTCAGGTCAAAGGGGTTTCCCAGCGTATGGGCTAAAAACACGCATTTCGTCTTTGGGGAAAGCGCTTCCTCCAGAAGGGAAACATCAATGTTGTACGTGCCCAGCCGCACGTCCAGGAATACGGGAACCGCCCCAAACTGAAGGATGGGAGCCACGCTGGTGGGAAAAGCGGCCGCCACGCAGATTACCTCGTCGCCGGGCCGGATGGCCCGCTCCTTAAGCAGAGGCGAGGTCAGGGTCATAAAGGCCAGCAGATTAGCGGATGATCCGGAATTTACCGCCGCCACATGCTTGATTCCCAAAAAAGCGGCTAGGCCGCTCTCAAATTGCCGGCAAAACCGTCCGGCGGTAAGCCAAAATTCCAGCGCCGAATCCACCAGATTGATTTGCTCCCGGGCATCGTAAACCCGGCGGCAATAGGGAATCTTCTGGCCCGGCTGAAAGGGCTGCGCCGTACTCTCGCTGGCCTGGTGATATTCTTTTACCAGGGAGAGAATTTCCTGCTTAATTTCTTCTGTTGAACGCATTTTCCACCTCAAAACCTCTCCAAATACTCGTCTATCTGTTTATCCACCGGCCCTGCGCTGTCGCCTTGCAGCCAGCTCTTGGTCCAGTCCACTGTTTTTGCAACCGCCGTTTCCACGTTCCACCGGGGGCGCCAGTCAAACACGGTTTTCAGCTTAGAGCAATCCAGTTTTAAAAAGCTGTCCTCGTGGGGCGCGCCCGGTTCCGCATGGTTTTCCCAGGCGGCCCCGCCCCCCCAACTGTGGCAGAACATATCCGCCAACCGGCCTGTAGTAACGCAGTCCTGATCTTCGGGGCCCACATTGTACCATCCGGCGAGGTTTTTGTCCTCGTACTGCCGCTGGGCCACCATCAGATAGGCAAACAACGCCTCCAACACATGCTGGTAAGGCCGAATCGAATAAGGGTTCCTTACAATAATAGGTTTCCCAGCCTGAACGGCCCTTACACAGTCTGGAATGATCCGGTCATTGGCAAAGTCGCCCCCGCCAATAACGTTGCCCGCCCGGAGGGTAGACACCGCTACATCCCGTTGGGCAAAAAAACTGCTTACATAGCTATGCGTGGCCAGTTCAGCGCAGGACTTGGAATTGGAGTAGGGATCGCGGCCGTCCAGGGGATCGTTTTCCCGGTAACCCCATGCCCAGTTCCTGTTCTCATAGACTTTGTCGGTGGTGACGATCACCACCGACCTTACAGGTACCTGTAAGACTCGGACGCACTCCAGCAGGTTGACCGTCCCCATGACGTTTGTCTCATAGGTAGCCACCGGGTCCTTATAGCTGTCCCGGACAATGGGCTGGGCCGCCAGATGAAACACAATTTCCGGTCTGGCCTCGCCAAACGCCTGCGCCAGCTTATCCCGGTTACGGACGTCGCCTGTTATGGATCGGACCCTGCCGGCCATCCCCGCCAGCGTATAGAGATTTGGCTCTGTGGGCGGCGCAAGGGAGTAACCGGTTACCTGTGCGCCGGCGTTCGTTAGAATCCTGCAAAGCCAAGCGCCCTTAAAGCCCGTATGGCCGGTAATAAAAACCCGCTTCCCCTGGAAAAACCCCAAATCAAACCGCCTCATACCCTCACCATACCTTCCAGGGCGCCTTACCCTGCGCCCACATCTTTTCCAGTAATTCCTTTTCACGCACCGTATCCATGCACTGCCAAAAGCCAGTGTGCTTATACGCCATGAGCTGCCCCTCCTTCGCCGCCCGTTCCAAAGGGGCTTTTTCCAGCACCGTGGCGTCGTCGGATATATAGTCGATAAAAGCGGGCTGGCAGACCATGTAGCCAATGTTGATTAAATTTCCATCGCCCTGCGTCTTTTCACGGAATTCACGGATTTCTCCATCCTGGCCCACATCCAGCACGCCAAAGCGCTGGCCCGCGTTGTAGGCGGAAAGCGTAACCAGTTTTCCGTGGGATTGGTGAAACCTTACCAGTTCGCCGATGTCTATATCCGACACCCCGTCGCCATACGTAAGCAGAAAAGGCTCGTCTCCCATATAATCCCGCACCCGTTTTACCCGGCCGCCGGTCATGGTGTTCAGGCCGGTGTCCACCACAGTCACTTTCCAGGGCTCGGAGGTGTTTTTATGGATAATCATCTCGTTTTTGCCGCGGGTAAAGTCAAAGGTAATATCAGAGGTATGGAGAAAATAGTCGGCGAACTGGTAAGGTTTCACCAATCCCCCGGAAAACTGGTTA
>CANONE010000146.1 GCA_947567585.1 uncultured Clostridia bacterium | reverse complement strand
CAGGCCCAAAGATCAGAAGAGAACCCTCTGCATTTGGGCCCTCATTTTTTGGCGGGGGCTGGTCAAAGGGGCGGGGGTGTGGTATAATTTGAAGAAATTTAGACTATAAAGAGGAAGGGGCTATTTGGGGATGTACCACTTTTTTGCCATGCTCTCCCGCATGAAATACATCAATCGCTGGGGTCTGATGCGCAATACCCGCAGTGAAAATATCTGCGAGCATAGTTTGGAGGTAGCGCTCATCGCCCATGCCCTGGCGAACATTGGCAACCGGCGGTTCCATAAAAACTATGACCCCCACCGGGCCGCCGCGCTGGGGCTGCTGCACGACGCTTCTGAAATCATTACCGGGGATATGCCCACGCCGGTGAAGTACCACTCCGAGGAAATCCGCCGGGCGTATGGGGAGGTGGAGGACATGGCTGTGGAGCACCTGGTCTCTATGCTGCCGGAGGAGCTGCGCCCGGAGTACCGGGAGCTGATGACCATGAGCGCCCCTGGGGACCAGGACCTAAAGCCCCTGGTGAAGGCGGCGGACCGGATTTCCGCCGTCATCAAGTGCGTGGAGGAGCGCCAAAGCGGGAACCGGGATTTCCATAAGGCGGAAAAAACCATTACAAAGGCTATTGCGGAGATGGCCCTGCCGGAGGCGGACTACTTTATGCGGGAGTTCCTGCCCAGCTATGGACTCCCCATTGAGGACCAGGACTACACCCGGCAGGCGGGGCTGAAGTTCGGCGAATCATCCCAGATGGTCTTTACCAAGGTTTGGAAGGGGTAGCCGGAATGAGGATAGGAGACGTGGAGGTCAGGGGCATGGCGGCTTTGGCCCCTATGGCCGGGGTTACCGACGCCGCTTTCCGGCGGATCTGCGGGGAGATGGGGGCGGCGTACACGGTCAGCGAGATGATCAGCGCCAAGGCCATGGAGTTCGATGACAGGAAAACAGCGGCTTTAGCGGACCTCTCCCACGACGAGGGGCCCGTGTTTCTGCAAATATTCGGCGCGGAGCCCGGCTGTATGGCCAGGGCCGCCAAAAAGCTCTCCCTGCTGGGACCAACGGGGATTGACGTCAATATGGGCTGCCCTATGCCGAAAATCACCGGTCCTGGGGCGGGCTCAGCGCTGATGCGGGACCCGGCCCTCTGCGGGGAGATTGTCGGGGCGGTAAAGGCGGCGGTCTCTCTGCCGGTTACGGTGAAAATCCGGGCGGGCTGGGACCAAAGCGGCGTCAACGCGGTGGAGGTGGCCCAAGCCTGCGAGGCCGCCGGGGCGGACGCTGTCTGCGTCCACGGGCGCACCCGGGACCAGCTCTATCAAGGGCAGGCGGACTGGGAAGTCATCCGCAGCGTGAAGCGGGCGCTGCATATCCCGGTTATCGGCAACGGCGACGTGACAGACCCCCTTTCCGCCGGAGACATGCTGGCGAAAACCGGCTGCGATATGGTGATGATCGGCCGGGGCGCCCTGGGGAACCCCTGGGTTTTTCGGGATATCAACGCCTATCTGCGAAACGAAAGCCTGATGATGCCGCCGCCCACCTTGACCCAACGGCTGCTGGTTATGCGCAGGCATGTTGGGCTTATGTGCCAGTACAAGGGAGAGCGCCGGGCCATGGCCGAAGCCCGCAAACACGCCGCCTGGTACATGAAGGGGCTGCGGGGAGCCGCCGGGTTCCGCCGGCGGGCCGGCCAGCTAAGCGCGTTGGCCGACTTGGACCTTTTGATAAAAGACGTCTACCAGGAAAACCAGATCTAAAAAACTGTGCTGCTGTCCTACCGTACGCGGCGTAAAACTTTCTCTTGCATTTTTTGAAAATCCGTGTTATAATATTCATTATCAAAGTTCCCCCACTACTTTTACAAAAGCGGAACCCCGGAGACGGCATTCTCCGGGGTTTCTTTATAGGCTGGCAGTTCATTATTCATTTGGGAGGGCACTCTATGAAACTACTGGTTCTGGACGGCAACAGTATTCTCAACCGGGCTTTTTACGGCATCAAGCTCCTTTCCACAAAATCCGGAGATTTTACCAACGGCATCTACGGGTTTCTCACCATGTTTCAGAAGATTGCCGGAGAGGTTCAGCCGGACGCCGTGGCCGTGGCCTTTGACATGCGGGCCCCCACCTTCCGGCACAAACAGTACGCAGGGTACAAGGCAAACCGTAAGGGGATGCCGGAGGAATTGGCCCAACAGCTGCCGGTTTTGCAGGAGCTGCTGAAAGACCTGGGCTACCAGATTGTAACCTGCGAGGGCTGGGAGGCCGACGACATTCTGGGAACCCTGGCCCGGGCCTGCGAGGAAAGGGGGGGCCAGTGCGTTATTGCCACCGGGGATAGGGACAGTTTGCAGCTGGTGTCCTCCAGTACAACGGTGCGGCTGGCGACCACCAAATTCGGCCAGCCCCAGGTTACGGTGTACGACGAGGCAAAGCTCATGGAGGAATATGGGGTGACCCCGCCCCAAATGATCGACCTGAAGGCCATTCAAGGGGATTCCTCCGACTGCATCCCGGGCGTGGCGGGTATTGGCCCCAAAGGCGCGGGGGAGCTGGTAAAGCATTTTGGCTCCCTGGAGAATATTTACGCCCATCTGGACGACCCCGCCATCAAACCGGCGGCCCGGAAGAAGTTGGAGGCTTCCCGGGAGAACGCCTTTCTCAGTTACGATTTGGGGACGATCCGCCGGGACGCGCCTATTGACACGGACATATCCGCCTATGTAAAAACCGCCGGAGACCCCCAGAAAGCCGGGGCCGCCATGGTGCGGCTGGAACTCTTTTCGCTGATTGAGAAGTTCGGGCTGACGGCCGCCGCTTCCCCCCAGGGGGCGGCCCCCACCGCCGGCCGGCCGGAGCTGATGGAGCTTTCAGACGCGGCGCCCATGCTGCCCCGCCTGGAGGACGAGGGCGCGGCCTGGTTTACCTGCGATTGGGACAAGTCCGGGGAGCTTGCCCGGATGGTCTTTGCCCACAAAGACTTCCTCTGGGTGGTAAAACCTGACGGGGCTTTCCTGCGGGCTTTCTTTATGAACGCGCGGATCAAGAAATATACCCACGACGTCAAACCCCTGCACCGGCTGGCGCTGTCTTTGGGATGCAAAATGGAGGCCGTGGCCATGGATACCGCCCTGGCGGGCTACCTTTTGAACCCTTCCGCCAGCGGTTACGACGCGGCCCGGCTGGCTGCCGAGTACAGCGTGGCTCTGCCGGATTTTGAAGATGAGTCGCTGAACCGCGCCGCCGCTCTGCCGGGGCTTTGCGCCGCCCTTTCCAAAGCCATTGACGGCAACGGCCAGCGGGAGCTTTTGGAGAACATTGAGATTCCCCTGAGCTTTGTGCTGGCCCAGATGGAGCACATTGGCTTTTACGTGGACAAGCGGAGCATTGAGGACTACGGCAAGCGGCTGGAAGCGGAAGTGGAGCGGCTTCATGACTCCATTATCGAGCAGGTGGGGTACGAGTTTAATATCAATTCCCCCAAGCAGCTGGGAGAGGCTCTCTTTGAAAAGCTGGGGCTGCCTCACGGGAAAAAGACCAAGAGCGGCTGGTCCACCAACGCCGATGTGCTGGAGGATCTGCGGTATCTAAACCCGGTGGTGGATGAGATTCTCAAGTACCGGACGGCGGCTAAGCTGAAATCCACCTACTGCGACGGGCTTTTGAAGGTGGTGGGGCCGGATGGGCGGATCCACTCCAGCTTTAACCAGACCGAAACCCGGACCGGGCGCATTTCCAGCACAGAGCCCAACCTGCAAAACATTCCTGTACGCACGGAGATGGGCCGGGAGCTTCGGAAATTCTTCGCGGCGGAGCAAAAAGACGGCAAGCCTTATGTTCTGGTGGACGCGGACTACAGCCAGATCGAGCTGCGGGTGCTGGCCCATGTGGCCAACGACCCGGCCATGCGGGAGGACTTTCTGGAGGGCAGGGACATCCACGCCTCTACCGCCGCCAGAGTCTTCGGCCTGCCCCAGGAGCTGGTGACCTCTCAGCTGCGCGGCAGGGCCAAGGCGGTAAATTTCGGCATCGTTTACGGAATCGGCGCTTTCTCCCTGGCCAAGGATATCGGCGTCAGCCGCAAGGAGGCGGACGAATATATAAAGGAATACCTCCGCAACTATGCCGGGGTAGACGCCTATATGAAGGACGTGGCGGACCGCGCCCGGGAGGAGGGCTTCGTGGAAACCATGTTTGGCCGCAGGCGCTACCTGCCGGAGCTGAAAAGCTCCAACTTCAATATGCGGGCCTTTGGAGAGCGGGTGGCCAGGAATATGCCCATCCAGGGGGCGGCAGCGGACATCATCAAAATCGCCATGATCCGGGTAAGCCGGCGGCTGGAGCGGGAGGGGCTTGCGGCCAAGATGATTTTGCAGGTCCACGACGAGCTGATTGTGGAAAGCCCCCAGGAGGAGGCGGAGACGGTCAAGCGGATTCTCCAGGAGGAAATGCAGGGCGCGGTGAACCTCTCCGTCCCCATGCTGGCCGAGGCCGCCGCTGGGCGGACGTGGTACCAGGCAAAAGGTTGACGGGACAGAGCCCCGCAGCCGGAATATAGTAGAGAAGGAGCGGATTATAGTGAAACGGGTAATAACCTATGGAACATTTGATTTGATTCATTACGGACACATTAATTTGCTGAAACGGGCCAAGGAGTTGGGGGACTATTTAATTGTGGCTCTTTCCACCGATGAGTTCAACTGGAACAGCAAGCAGAAGAAATGCTATTTTCCCTATGCCAAGCGGGAGCAGCT
Source organism: uncultured Clostridia bacterium (assembly GCA_947567585.1). GTDB lineage: Bacteria > Bacillota > Clostridia > Oscillospirales > Acutalibacteraceae > Acutalibacter. The sequence goes on along the minus strand of CANONE010000146.1, from coordinate 238 downwards.
TTTGGAGGCCATCCGCTATGTAGACCTGGTGATCCCGGAGGAGAACTGGGAACAGAAAGTGACGGATGTACAGCTGTACAAGGTGGACACCTTTGTTATGGGGGACGACTGGGCGGGGAAATTTGACTTTCTTAAAGAGTACTGCAATGTGGTCTACCTGCCCCGCACCCCGGAGATCTCTACTACGCAGATTAAAACGGATTTGAAGACTTAGAGTCTGCTTTAAAACTCCGAAAAG
>CANONE010000145.1 GCA_947567585.1 uncultured Clostridia bacterium | reverse complement strand
TTGTTTAAGTCTACATGCCGCTCTCTTTTTTTCGCTGCTATACCATTGTGCAGCGAAAAAAAGAGAGCGGCATGTAGACTTAAACAACAAATTCTTGTTATTATTAATGAATCAAAGCATTCCGCGCGTAGCACTGTAGTTCTCTAATCAGCACAGCGTTCCTGCCGCCTTGGGCCGCGCCCCGATAAAGGGAGCGGCTCTTCCTTGATTTTTACACCCCATTTGTGCTAAAATGGAAAAAAGACTATCGGAGAAGGGGAGCCCTATGATCAATATCCTTTGTATCGGCGATGTGGTAGGCAGCATTGGCTGCGCGTTTCTTCGGGAAAAGCTGCCCGCTTTGAAAAAGCAAAAGCAGGTGGATCTCACCATTGTCAATGGGGAAAACGCCGCGGACGGCAACGGGGTTACCCCCACCGCCGTGCAATATCTTTTAGACAGCGGCGCGGATGTGGTCACCACCGGCAACCACAGCTTCCGCCGCAAGGAAAGCTATGAGCTATACGATACCTGCCCGCCGCTGCTGCGCCCGGCCAATTACCCTGCCGCCACGCCGGGAAAGGGCCTCTACATCGCCGACCTGGGCCGGGTGCGGGTAGCTGTGGTGAACCTGATGGGCACTGTTTTTATGGAAAGCCTCCGTTCTCCCTTCGAGACGCTGGAAGGCATCCTGAAAGACCCGGATCTCCCCAAGCTCTGCGTGGTGGACTTCCACGCGGAGGCTACCGGCGAAAAACGGGCCATGGGTTTTTTTGCCGACGGCCGGGTGACAGCCCTTTTCGGCACCCACACCCACGTCCCCACCGCCGACGCCTGCCTGCTGCCAAAGGGTACCGGCTATATCACCGATGTGGGTATGACCGGCACCATACACTCTGTGCTGGGGGTAAAGCCCGAGATTATTATTAACCGCTACCTCACCAAAATGCCCGCCCGCTTTGACCTGGCCAAGGGCCCCTGCCGCTTGGACGCCGTGCTCTTTTCCGCCGACGAGTCCTCGGGCCTGTGCGCCGGGGTGGAGCGGGTGGCGGTCCTCTAAGGCCGCGAGGCGGCGGCTCCCGGTTAACAAACCGAAAAACCGGACGGAAAGTTTTTTAAAGATGGGCAGGAAACCTTTTTCAAAAAGCGTCTTGCCCAGGGCGCGGGGCGCTGGCCTCCAGTGGAGACTGTTGGGCACCGGCAAGGCCATCGTCCCGCGACCATAGAAGGAGGCACCCCATGCAGGTATTTGAGATGGATATTCGCGAACTGAAGGGGGTGGGGGAGAAGCGGGCGGCGCTTTTTGGGAAGCTGGGGGTTTTCACGGTGGGGCAGCTGCTTCGTTTTTACCCCAGGGATTATGAAGACTGGTCTCATCCCCTCCCCATCTCCCAAGCGCCGCTGGACAGTGTCTCTGTCATCAAAGCGCAGATTATCCGGGGCCCCGCGGAGATCCGCATCAGCGGCGGCCGGCGTATCTACCGGGCCGCCGCTACAGACGGAGAGGCCGATATGCAGCTGACCTTCTTTAATAACCGCTATGTCATGACCCTTTTAAAAGAGAACGGCACGTACCTCTTCCGGGGGCGGCTCACCCAAGGGAAGGGAGGCTGGGCCATGGCCTCCCCGGTATTTACGGAGGAGGGAAAGGGGCAGGACCTGGCCCCCATTTACCCCTTGACCCAAGGGCTTTCCTCCAGGGTTATCAGCGCAGCCGTACACAGCGCCCTCCGGCTTTTGCCAAACCCCTGCCCGGATCCGCTGCCCCAGTCCTTGCGGGAGCGCTACTCTTTATGCCATCTTCAGTACGCGCTGGAAAGCGTCCACCTGCCTAAAAGCCCGGAAGACCTGGAGGTTGCCCGGCGGCGTCTGATTTTTGAGGAATTCCTGGTGCTTCAGCTGGGTCTGCTGCAAATAAAGAACGGCCGCCGGGAGCCCAACCGCCATCGGATTACAGGCCAGTACCCAGAAGCCTTTGCCCAGCTTTTGCCCTTCCGGCTTACAGGAGCCCAGCAGCGGGCTATTGCCCAGGGGGTGAAGGATATGGCGGGAAGCTCCCCCATGAACCGGCTGATCCAGGGGGACGTGGGCAGCGGAAAAACAGCGGTTGCCGCCGCCCTATGCTGGGAGATCATCCAAAATGGCTGGCAGGCCGCCCTTATGGCTCCTACGGAGATTCTGGCGGCCCAGCACTACCAGTCCCTCTCCGCCCTGCTGGAGCCCGCCGAGGTCCGCTGCGCCCTGCTTACCGGGGCGCTTTCCCCCGCCGCCCATCGGGCTATGCACCAGGCTCTGGCCCAGGGAGAGGTTGACCTGGCGATTGGCACCCATGCCCTGATCAGCGAGAAGGTGCAATTTAAGGACCTGGGCTTGGTTATTACTGACGAGCAGCACCGCTTTGGGGTCAATCAGCGGGTGGCTTTGGCCCAAAAGGGGGCTTCCCCCCACCTGCTGGTTATGAGCGCCACGCCCATTCCCCGAACTTTGGCGCTGATGGCCTATGGAGATCTGGATATCTCCGTCTTGGACGAGCTCCCTCCTGGCCGCCAGCCCATTGAGACCTATCTCATTGACCCCAAAAAGCGGGCCCGGGCTTTTGGCTACGTGCAAAAGCACCTGGACCAGGGACGGCAGGGATATTTGGTTTGCCCGCTGATTGAAGAGGACGGCTCCGGGGTTATGAGCCTGGAGGCTTACGAAGCGATGGTTCGGGAAGCTTTTCCCGGCGTCCCTATAGCGCTCCTGCACGGAAAGATGCGCCCCGCCCAGAAGGAGGCGGCCATGGAAGCCTTTGCCAAAGGGGACGCAAAGCTTTTGGTGGCCACAACCGTAGTAGAGGTCGGCGTCGACGTGCCCAATGCCGCCATTATGCTCATTGAAAACGCCGAACGCTTCGGGCTTTCCCAGCTGCACCAGCTTCGGGGGCGCATTGGCCGGGGAGAATACGCCTCCACCTGCATTCTGGTTGCCGGCAGCCGGAACCCGGAAACGCTGGAGCGCCTGCGCCTCTTTAAAAGCACCACCGACGGCTTTGCCATCGCTGACGCCGACCTAAAGCTCCGGGGCCCCGGCGACTTTTTCGGCCAGCGCCAGCATGGCCTGCCCCAGCTGAAAATTGCCGACATCTCCATGAATGTGGGGCTTCTCAAAGAAGCCCAGAAATGCGCCCGCCAGCTATTCCGCTCCAATGCCCTGGAGCGGCCGGAATACCAGGGCCTGCAAGCCGAGATCTCCCGGCTGTTCCAGCGGATGGGCGGGGAGCGGGTGGCGCTGTGAATCCGCAGGCGCCTTACTTGCCGGTTCCCCACCTATGAATACGGATTCTAACTTACAATAAAACGGACCCCCATCCGGAGGTCCGTTTTATTTAAGGCGGTATGTTATTCCGTGCAGTTGTTTATCCGGCGATCAGAGTGATGATGCGCAGAAGGAACAGCGCGAAGGCTACCCACATTACCGGATGGATATCCTTGGCCTTGCCGGTGCAGACCTTTAGGATGACCCAAGCCAGAATGCCGAACATAATGCCGTTTGCGATGGAGTAGGTGAAGGGCATCATGATGAGAGCCAAAAAGCCGCCTACCACGTCGGCGATGTCGCCCTCAAACTTCATCTTCAGCACAGACTTCATCATCAAGAGCCCCACGAAGACCAGGGCGGGGGTAGTGGCAAAGCTGGGAATGGCCAGGAAGATGGGGGACAGGAACAAAGCCAGCACGAACATTATGCCGGTGGAAACCGCGGTGAGGCCGGTACGTCCGCCCTCGGCCACGCCGGCAGTGGACTCTACATAGCTGGTCACAGTGGAGGTGCCCAGCACAGAGCCTACCACCGTGCCGATGGCGTCGCTCATTAAGGCGGGACCGGCATTGGGCAGCTCGCCCTTCTCATTCAGGAGATCGCCCTGGTCCGCCACGCCGATTAAGGTACCCACCGTGTCAAAGAGATCCACAAACAGGAACGCGAAGACAATGGCGGCAAAGTTCACAAAGTGCGCGCCGATAAAGCTAAAGTCAAACTGGAAGAAGGTGGGAGCTAAGGACGGAGGCAGGAAGCCGCCGCTGAAATCGGGGATCAGAGAATATACCCCCGCCTCGGGATTCACCGCGTACCAGCCGGTGAATTGGGCGATAATGCCCAGCAGCCAGGTGCCCAGAATGCCCCACAGGATAGCGCCCTTTACATGGAAGTGCCACATAATGCCAATGAGGATAAGCCCTACGAAAGCCAGCACCACATTGGGGGAGCCCACATTGCCCAGCGTCACCAGGGTAGAAGCCTCGTCCGCCACGAAGCCGGCGCCCTCCAGACCCACAATCGAGATAAATAGGCCGATGCCGGCGGAAATGCCGTACTTCAAATTGGCGGGGACGGAGTTCACCAGGGTTTCCCGGAACTTAAAAATGGACAGGATGATGAAGATGACGCCTTCAACAAGGATAGCGGTCAAGGCTACCTTCCAGGGGTCGGTAACGCCCATTTCGGCTACCATGGGGCACACGGTAAAGGCAAAGTAAGCGTTTAGCCCCATGCCGGAGGCCAGCGCCACCGGATAGTTGGCGAAAACGCCCATGATGATGGTGGCTATGAAGGCGGAGACAGCCGTGGCGGTGAACACCGCTCCTTGGTCCATGCCGGAGGCGGCCAGCATACTGGGGTTGACAGCCAGGATGTAGGCCATGGAAAGGAACGTGGTCAGGCCCGCGATGACTTCAGTCTTCACATTGGCGCCATGCTCCTGGAGCTTGAAGCGTGCAAGTAACTTTTCCAAAAGGTTTGCCCTCCCATAATTTATTGCGGCTTTAGAAAAAACCACAAGCTAAGTATACCCGCCTCTTCAAAGAAAATCAACCGTTTTGTCACAATTTATTCATAAATTTTCCAATTTTTTCACAATCACCGGAAACAAGCTGAAACTTTCTTTTATGCTTGGGTGTAGCTGTATCGAGGAAGTAAGAAAAGCAATTCATTGAAGATGCCTAGTACGAACACAGTGAATATACGGCAGTCATGATTGCATTAACAACTTACTTGCC
>CANONE010000144.1 GCA_947567585.1 uncultured Clostridia bacterium | reverse complement strand
AATACCATACAAATCTTACAATCAAAGGAAAGAAATCGCGTACATTTTGCTTTGATTGTAAGATTTGTATGGTATTTTTTTCAGCAACTGTCTGCATTCACCAAATTGAGGGAATATCATTGGGCGAATATAGAGATTGATTTTCCGGCGATTTTAGTGTATAATTCATATATTATGAGCTGAGAAGGACCGGTAATCCTAATTTTTTTGCGGTAGTTTCACATAATTTCTATAGTATATGGAGGCTTTTGTAATGAATTACAACCTGACCGTCTCGCAAATCAAAGAGGCCATTCGGGATAAACTGTCCCATACCTTTGGGGTCTCTCTGCAAAACGCGACCAATGAGGAATATTATAAGGCCGTGGCGCTGATCATTCGGGAGCTGATGGCCAAGGGCCGGGCGGAGTTCCAGCAGAACGCCGAGCGCACCGATACCAAGCGCATCTATTACCTCTGTATGGAGTTCCTGTTGGGCCGCTCTCTGCGCAATAATCTTTACAATCTGGGGCTGGAGGAGAATGTCCGTACGGCCCTGTCCGAGTACGGCATCAAGCTGGAAAACCTCTATGAGCAGGAACCGGACGCGGGCCTGGGCAACGGCGGCCTGGGGCGCTTGGCCGCCTGTTTTTTGGACGGCCTGGCCACCCAGGGGTACCCCGCTATGGGCTACTCCCTGCGGTATGAATACGGATTGTTCCGCCAAAAGCTGGTGGAGGGCTGGCAGACGGAGCTTCCGGATTTCTGGCTGCCCGGCGGTTCCGTTTGGATGCAGCAGGTGCCGGACAATTCCGTGGAGGTCCGCTTCGACGGCCACATTGAGGAGCGTTGGAACGACCAGTACCACGCCGTAAAACACAAGGATTACACCACCGTTATCGCCGTCCCCTTCGACCTGTACGTCTCCGGCAAGGACGGCCGGGGCATCAGCCTGTTGCGGGTATGGAAGGCTGAGAATCACCAGTTCGACATGAATCTTTTCGGCGGCGGCAACTACATGCGGGCCATGGAGCAGCAGACCATGGCCGAGGTGATTACTAAGGTCCTCTACCCCGAGGACGACCACACCGAAGGAAAGCTTTTGCGCCTTTCCCAGCAATATTTCCTGGTGTCCGCCTCCATCCAGGACATTATCCGGCGGCATCTCTTTGTCCACAGCAACCTGGACCAGCTGCCTGAACTGGCGGCCATCCATCTCAACGACACCCACCCCGTGCTGGCCATTCCCGAGATGATGCGCATTATGCTGGACGAATGCGGCTACAGCTGGGAGGCTGCCTGGGAAATTGTGAAGAAGACGGTGGCCTACACCAACCACACCGTCATGAGCGAGGCCCTGGAGACCTGGAAGTGCGACCTGGTACGGATGCGCCTGCCCAGAATCTATCAGATTATTGAAGAGATCAACCGCCGTTTCTGGGAGGAAATGAAGTACAAGGGCGTGGACCACGGCAAGATCGGCCGCATGGCCCCCATTCAGAACGGCTATGTGAAAATGGCCAACCTGGCCGTCATCGGCTCCCACAGCGTCAACGGCGTGTCCGCTTTGCACAGCGACATTCTCAAGGATGATCTCTTCCACGACTTCTATGTGGAGGAGCCCCAGAAATTCACTAATGTAACCAACGGTATTGCCCACCGGCGCTGGCTGTGCCAGTCCAACCCGGCGCTGAGCTCCCTGATCTCCCAGCTTATTGGAGACGAGTATATTTATGATGCCAGCAAGCTCTCAGAGCTTTCCAAGTACAAGGATGACGCCGCTGTTTTGGAAAACCTGCAAAAGATTAAAAGGGGCAATAAGGAGCGTCTGGCCGCCTACCTCAAGCACACCCAGGGGGATGTGGTGGACCCGGATTCCATTTTCGACGTCCAGGTAAAGCGCCTGCACGAGTACAAGCGGCAGCACATGAACGCCCTGTCCATTCTGGCCACCTACCAGTGGCTGCTGGATAATCCCAACGCCGACTTTGTGCCCCACACCTGGTTCTTTGGAGCCAAAGCCGCGCCGGGGTACTACTTTGCCAAGCAGATCATTGAGTTCATCGCCGCGCTGGCCCACACCATCAACAACGACCAGCGGGTGAACAAGAAGATGAAGGTCATTTTCGTGGAGAACTACTGCGTCACCTGGGCGGAGCTTTTGACCCCTGCCGCTGAGATCAGCGAACAGATCTCCCTGGCCGGTACGGAAGCCTCCGGCACCAGCAATATGAAGTTTATGATTAACGGCGCCATTACCCTGGGCACCCTGGACGGCGCCAATGTGGAAATTCATGAGGCCGTGGGCGACGACAATATTTTCCTCTTCGGCATGACGGCCAGCCAGGTGGAGGAGCTCAAGCGCACCGGCTATCACCCGGCCCAGCATTATCAGCACGACCACCAAATCCGCAGGGCTTTGGACACCCTTAACAGCGGTATTGGCGGCAAGCATTTCGGGGACATTTTCGCCGCCATTCTCCAGCAGGACCGCTACATGGCCCTGGCGGACTTCCAGTCCTACCGGGAAGCCCAGCGCCGGGCCCAAGAGCTGTATCTGGATCAGACCCGCTGGAACAAGATGTCTTTGATGAACATCGCGGGCTCCGGCCGTTTCGCCGCCGACCGCTCCATCCGGGACTACGCCGGCAATATCTGGTTTGCCAACCCCGTCCCCCCCGAAAAAAACCTCTCCGCCAAAATTTTCGACTAGGGTTAGTTTAACAATACAGGAAATGCTGAATTGTTGACCAGAAGCAGTTGATTTCAAGGAGAAAACCGCAAGGCAATCTCGCGATTGACGAGGATATTCGACGCGGAAAGCGGCCGCTTTCGATTTTTCAAACATGCCCTGCAGCATGACAGGGACGGCCCCCAGCGGGGACCGTTCTGAGTCGGCCGGGCCGGCGGACGAAACCAAAGCCCCTACGGCCTTAAGGAGTTGGTATAAGATTGTTTAATTCCAGAAACCCGAAATACCGGGCCCCTACCGGGGCGGTAGAGGCTGGGAAGCCGGTACATTTCCGCATTACCCTGCCTCGGGAGCTCAGCTGTTCCGCAGCGCGGCTTATCATGGAAAAGGAGGGCAGCCCCGCCGCCATCCAGGATATGTTCTGGTGCGGCATGAACGGCGACAACCGGGAGTGGTGGGAATGTGATTTCACGCCAGACGGCCCGGGGCTCTATTTCTACCAGTTTGAGGCCAGTACCTGCCGGGGCGTGCAGCGGCTTTCCCGGGGAGACCGGGGCTGGGCCGTCTTTGGAGGCACCTACCGCTGGCAGCTCACCGTGTATCAGGAAGGTTTTGAGACCCCCGTCTGGCTGGAAGGGGGGATTATGTACCAGATCTTCCCGGACCGCTTTCATAAATCCCCTGGCGAAAGGACGCTTGCCCAGGAGACCTTGCCTGGGCAGGCCCCAACCGAAAAAGGACAGCCAGACGAGAAGCCGTGTGAAGAGGCCCGCCTGCTGGAGGGCAGGAGCTATCACCAGGACTGGTACCAGCAGCCTGACTGGAAGCCCAACGCCCAGGGGCGCGTCACCAACAGCGACTTTTTTGGCGGGAATTTGCGGGGCATTCAGGAAAAGCTTCCCTACCTCAAGAGCCTGGGGGTTACCTGCGTCTACCTGAACCCCATATTTGAAAGCCATTCCAATCACCGGTATGACACGGCGAATTATTCCAAGATTGACCCGCTGCTGGGTACAGAGGAAGATTTCCGCGCCCTGTGCGCAGCGGCGGCAAAGCTTCAGATCCGGGTGATCATCGACGGCGTTTTCAGCCATACAGGCAGCGACAGCCTGTACTTTAACCGCGAGGGCCGCTACAAGGGCCCGGGGGCCTATCAGTCTCCGGATTCGCCTTACGCCAGCTGGTACAATTTCCGGCACTGGCCCAATGACTATGAAAGCTGGTGGGGCTTTGACACCCTGCCCAATGTAAACGAAACGGACCCGGGATATAATGCGTTTATTAACGGCGAAGACGGCATTGTCCGTAAATGGCTAAGGGCCGGAGCCTCCGGCTGGCGGCTGGACGTGGCCGACGAGCTGCCGGACCTGTTTATAGACAATCTTTCCGTCGCCGCCAAGGCTCAGGATCCCCAGGCCCTGGTTCTGGGAGAGGTCTGGGAGGACGCCTCCAACAAAGCCGCCTACGGTGTGCGCCGGCGGTATCTTTTGGGAGGACAGCTGGACAGTGTGATGAACTACCCCTTCCGGGACGCCATTCTGGGCTTCCTTTTGGGCGGGGACCCCAAAAACTTTGCGGAAGCCATAGAAAACATCGTGGAAAACTACCCGCCCCAGTGTCTGCGGCTGCTGATGAACCATATCGGCACCCACGACACGGAGCGAGCCCTGACTGTGTTGGGAGGGGAGCCCGCCGGGAGCCGGGGGCGGGAGTGGCAAAGCCGTCAGACGCTTAGCCCCGCCCAGAGAGAAATTGGCCTACAGCGGCTAAAGTTGGCCGCCATGCTGCAATATATCCTTCCTGGCGTGCCCTGCGTCTATTACGGAGACGAGGCCGGTATGGAGGGTTACCGGGACCCCTTTAACCGGGCCTGCTATCCCTGGGACCGGGAGAATCAGGATTTACTGGACTGGTACCGGCAGCTAGGGAGTGTCAGGCAGGCGCATAAGGACATTCTTGCCCGGGGAGGCTACCGCACCCTGCGGGCGGAAGGCAATTTTCTGGTTATAGAGCGCTACCGGATTTATGCCCGCCCAGACGTTGACCAGGTATACCGGGACAGCCTGCTGCTGGTAGTCAACCGCAGCGAACGGCCCCAAAGCATCCTGGCCCTCAAGCTAAACCTAGACGGCGGGCAGTATATTATGGGGGAAACGCTGGGTTCCGTGACAGTACTGCGTCCCTATAGCTGCGCGCTGCTAAAATTTCACAGAGAAATCGAAACAAACACTTGACAAATCCAGCGATAAGGCTTATAATAATGAAGCTGAAATAAGCGCCAGTAGCTCAGCTGGATAGAGTGTTTGGCTACGAACCAAAAGGTCGGGGGTTCGAATCCCTTCTGGCG
>CANONE010000143.1 GCA_947567585.1 uncultured Clostridia bacterium | reverse complement strand
TCTATATAAATTTCAATATAGATATACAGAAATCTACAAAAATATTTTTGTAGATAAACATAGACTTAGCAAGTGGCCAAAATGACCACTTGCTAAGTCCGCTGGCCTTCAAAGTACAGCCGCAGTACTTTAGCTAGTCCAACAGATGGTAATCCCACCACTTGCGAATAGTCTTTGGGTCAAGACCCGTGTCCCGATGGCAGTCCGCTTTACGGCCCTCTGGATACTGCTGCCTCCAATTAGATACCTTCTTTTGTGCCGTTCCACTGCCTTTGGGCCGACCCTCCTTATTCCACCATTCTTTATTGCCATTGATTTCGTCTCTAATAAAGTTCATCACTCTAATATGGTCAGCTTGTTTCCTCCAATTTCGCTTATTAACCGGCATAGACAATCCTGAGAGCCTAGCTATATCATTCCTTGGAAACGTCACATAGTCCTCGTTAAACATCGAAAGTGCAGCTTCTACATCGTCCCTGGTAAACCGGTTGACCTCCTCAATACTCATCTCATCATAAGGCTCCAGCAACGAATAGGCATCCCGCCGCAGCTCAGCCTCATCTATGCCACACTTCTTGGCATAGACGGCTAGTGTCATTACCCCATGATACCGGTGGCCTACCCGTATCTCGTTCCTGATCCGGCGCAGCCACCAGTCATAAAGGTCTCTTTTCACCGTCCAGCGCCCCCGGCGCTCCCCATTCACAATTCGCCTCTCATACCAATCCGGATACTTCTCTTTGGCTTCTGCCAGGGGCATACTAGATTTTCGCATGATACCTTCCAGCTTCTGTCGTTCACCATTTGAGGCGGGAATAAAGCCTAATAGGGAATCCAACTCCACCTTACCGCCAAACCGATAGGCTACCACAGGATATCCCATCCCCAGCTTACTCCCGGAACCGACCACCCGGAACCCCTGCATAAGGCCCTGCATCTGCGGCTGCTTAATTGTAGAGGTGAACCTGTTCCAAATCTGCCGTGTAAGCGAATACTTCAGCTCCTTCAGATAGTGCTGATTCTGCGGGTACATAGGGACCGGCTCTGATAGGACATAATACAAGTGCAGGCCCGTCCCGCTGTTCACCAAAAAGGTAGCCTTTGGCAAGATACCCTTGCTCATCTGATGAATCACATCCCGAAGCTGTGGCATCCCCACACCATCCAGGTCAAAAGCCAAGGCAAACAGAAACCGAGCCATTTTCCCTGACCGTTTCTTTCCAAAATACGAAATGGGGGACATAATAGTAAAATCAGTGTTCACCAGCTCATCCAGCTTTTTTAGGTCATCTGTGATGATATACCTCCTGGCCACCCCACTCCCCTCGATCTCCAGGGCAATACCGTTAACAGTTCCACCCTTACCAGGCAGAGAAACAGCAATCCCATTGGGCCTGTTATCCTCATAACAGCCCTCCCGCTCAAACGACCCCTCGGGGAAGATCTCCCGATAAAAATCATGCGGAGTAACTTTGACTAAAGACTGTTCCAAATGGGAATTCTTCTCCATATACAGATCCCGATACTCTTCAAGCGTACCACCAAACGCAGCCGACATAAAATAAAACCTCCTAAACAGCAAAGAAAAAGAAAAATAAGGATGCCCTTCGGGCAATAAAAGGGGGAAAAGGGGGAGCAAAAGAGCGCCGCCTACGGCGGCTTAAAGAGAAAGTCACCTCCCCCTTTTCCCCCTCACTCCGGCCATGGAAATGATGGAAAACCCTACGGGTTTACCACATTCCCACAGCCTCCGTTCACCCCCATTTTCCCCTCCGACTTTCTCCAATAATTTACTGGAATGGATAAAGAATATTTTAAGGGCTTAAGACCATAGGGGGGCGTTTATTATCAAAGAAGTTAATTCCCTATTTTTGACAATTTTATTATAACGCACCCGGCGCGCTTTTTCAAGTCTTAAAGCAGCTTTATTTTCTCTCCAAAAGAAGGTAACAAACAAAGCTCCAGCAGCCCCAAAATGCCCCCGTAGCGCGTTTTTGACCGCAAGCAAGGGCAAAAGGACACCAAGCCCACAAAGGGCGTTGTGCGGCCTTTCAGGGCCATTTGAGGGCACAACAAAGAGATAGAGAGGATCACCAGTATACCCGGTGCTCCTCTCTATCTCTGCATTTCCTTTGGAACCTGCTCCAACGCTCTAGTATGAGAAAATATGACTTCCCAGTACCCGACCTTATAATTTGCTCTCAGCCTTTCATCCATCATGATATTTTGTCTTACTAACTGCTTAGCATCGTCCGGATGCCGGAGCAAATCTTCATATCGGCCTTGATACCTCTCATCAATACCCAACTTTTCTATCAGGCATAAATCATCTTCATACGCCTGCAGCATCCCCTCCATGATGAGCCGCCTGGCCTGTTCTTCGGTAAAGTCTACCGAGTATGGACTCTGCAGCACTGTTTCCCATAACCTCACCGTTTTAAGGTTTTTCCCGGCCTTGTAACGGTATTCCTTCTCCGCGGAGGATACCACCACAAACCCTGAGTGCTCCTTTTTAGGCTTTAACTTCCGGTCTGAATTAGCCCGCTCCCGACAGATTCGCAGCAGATTTTCATTAAGCCCCTGCTGATAGGCAGCTTCCTCCTGTGCCGAAACAAGCTGCCTCCCAACCTCTTCCAGTGCAGTCTTTGCGGTATTCTCTGCCCGTTTCAGATTGTCCTTACCCTGAGCTATGGCCTTCCTAACTTCGCTATCAGCCCAAAGCTGGGCCGCCTGCTGCTCCTTTTTAGCCCGATCCCGCTCCTGGCACAAGCCTTCATACTCTTCGAGCGGCAAAATGACGTGCGAACATTCCGGGTCATGCTGCCCCCCTGCCACAGGTTTATATCCGACCATACCTTTTCTCACAAACTCACTCACCGATGCACCCCCTTACAGACCTCTAATGTAATTGTTCGCCACCACATCGATCCTGTTATGCCCCAAAGCCTTGCTGCACACCAGCATAGCGGCCTTGTCCAGCTTCTTCCCGGCCTCATCCTTACGGCAGGCATAGACCTGGCTCTGATAGCGCCTATCCGTCTTTTTGCTCACTCTATCGTATGGAATATCCTCTATCTTCCGGGCATGGGCCTTGTAGATATTGGTCGCATATACGGCCCGATATGCGTGAATGTCCGCGCACTGATGGACGTGCTGCCAAACTTTTTCCCCCTGCGGGGTGTCCTTCATCCTCTCGATGATCTGGCTCGCATCCTTTCCAACGATGGGAGAAAGACGTTCCCGCCCTCCTTTTCCGTTGCGTACTAGGACGAAATACTCCTCCTGAAACAGCTCCGTGTCCTTCAGAACCGCCATCCGCCGCGCTTGCTGCGGCGTTCGTTTCTCCATCGGAACGGTCTCAAGCTGGGCCAGTTCCTCGTCTATCTGTTGCCTGGACACCAAGTCCCCGCCCCGGAGCGCCGACAGTTCACCCCGCCGCAGGCCCGTTCCCTTGCAGAATTTGATTAACTCATCGTTATTTGCTTCTGAAAAATGTTTATCCCGCACCCGGTCGCCCCGGCTGCGGGTAATGTCCTCTCGTCTGCGTTTCGGCGGTACAAAATAGCCCTCATCCCCCGGGCCGATGCCATAGAGCTTGCCCAAAGCCTTGGCCTCAAGCTGTACAGTCCAGGCAGAAAGGCCCTGGGCAACCCGGCTCTGTAGCCACTCGTTCATATGCCTTTTAGCGGCCTTAAGCGTAGTACATTCCGGGTAATTCTCCTTGATATACTCGATAAAATACTTAGTGTGTTTCCAATAGTCCTGGTAGGTATTAAAGGAGAAAATCTTATACTTTGCCGTCCCATCCGCTACGGCAGCACGCTTGCTCTCCCCAAAAGCCTGCATAGACACCAGCCTTTCATAGGCTTGCTGGTGCAGATCCTTGGCATATGCCTTGTTCTTTCGTCCCAGGCCGACCACCTCCTTACGGCCTTTCTCTGCCCTCTCAAAGCGTTTCCCGATACACCTTAACAGCCTTGTCCAATAGCTTTCCAAAGATAGCCTGATAGTCCCCGCCCAGGCGCTCGGCCTCCTTGGCCGTATCGGGGGACACATAGACCGTCAGGGGCTGGCCTTTATAAGGCTTTGCCCTGCGGGCCGCAATAAATGCGGTCTCCATGTTCTCGTCCAGTTCGGGGGAGTCCTCGTCATAGACAACCGGCAAGGTCTTTGCATGTTCCAACTGTTGCCTCTCTGCCGCTGTAAGCTCCCTGCCTTCGTTCAGCTCATATCTTACCGTAGCCATAATACAGACTCCTTTCTCTGGCAGTTGCCAGTCTAGCGGAAATCAGCCGGATCGTCTCTTTCCTCTCTGTGTACACCACAAATAGGACTTCTCCGGCCATTCCAATCGTGATGTACCTATCCTCGTCTATACTGTGCCCCTCGTCGAATATCTCAAGCCGATCCTCGTCCTCAAATACCAGTGCAGCGGTCTCGAAAGAGATACCGTGCTTCTGCCGGTTGATTCTTGCCTTGTCCTCGTCCCATTCAAACTTTAGCGGCATTCGCTATCCTCCTGCATCATCTGTTTAAGCCAGGCCGCCTCAAGCTGACCCCGGAAGGGGCTCCAGCAATCGGCAAAGAACACTTTTTATAGTCTTATGTGTGACTTTAGGGCAACACTTTTTTACCGCTTATGTGTGCGGGCCTAGTTTGAAGAGATAGGCAGCTCTCCGGCGATTGTACAGTACGCCGGGACATTCAGAGTACGTTTTGGGCCTACAGATACGTTTGCTTACCCGCATTTTCACAAGGATTACTCATACGGGGTCGATTATGCGCATTTCCAATTCGCAAAGGCTACTACGGCAAGTCGGCGCATAACAAAGGTGTATCAAGCCTTCTGCATGACTTCTAGGGTTATGAAATCTGCAAAACCCCCGGCCCGCTGGCCGGAACGCTCTGGGCCTAATTTCTGTTTACCCTCGCCCAGACGAGCTTTTGGTACAGGTACAGTATAGCATACAAGGGAGCAGAAGTCAAGCAAATAATTCACATATTTGCGTAAATAACGGTTTACCCGTTCATAAATAAACGGGTAAACCGTTAT
>CANONE010000142.1 GCA_947567585.1 uncultured Clostridia bacterium | reverse complement strand
CGTTAGCTCCCATTGTCAGCACCACCACGCCATCCCCAGTAGAGGGATCATAGCTCAGCAAATTATAGGCTCCATAGGCGCTGCCGGTGTGGTAATACAGTCCCTGCCGGCCATATATATCAGATCTATATCGCATCGGCATGGCCTGATAGGACCCCTCAGGTATGGCTGAGGCACTGTGGCTCTCCATCAGCTTTACAGACTCAGCCTCCATCAGCCGGACCCCCTCAAAGCATCCGTCTCCCGCCAGTACGGCTGTGAGCTTCGCCATATCAAGGGCACTGGAAGTAAAGCCCCCGGCAAACTGCCGTCCCGTAGCCCCGGGCGCGCTCCAGCGATGAACGCTTCGCAGACTGCTGGCAGAGCGGCCCAGAGATGCTGTCCGGTAAATTGGGGTAATCAGTTCCGTCTGCTCCAGTTCTCCCGCCGCAAACGCACAGTCCGCCCCCAAAGGCCTCAGAAGCCGTTCCTCCAAAACATCGTCCAAAAACCGGCCCGAAGCCAATTCCAGCGTCTGGCCCAAAATGCCGAAGGCGTGGTTGTTATAGCTCCAGTTTTTCAATTTTCCCGGAGTGCCTCCTCCGTAACCGGCAGCACTGCCCAGCTGAGCCCGGACTCCTTCGTAATCCCAGGCAATGTTCTCACTGTTGAGCAGGGTAGAGGTATGGGTCAAAATCGAAGCAATGGTAACGGGCGTATCAGGATGCCGTGGATTCCGCGCGTTCTTCCCCCAATATTCGCCAATATCCGCATTGTAGTCCACCATTCCTTCTTCTCTCAGCAGTGCGGCGGAAAGCCCCACCGCTACTTTAGAAAGAGAGGCCGTCCTCATTTTATGCTGGTCGGTCATGGGAACCGCCCCCTTTTCCGCCCAGCCGCAATGATAAGCGTCCGTTACGCTGCCCTCCTCAATGACAGCCACCTGAACTCCCACCGCGCCATAACGGCGGGAGGCGGCCTGAATGGCGGCGGCAAGCTCTTCATGATTTTGCCTGGAGCGGCTGACTGGCTCGCCTGACTGCAACGTGATCTCTGCGGCCAAAGGGTCCCTGTCCTTTTGCAGCCGGGCTAAAATCCCCGCAAGCTGAAGACGGGATACCGGCAGCTGAGGATAAGCTCCCCAGCATGTCATCCCTTCATACAATCCCTGGTCTAATACCCAGTTTAGCGCTTCCTCCGCGTAAGAAGAGACTTTCTCATCGTCCCAGGACAGGGCAAGCCTGCTTGCCCTGTCCTCTCCCCGCCATGCGGCAAAGCGATGCAGCATGGCGGCCAGCTGGCCCCGCGTCACTGGGATAAACGGAGCAAAGCGACCCTCTGAAATGCCGCCGCTGACCCCCACACTGTCAGCCCAAGCCACAGCGTCCTGGTATTCCTCCGGCACATCCGGGTAAGAGCACGCATCTACGCGGACCAAAATCCCGCTGAGCTGATAGAGGGCCTGGATGGCTTCAGCACGGCTCACCGGCTCCTCACCATCAAAGTTCCCATTCTCCCCGGGAGACAGAAGCTCCCGGTAAAGCGCCCAGCAGGCCACATCCCGATCCTCCGCCGGGACATCCTCTGCCATTACCGCCCTCATAGCCTCCAAGCTTCCCGCAAATTCTACGATTTCTACCAGAACCAAATCATCCCCGTCACCCCTGATTTCTGCCGCTGGCGGCCGCTCCTCTATCAGGGATTCTCCTGCTGTATCTCCCGGCATTCGTCCGCTGGCCCATGCCAGAGGGGAGAGCAACATCACCCACATAAGCGAAAACGCCAAAAGCGCTCCCGCCGCCCAACATTTTCCCATATGTTCCCTCTCCTGCCTCCGGGCCGGGTAGCCCATAATTTCTCTCCTGCCGACATTATAGCCGCTGTTTCGATACCTGTCAATCTTCCCCAAAGCCCTCAAAATTCTTAAAGCTCCTTAGAGCCTGCTTTAAAACCGGCTTTAAGGCCTGACGGTTTTGTCCGCTTAACCGGGCGCACATATTTCATCTGCTTTTCATGATTATCCGTCTCTCCTTTAGCCGCCTTGGCCTGCCGGAAGCGCTCCTGGGGCCGTGCGGTCTTTTATGCATGACCGCTTCGGCGTACCGATATCCTGCTCCGGGATAATCCCTGCGATTACTGCCCTGAACGCAGCGTTTTCCGGCCCTCCCGGCAGCTGCTTCACCCATGCGGCGCTGGAAATGCGGCAGCTCCGCCTTCGATCTTCCTTTTTATCCTCCCGCTCTTCGCAACAGCCGTTCACGAAAGAATACTTCGGGCCTCCCGGCGGCACGTCATTTCTCGCCCTCCATGTCATATACTCAAGCGGGCCCGCCGGCCAGCCGGCGGCGGGTCTTTTGATCTTTGCCAGGCAGGAGGGCTTTATCGTGAATATTTACTCATCCGCCGCCCAGTTGGCCGGACATACTCCTCTTTTGGAACTAACCCGCATTGAGCGGACCGAAAACCTGGACGCCCGCATTCTGGGCAAGCTGGAATACCTCAACCCCTCCGGAAGCGTAAAAGACCGGGTGGCCAAGGCTATGATTGAAACTGCCGAAGCTTCCGGACAGCTGCGGCCGGGCGGCACTATTATTGAATCCAGCTCCGGCAGCATGGGTATCGGCCTTGCCTCTGCCGCCGCTGCCAAAGGCTATCGTGTAATTATTACCATGCCAAACACCATGAGCATAGAGCGCCGCCGTCTGCTGCGAGCCTACGGTGCGGAGCTGGTTTTGACGGAAGGGGGCATGGCAGACGCCATTGACAAAGCGGAGCGTCTGGCCCGTGAAATTCCCGGCAGCTATCTCCCCCGTCAATTTGCCAATCCCGCCAATCCCGCCGTTCACAGAGCTTCCACCGGGCCTGAAATATGGGAGGACACCGGCGGGCAGGTGGATATCTTTGTCGCCGGCGTAGGTACCGGCGGCACTATTACCGGGGTTGGGCAATATCTTAAAGGGCAGAATCCCGCCATCAGCATCGCCGCAGTAGAACCCGCCGCCTCTCCGGTACTCAGCGGAGGAACCGCCGGGAACCATCAGCTCCAGGGTATTGGTGCGGGCCTTATCCCAGCAGTTCTGGATATACGCATCTGTGATGAGATCATTGCCGTGAAGGACGAAGACGCCTTCGCCCTCAGCCGGCAGCTGGGACGCTTGGAGGGCATATTGGTAGGTGCCTCCTCCGGCGCGGCAGTGTGGGCCGCCGTTCAGCTTGCCAGGCGGCCTGGAAACAGGGGCAAGACCATCGTAGCCCTGCTGCCCGACTCCGGGGAACGGTATCTCTCCACCTCGCTGTTTTCGGCTGAAGATGAAAATTAGCAAGGGCAGCAAAAGAGCCGTCCCCGGTATAGGAGACGGCTTCTTTTGTATTGGCCGGATACGTTCTTCCGGCCTTCCTTGTTTTTCCGGTTCACCATTCATTATTAAAAAGCATCATTTTCAGCTGTTCTTCCATTTTTGTCCAATCTAAGGACCATTTGAAAACCGGCGGCAAAAGATTTATATGCCAATCATCAAGGCAAATTCTTGCAGCGCGCTTACGCCCGGCGAAAAAATTTAACGCGAGGCCGCAAAAAATGTCCGTTGATTGCGTGCCTTTCCATTTTCATACATTCCTTAATTCCAGAAATCCGTTCGTCCCCGCAGGCCGATGGAGGATGCTTTGAAAACAGGGTCTCTCCCATCGCTCCTCTGGCTGAGATAGTCCTCCAGCGCCCGGATGGCCGTGCTGCCTAAAATTACAATCACCGGCAGGTTGATAAGAGCCATGACGCCCATCAAAACATCCGCAATATTCCAGACCAGATTAACTTCCAGCAGAGCCCCCGCAAACACCAGCGCCACGGCAATGACGTTAAACAGAATGCGGCCTGCCCGGCCAACCTTTCGTCCCGCGATATAATTCATGCAGCCTTCACAATAAAAGAGGTTGCCCAGCAAAGTGGTAAACGCAAAGAGCAGCAAAGCGAACGTGACAAAATAGGGTCCAAACTGCCCGAATACCGTGGCAAGAGACGCCTGCACCAGGGGTGCGCCTTCCAGCCCCCCCTTGATATCCACACCTGTGCAAAGCGTCATCATAGCGGTGGCGCTGCAGATCAGCAGCGTGTCGATAAAGACGGAAAGCATCTGAACCAGCCCCTGCTTCACCGGGTGGGATACCTCCGCCGCTGCCGCGGCGTTAGGTGCGGAACCAATACCGGCTTCGTTGGAATAAAGCCCTCTTTTCACACCCTGCATCACCGCCGAACCGGCAAAGCCGCCGAAAATTGCCTTGGCGTCGAAAGCCTCTGAAAAAATACGCGCCATCACGCCGGGAAGCGCGCCAATATTTAAAGCCATTACCAGTAAAGCCATGAGAATGTACAGCACCCCCATAATGGGAACCAGCACGCTTGTCACCTTGACAATGCGCCGCCCCCCTCCGAAGACACAGAACGCCACCAGCAAAGCCAGCAGCCCGCCTCCTATCAGGGCCGCAGTGCTGAACTCCCGGCTTCCCAGAGCCACCGTACCGGCCGCCGCATAGAACCCATAGCTGGTGAAGCTGTTGATAAGGTTAAAGGAGCAAAGCATATTGAAGCCCCCTGCATAGGTGGCAATCAGGGCCACGGCAAAGAGAACGCCCAGGGCACGGTTCTTCAGCGCCGCCTGAATGTAATAGGATGGGCCGCCATAGCTGCCTCCCTCCGGGTCCCGTTTCTTGTAAATCTGGGCCAGCGTGCTCTCCACAAAAGCAGAAGCTCCGCCCACCAGAGCAATGATCCACATCCAAAACACCGCGCCGCAGCCTCCCGCCGCAATGGCGCTGGCCACACCCACAATATTGCCGGTGCCCACTCGGCTGGCTGTGGAAACCATCAGCGCCTGAAAAGCAGAGATGGCGTTTTCTCCCTTTGGCTTCTCGGAGACCACGCGGATAGACTCCGGCAGCATCCTCAATTGAACAAACTTGCTCCGCAGGGTAAACCAAAGCCCTACACCCAGCAGAAGAACAATCAGGATATAGCTGTACATATAGCTGCTGACGGTGTCAATCAGGCCGGAAAATGCTTCATACATAGTCATTTCCTCTCTCTTCCCAATCTCACGGAAAATAC
>CANONE010000141.1 GCA_947567585.1 uncultured Clostridia bacterium | reverse complement strand
AGCCCAGTTATCTTTATCCTCCCGCCCTGAGCTGGAAATTTATTTTTCCTTTTTACTGATGTAAGAGCAGCTAACCGCCACAAAGAAGCCCATCACAATCCAGGGAAACGCTGCCTGCAAAAACGCGGTTACCATTTTCACTCCTCCTCAAAACAGCTCTTTTTCAAGTATTCCTCTCGTAAAAGGGCATAATTCACCTTATCGAATCTTCCGCCGTTGCACCGGCAGGCCAGCTTCATAACGCCCTCCCGGCGCATACCGCACTTTTCCATTACCCTGCCGGAGGCCGGATTCTGATCCGCGTGATAACAGTATACCCGGAAAAAGCCCACGTCTTCAAAAAAGAAGCGCAGCGCCTCCCGGACCGCCTCGGTCATCAGTCCCCGGCCCCAGTAGCTCCGGCCCAGCTCATAGGCCAGTTCTACCTCCTGCGCCCTATCGTCCGGATGCATTCCGAACACCCGGCCTATCGCTTGGCCGTCGGGTTTCAGGGAAACGGCCCAGCTATAACGGTCGGGCCGGTCATACGCCGCAAACCAGTTGGGAGTAAAGAGGCCCGCCTTTTTCTGCACATCCTCTAAGCAATCCACCTGGTCATAGCTGGTCCAGCGCCAAACCTCATAATCGCTAAGGCAATTGTGGTAAAAGGACTCCAGGTCGTCTAAAGCAAAGCGCCGGAGCAGAAGCCGCTGTGTCTCCAAAGGTTGGGTTCCCTTATGCTCCATGGCCGAGCCTTTCCGCCTTCTTCCAAGCTTCCACAAAATATATTTTACCGCTCTCCCTTTTTCGCCTGTTTCATCTTTGCCTCATCCGCCTCCCGCAAAGCACGCCTTTCCGCCTCAGTAGGCTCCGTCTCCCAAGCGGCGCCGCTGCTTCGATACAGGGAAAGTCCCAAGGCCAGCAAAAATAAGGCCGTACTGAATCCTACAGCCTGGTACTCCACCGGCATTTCGCCGAAGTAGGTCCGGCCTGTGAAAAACAGCGCCAGATTCCCGGTAAGATAGCTCAACTCCAACACAGCCGTCAGGCCCACGCTGACCAGCAGTCTTTTGACAGAACCTGGCTCATCCACCCTGGCCAGCAGCTTGCTGGCATACAATAGGGCGAAAAGCAAAGCTGCCGCGCCAATTACCGAAAAGAAATTTTCAATCAAGGCGGGGGATTTGGCGTAAAACACATAAATCATAATAAGATTGGATATTCCCCATAGCACGCCCCCTACATACAGCAAGGGCGCCTTGGCAAACAAATCCTTTCCCGCCAATAACCCGCCTCCGGTAAGGATTTGCACTACGCCAAATACCAGGCACATCACCATAAAGAATATGTGGATAATCCCCTGCTGGACAGAGTCATACTGGGAAATCCCCGTATCCAAAAAAGCTATATAGTCTTTTACCAGCGCGGCTCCGGTATAAAGCAGGAGAAGCCCGGAGAATATCCCCAACGCGCCGGCTGCAAAGCTCTGTTTTTGAACATAGCCCCCATAACGCCGGTCCTTTCCACAAAAAAGCCCCCAGGCAAACGCCGCAAAGACCAGCGGCAGCAGCAGGCTTGCCCAGGCGAATGCCTGGCTTGTATAGAACCCGGTATTATAGTCGTAAAAAGCGGTCATAAGTACTAGGCGAAGACACAGCCCAACGACGGCTCCGCCTAAAGCCAAAACAAATCCTCTGCCGATACTTTTGTGTGCGTTCATGCGCTCACATCCCTTACGTTTACTTGCGCCGGCAACAGCGCGCCGCTGAAATATCCCGCGGATATTATTATAGCATATTTTTTGCCGTTTTCCAATAGTCATTTATAGGACGAGCTCTATCCAACCGCCGCGCTTCATGCGCGTACAGTTTTTCTGCACATAGCACGCTGTTTCGCCGTCATTTCTATATGCAGACTAAATCCGCGAATTCCCACAATAAACTTTTTCTGCATATAAATAATTATCTCTCGTCCAGCGGGATATACTGCTGCTTTACAGGCAGCGCCCGGTAAGCGGGCCGCATAATCCGCCCGCCGGTGGTCAGTTCTTCAATACGGTGAGAGCACCAGCCGGCAATGCGGGATACCGCGAACATGGGCGTAAAGAGCTCTTCCGGAATTCCCAGCATTTCATAGACCAGCCCGGAATAGAAATCCACATTCGCGCTAATTACCTTTTCATTGCCCGTAACCTTATAAAAGGCGGCGGGAGACAGCTTTTCCACCCGTTCGTAAAGGGAAAGCTTCTCCTCATATCCTTTCTCCTGAGCCAAACCTCTAGCCTTTGTCTTGAGGATGACCGCCCTGGGGTCTGAAATGGTGTAGATGGCGTGGCCCATGCCATAAATCAGACCACTGCCGTCCCCCGCCTCCCCTTTCAGAATTTTTTCAAGGTACGCGCTGATCTCATCCTCGTCCCGCCAATCAGAAACCTGCTCCATAATCTCCTGCATCATCAGCCGCACCCGATGGTTGGCCCCGCCATGGCGAAAGCCCTTTAAAGATCCCACCGCCGCGCCAATGGCGGAGTATATATCCGTGCCGGCAGAAGTGAGCACCCGCGTGGTAAAGGTGGAGTTATTGCCGCCGCCATGCTCGGCATGCAGGACCATACATAGGTCCAAAAGCTCCGCCTCCCGCCGGGTAAACTCCCGGTTCGGCCGCAGGGCATTGAGGATGGCTTCCGCGCTGCGGTGCCCAGGCTCATAGGGATGAAAAAACATGCTCTCTTTGTCAAAGTGGCGGCGCTTCACCTGGTATGCATAGGCCATAATAGAAGGCATCCGGGCAATCAAGGAGATACTCTGGCGCATATTGTTTTCCAGTGAACCATCCTCCGGATCGTCGTCATACGAATAAAGCGCCATCACCGAACGGGCCAGCTTATTCATGATGTTCTTTGATGGAGCTTTCAGAATCATGTCCTCAGGGAAATACTCTGGCAGTTCCCGGTTATCATACAGCAGGTTGCACATCCGGTCATACTGCCGGCGGTTGGGCAGCTTGCCGAAAATCAGCAGCCAAACAATCTCCTCAAAGCCATACCTTCCCTCTGTCTCACAGCCCGCGACAATATCTTCGATGCTGATTCCCCGGTAGGTCAGCCGCCCTTTGTCCGGCACCTTATCCCCATCGTCAATCAGGTAGCCATGTACGTTGCAGACATGGGTAAGCCCCGCCATCACCCCGGTACCATCCGGGTTGCGCAGCCCGCGCTTTACACGGTTGCGGGTGTACTCTTCCCTGCTGATAGAATTATTCTTCCGGTACTCTACGCAAAGCTCTTGAATCGTGGTGCTCTGCGGGCTCTCTTTGTTCAGCCGCTGCATAGGAAACCTCCTTGGTATTCATTCTTATGATTCATATATTTACTTATTGTATTCCTTTTAAGGGAACAAGTCAAGAAGTTTCCGCAATTTCTAGCTCATGATATTTCATTTAAAACTCGTATTCCCTGATTACCCTTGCTTTTTCTACCGAAAACTGAATAATCCAAATTCAAAAAATGTCAAAAGGAGTGATCTTTATGAGAAGCAGGCCGCTATCCGCCGCAAAAAAGCTGTTTTTATTCTTTCTCTTTCTTTATATCTATCTGGCCCTTGTGCCTGCGGCGGTCTATCGTGCTTTTCCATCAAGCTGGGTTCCCTCTCCATCTTCTACAGAAGGTTCGCTGCCGGCATCCGCGGCACAGGAAACCGCTCCTACCCCATCGCCGGCGCCCGCCAGCCCCATTCCCGGATTTTTAGAAAACGCCTCCATTCCGGGCCAAACCCCAGTGGAGCCAGAACGCTTTTTTACTCTGCACGACGCTGCCACTGGGGAAACCCTCCAGGTCTCTGACCAAAATTTCTTAGAAGCGGATCTGGCCTGCGAAATGGACCTCTCCTCTCCGGAGGAGGCGCTAAAAGCCCAGGCTGTGGCCGCCTACACTTACTATTGCCGCCAGCGGGAGAATCAGATGCAGATCACCTGTGACACCGAACGCTGGCTGGTATATGTTCCGGAAAGCTCCATGCGGGAACGCTGGGGCGAAGACTATGACGCCTATAAAAAAATACTGGCCCAGGCAGTGGACCAAGTTTTCGGACAAACGCTTACATACCAGGGCAAAACCGCCCTGACCTCGTATTTCGCTATCTCCCCCGGCAGCACGGAAGCGGTAGAAAACGTATGGTCCCCGGACGCCAACCGGGAACACCCATATTTACAAGCGGTAGCCAGTCCGGGCGACTCCTTCAGCGACGGTTATCTCAGCGAGGTCTCCCTCTCAACTGAAGAATTCAGCGAAAAAGCGGCTGCCTATTTTGCCGGCGATCCTCCTGACCTCTCCGGTCCTGCCGAGGAGTGGCTGACAGAACTGGAATACACCCCTTCCGGCATGGTGAAATCCGCTATGCTGGGAGGAAAAGCGGTTACCGGTTCTCAGCTGCGCACTATATTCGAATTGCGCAGCGCATGCTTTCAATGCGGTATAACGGAAGGCAGGTTTCTCTTTACGGTCCGCGGCTGGGGCCATGGCGTGGGCATGAGCCAGGCCGGCGCTGTGTTCATGGCAAAGCGCGGGGCAAATTATCAAGAAATATTGTCTCATTACTATCCGGGAACCCAGCTGGCACAGCCGCCAGCCACATCTCCGGGCAATGCGTAGCCCATACCGGCAGCCAGGCCGGCCTCTCGCCCACAGCCAGGGTCTCAAGAAATATTTCCGGGCATTTCCGCATATCCTTAACTCTCCATCTCATTGACCACGCCTTCTCTGTCCACCGTTAAGACCACGCGGTAGCTGGGATCCAGCTTTTCAATCTCCCGAATGATTTTCACCCGAATGGCCACATCGCTGTCCGGTAAGGAAAACGGCGCGGCCACGTCAAAGACGATATTAGAGTGGGTCACTCCCCACACCACCCGGAAATCATGAATGGCCGCCTGGGGATAAAGAGATTTCACCAGCCCCTGAATCCGCAGCTTGAGCTCCTGCGTCTTTGGATCTCCGGTAACCACCGGGTCCAGATGAATGACCAGATGGATATCGTCTTCGGTGAGAAAATCCCGCTCAATATTGTCAATGCGGTCATGGCTGACCAAAATATCCTCCTCAGCAGAGACCTCGCAGTGGACGCTGGCAAAGCAGCGGCCCTCGCCATAGCT
>CANONE010000140.1 GCA_947567585.1 uncultured Clostridia bacterium | reverse complement strand
AGAGGATGCGAAAAAATTAAAATATTTTTTAAGGGCGGCGGAGATCGTTTCACAGGTTTTCCAACCTAATAAGTTAAAGAAACTATTTTAGAAAGGAAGATTTAAATGAAGGTAGGACTGGGCGGTATAAGCATGGGGGAGGCGTGTGAAAGGAACCTGGCGCTGCGCAAGGACGCGGACAGGATAATCCAGGAGAGTCTGAAGGCGGTTCTCCCGGACCAGGCGGTATTGCGGGCGTTAAAGGACTTTTCTCCGGGGGCGGGCCGCATACTGCTGGTATCCGCAGGCAAGGCCGCCTGGCAGATGGCGAAGGCCGCCGTAGAGGCCCTTGGCCGGGTGGACGCCGGAGTGGTTATTACCAAGTATGGACATGTCATGGGCGAAATACCCGGCATAAGCTGCCTTGAGGCCGGACACCCAATACCCGACAGCGGCAGCTTCGCCGCCACACGAGCGGCTCTGGAGCTGGTCAGCGGACTCTCTGAGGAGGATAATGTGCTATTTCTACTCTCCGGCGGGGGAAGCTCACTGCTGGAGAGCCCCCTTATACCGGGAGAGGAGCTTATGGATGTCACCGGACAGCTGCTGGCCTGCGGCGCGGATATCACGGAGATAAACACGATACGCAAGCGGCTTTCAGCGGTAAAGGGCGGGCGTTTTGCCTTGGCCTGCGCGCCGGCGAGGGTTTTCAGCATCGTGCTCAGTGATATTATCGGCGACCCTCTGGACATGATTGCCAGCGGTCCGGCCTGCCCGGACTCCTCCACCTGCGCCCAAGCCCTGGCCGTCGCTGAAAAATACGCCCTCTCCCTCTCCCCCGCCGCTTGGAAGCTGCTGGAAAAGGAGACCCCCAAGACACTTAATAACGTCGAAACAAAAATCACCGGCAGTGTGCGCCAGCTTTGCGCCGCTGCCGGGAAGTCCTGCGAGGGCCTGGGATACAGGCCCGTCCTCCTCACCGACCGCCTGAGCTGCGAGGCCCGTGAGGCCGGGCGCTTCCTGGCGGCCATCCTTCAAAGCCACGCCGGCTGCGGGGAGGATCTGGCGTTTATTGCCGGAGGTGAAACTGTAGTCCGCCTTACAGGCAGCGGTCTTGGGGGCCGGAATCAGGAGTTGGCCCTGGCGGCCGCCCCGGGGATAGCCGGGCTCAGTGGGGCGGCGCTGTTCTCCCTGGGCAGCGACGGCACCGACGGCCCCACCGACGCCGCCGGAGGGTATGTGGACGGCGATACCATGGCCGTCCTAAAGGAAAAAGGCATGGACCTTTATGCCATTCTCAGGAACAACGACGCTTATCACGGGCTGAAAGCGGCGAATGGTCTTATCGTCACCGGCCCAACCGGCACAAATGTAAACGACGTAGCCGTAGCTTTGCTGCGTAAAAACTGCCAGTCTATTTGCTTTCCGGGAGTTTCTGGCAGATGAGCCGCTCCTGGAGGAACTAATGGAGCAGAGCAAAATGGGAGGGACGCTGATAAAGGCTTGCGGTCCCAGTCAGAAAACGGCGCTCCCGGCTCACGGCCTATGGCTTCTTAGGAATGAGTAAGGCTGAGACTCTCTTGCGGAAGGAAGCCGTAAAGATTCAGCGAGGGAAAGCGGCCTACGCGCAGTAGAAAAGTTTTTGAGGAAAATGGCTTGTAAAATGACGGAAAGGGTGGTAAAATCGTGTGGTCAAGGGAATGATACCCAAGAGAATTTGATTGGAGGAAAGAGGAATGGATGAGGAAAGTCAGAAAGAGGTGGCGCTTCCAGGAATGCTGCCCGGAATGATCAAAAACAATATGCAGAAGTTTTTGACCATTAACCTGGGAGTGCTGCTGCTGTCCGTTGGGGTATACTTTTTTAAGTTTCCCAACAATTTCAGCACAGGGGGCGTCAGCGGCCTAGCCATTATTTTGGGTAGGGTTATTCCCAGCCTGTCTCCGGCCACCATGATGTCCGTGATTAACATTGCGCTTTTGGTCATTGGCTTTGTGTTTCTCAGCCGGGATTTTGGCTTTTGGACCACCTATTGCAGCCTGATGTTTTCCTTTGAAACCTGGCTGCTGGAGAGGATTTATCCCATGGCCCGTCCTTTTACCGACCAGCCGCTGCTGGAGCTATGCTTTGCTATTATGCTGCCGGCGGTGGGCTCGGCGCTGCTGTTTAACAACGATGCTTCCAGCGGGGGCACGGACATTGTGGCGATGATTCTGAAAAAGTACACCGGCATGCAGGATATCGGCAAAGCCCTGCTGGCCAGCGACGGGTTAATCGCCCTCTCTTCCTGCCTTCTCTTTGGGATGCAGACCGGACTTTTCTCCCTGCTGGGGCTGTTCCTCAAAGCATTTGTGGTGGACTCTGTCATTGAAAGCATCAATCTGTGCAAATTCTTTGCCATTGTCACTTCAAAGCCCCAGGAGATTAATGAATATATTATCCATGAGCTGAACCACAGCTCTACCGTCATAGACGCCATGGGTGCTTACTCCCACGCGGGGCGGAAGGTGATCTTGATTGCCTGCCGCCGGGGAGAAGCGGTGCGCCTGCGCCAGAAGTGCCGGGCGCTGGACCCCCAATGCTTTATGTTCATTACCAATACCAGCGAAATTATCGGCAAGGGCTTCCGCTCGATCTAGAGGATGAGCCGGCCCTGGAGCCCTGGAAAGGAAGAAGCCAGTATGGATCCAAATTATCAATCCGAATTTTCCAGCCTTTTTCAGGCCCATGTAACCAGAGAGGGCGGTGACCGGCTGCTGGCTTGGCTGGCCGGCACCGACTTCTTTACCGCCCCGGCCAGCACAAAGTTCCACTGTGCCTGTGAGCACGGGCTGGTGATGCACAGCTTGAACGTTTACCGGGTGCTGCGGAAGAAATACTTCGAGGAAGGGGACAGCGAAGAGAGCTTTGCCCTATGCGGCCTGCTCCATGATGTATGTAAGGCGCAATTTTATAAGACCTCTACCCGGAACGTGAAGAACGAGGAAACCGGCCAGTGGGAGAAGCGGCCCTTTTACGCGGTGGAGGATGCTTTCCCCTATGGACACGGGGAGAAATCGGTTTATTTAATTGAGCGCTTTTTGCGGCTGAAGCCCGCCGAGGCCATGGCCATCCGCTGGCATATGGGAGGCTTTGACGAGGCTGTCAAGGGCGGCAGCTTTGCCATCAGCGTGGCCTATGACCGCTACCCCCTGGCTGTCAAGCTGCACCTGGCGGATTTGGAGGCTACATACCTCTGGGAGCATGGAACCTCGGAGGCGCGGTGAGGCTTAGCGGGCGGACAGCCGGGCGGTGTGGACGGCTTGCTTTTACTTTTAGAAGGGAGGACGGTTTATGGACGCCATAGCGGCTTTTGATTTGACCAAGCAGTATGCCCGAAAGCCGGGAGGGAAGCCCGCGCTGCAGGGCATTAACCTAAAGGTGCCGGAGGGTGGGGCCCTGGCCTGTGTGGGCGCAGAGCGGGCGGGAAAAACCACTCTGGTGCGCTTACTGGCCGGCCTGCGCAGGCCCAGCTCCGGGGAGTGCAGCGTGCTGGGGCTTTCCCCGGCCTTTGAGACGGCCCGGGTCCACAGCATGACCGGTGTGGTGCTTCACAGCGCCAAGCTGTATGACACCATGAGCCTTTGGGAGAACCTGCGGTTCTTCGCGGGCATGCATCATGTGCCGGAAAACGACGCCATTGAGCGCATCTCCCTTTTATTCCACAAGCTGAATATTTGGGAGGAACGGGATAAACGGCCTGGCGCCTTGTCTACAGGAGTGCTGCTGCGGGCGGGGCTGGTCCGGGCGCTAATTCACCGGCCAAGGGTTTTGCTTTTTGACGAGCAGGGGGCCGGGATGGACAGGGAGACCGCCGAGCTGGTTCGGGCGCTGCTGCTGGAGCTTCGGGAGGAGGGCGTCGCTCTGCTGATGTGTTCGCAAAATATGAATTACACCCAGAGCATCTGCGATTCCTTTGCCCTGCTGCATGAGGGAATTCTCCTGGCCCGGGGGAGCTTCGAGTCTCTGCGCGTGGGAAGCGGCATGCGCCTGCGGGCGGCGCTGCGGCCGGTTCCCGGGCAGCCTGTGCCAGAGGGGTTCCAGCTTTGCGATGGGCGCTGGGAAAAGGGCATCCAGTCAGAAGAGGAAATGCCTGCGTTGATTGCCAAAGCGGTGGAGGGCGGGGCCCGCCTGCTGGAAGCCCGGGTGATCCGCCCCGGCCTGGAAGAAATCTATCAGGCTTATCTAGAGGGGGGCCGGAGAAGGGGGGAGAGCTATGACACGGCAGGCGAATAAAAGGCAGGCCCAGCGAAGCCAACGGGGAGAAAAGCGGCGGGCTTTTTCTTCTGCGGACGTTTTGCTGGTAAAAAAGGATATGGGAACCATTTGGGCCCAAAAGGGCCTGCGGGCTCTGCTAATGCTGCTGCCCTTAACCTTAACGGTAGGGATTCCGGCTGTGTATTTTGCCGCTATTTCCCTGCTGCCTATAGAGGCGGGCGCGGGGCTGCCCCGGGCCTTGTTGCGCATTCTGCCCGATTACACGGCCGGCCTAGACTACCGCCAGGGCTGGCTGGTGGCCTTTACAGAACTTTTATGCCCGCTGCTGTTTTTGTGTGTGCCTATTCTGACGGCGGCTGTTTCCGCCAGCTGCGCCTTTGTTTCTGAAAGGGAGACCGGCACCTTTGAGACGCTACTGCTGACCTCTCTGGACGTGAAGGCTGTTTTTAATGCCAAGGTAACCGGATGCACAGTGCTTTCCGTGCTGATTACCGGGGCCTCTTTTGTGGCTTTCTCCATCACGGAAATGATTTTTGAGATTTTTGCCGGCGTCCCGCTCTTTTTCAGCCTGGACTGGCTGGCCCTAGCCCTGCTCCTTGCGCCGGCCCTTTCTCTCTTTTCTGTGGTTTTTGTGGGGCTGATCATCAACCGCGTCCACAGCACCGGCGAATCGCTGCAAACCATGGGGTATCTGATTTTGCCGGTAGCGCTTCTGTATCTGGCCCAGTTTACCGGCGTTTTCCGGCTGAATTTCCTGGTGCTTGTACTGATTGCCATTGTGTTGGCCGGCGCGGACATCATCCTTTTCAACGCGGCTTCCCGGGGATTTACAGCTGAAAGACTCCTGTCTCATAACGAATGAATCCGCGGCATTAAAAGGGACAGTCCTGGGCGTCCCCACAGTGGCGTGGAATAAAAGACCCTTGGAGCAGAATTCCTCCGGCCTTTTCGGTTACTTGACAAAG
>CANONE010000139.1 GCA_947567585.1 uncultured Clostridia bacterium | reverse complement strand
TTTTGCAAGCAGAAGACGGCATACGAGATCCTTGACAATTTCCGTTGACATTCCCATTCCCTCCCGGCTGTTTACTCAAAAGGCAGGTGGTCGTTCTCTGAAAGCTCCGCTCCATGATAGCTGGGCTTGTCCTCCATGGCGGCGGAAACCGCCGCTTCCCGCTGGAGAAGAGTAGGGTCGCTGTCATAGCAGGCTACGTCGGAAAGATCGATTTCCTCGCTGTTTTTATCGGCGGGATCATACGCGCTTTCCCGGCTGACGGTAATTTCCGAAGGTCCATGGTCGCAGTGAAAAACTGGGTCGTTAAGCCTGCCGGCCATAAACACCGCCGTAGGGCCGTCCTCCCCGCCGATGATTCCTATGCTCTCCGCCTGGCTGTGCCGCTCCAGGCTTTCCAGGGCGCTGTCCCGGCGGGCGTTGATCTGATCGATCCGGGCGCAGTGGCTTTCGGTAATGGCGTTGTCCGGGTTCCGCAGGGCGTTATAGTAGTACCGGCCCAAAGCCAGATACTCTTTTTCGGCTGCTTTCTCCTCACAGCGGACCACCATGCGCAGCCGGTTCATAACGGCAATCCGGCGGTTCTTCTCCTTGAGCCGAAAGGCCATCCAGCGGCTTTTTACCTTTACATTCTTGGCAACTTCTTTCCATTCTGGCATACTTTGTACCTCCCTTAAGGCAGTAGGGCCTTGCCCTGCTGCCCACAACCTTTGTATAGGGCGAAGGTCTCCGGGCGCTTGACGAAGTCAACGTGCCGGGACCGTTTCGAGCCGGTCTACGCTGCCGCTCCGGCCGGTGCTGGACGGGCCGGCAGATAAGACGGCGAAAGGCTTTATCTTATCCGAATTTTTCTGGATTCCCCACCAGCGGCTGAGGGGCGGCGCATAGAGCAGGCGATATCATTTTACCTGGGTTTATGTGTGAAACTTGGCGAATTATTGGGGCGGGAAGCGGTAAATGCTGTTTACAAAGCCTGTAAGACAGAAAGCTCCGCAGCTTAAACGCCCTTTTTCAGGCGGATGACATTCCAGGAGGCGGGAGTCAGGCGGGAGGTAAGGATCCCGCTTTCCAAGGCGTCCCGGGCCAGCACGCTTTTGGGGGCCACAGTCTGGGCGCGAGAGGAGTTGACGGCCTTAAAGTCTCCGTGTTCCAGAACGATATGCTCCTCCAGCCGGTAGCCCGGGAAGCCCCGCAGGTCGGTTTCCAGAGAGACCGCCTCTTCCAGGTTCCGGTTGACGGCGAAAATGGTTACCTCGTCCTTTTCGTCGTTCCACACGGCCGCGGATTCCACGTCCGTCACGCCGCCGAAGTCCCGGGTGTCGTGGCGGGAGGAGCGCAGGGCGGTATTCAGGGCCACGCCCCTGCCGAACCGGGAGGCGTGCAGATAGGGGTAATAGATCGGCTGCTTCCAGGCGGGACCGTTTTCCTCTGTCATAATGGGGGCGATGACGTTCACCAGCTGGGCCAGACAGGCCATGCGCACCCGGTCCGCATGCTTGATCAGGGTAATCAGCAATAGGCCCACCAGCAGCGCGTCTTCAAAATTGTACTGGTCCTCCAAAAGATGGGGCGCCACGGACCAGGGGCGGTTCTTCATCTCGTCATCGTCGGACTCGTTGCTGTGAAACCACACATTCCACTCGTCAAAGCTCAGCTTGATATCTTTTTTGCCCCGCTTTTTGGCCTTGACAAAGTCGCACACAGAACCAATCGTCTCAATAAACCGGTCCATGTCGTCGGACTGGGCCAAAAAGCTGTTGGTGTCGTTCATGCGGTTGCCGTAATAGGTGTGCAAGGAAATATAGTCCACGCTGTCATAGGCTTCCTCCAGCACAGTGGCCTCCCACTGGGGATAGGTGGGCATTCCGGTGTTGGAGCTGCCGCACGCCACCAGCTCTACCTGGGGGTCGATCTGCCTGAGGGCCTTGGCGGTCTCATTGGCCAGACGGCCGTATTCCAGGGCGGTTTTGTGGCCCACCTGCCAGGGCCCGTCCATCTCGTTGCCCAAACACCAGACCTTGAAATCGTGGGGCTCCGGTACCCCGTGGGACACCCGCAGGTCGCTGTACTTGCTGCCGGCGGGATGATTGCAGTATTCCAGCAGATTGCAGGCCGCGTCAATGCCCCGGGTACCCAGATTGACCGCCATCATTACGTCGGTTCCGGCCTTCTTGGCCCACCTGGCGAACTCGTTTACGCCAATCAAATTGGGTTCGGTGCTGCGCCAGGCCAGGTCCAGGCGGCGGGGACGGTTTTCCACAGGGCCCACGCCGTCCTCCCAGAAGTAGTTGGAGACAAAGTTCCCGCCGGGATACCGGACAATGGGAACCTGAATTTCCCGCACCAGGTCCAGCACGTCCCGGCGGAACCCCTCCTCGTCGGCGGCGGCGTGGCCGGGCTGATAGATGCCCCCATAGACCGCCCTGCCCAGATGCTCAATAAAAGAACCGTATATCCGCTTATCTATGGCGCTGATCTGAAACTCTGGATCCAGAGTCATTCGTGCAAATCGTTTTTCCATGGCCGTAATCCTTTCTTAAAAGACTGTCCTGCTGCGGAATGCGGCCAGGCATCATGATACCTTACCGGTCTTTCGGCAGCCGGCACGCCTTCCGGGCTATAATAACAATTATACACTTATAAAGGCGAAGAAGTCAACTGAAATGGTGGACGCCGGCGGGAGTTTTTGTGCTGCGCCCGCTTCTCCGGCAAGGCTATGCCCTATTCCCCCGCAAGGTAGACCGGCTTCTAACGCCTTATCCGCAGAACAGCCAGAAGAGATATGCGTCACCGTTCTTTTCTATTTTGGTTTTCTTCCTCCGCCTTCCGCTCCGCTTCCCTGTGGACGCGCTTCCATTCCTCAATCTGCTGTAGGCGCTGGGCGTACCGGGCCTCGCTGCCCTGGGTGGTGGGAACGTAATATTTCTTCCCCAGCAGCGAATCCGGCAGGCACTGCATGGTGGTCAGCTTGGATTCATAGTCATGGGCATACTGATAGCCCTTGCCATAGTCCAGATCCTTCATCAGGCGGGTGGGGGCGTTGCGGATTACCAAAGGAACCGGCTCCGCCAGCATCTTTTGGGCGTCTGCGGCGGCGGCCATGTAGCCCGCCTCCAGGGCGTTGGATTTGGGCGCCAAGGACAAGTACACGGCGGCATGGGCCAGATTCACGCTGCATTCCGGCATTCCAATAAAGTGGCTAGCCTGATAGGCGGCCACCGCCACCTCCAGCGCCCTGCTGTCCGCCAGGCCGATATCCTCGCTGGCAAAGCGAATCATCCGCCGGGCCACATAAAGGGGCTCCTCGCCGGCTTCCAGCATTCTGGCCAGCCAATAGACCGCCGCGTCGGGATCGCTGTTTCGCATGGACTTGTGCAGGGCGGAAATGAGATTGTAATGCTCCTCCCCATTTTTGTCATATAACAGAGATTTTTTGTTGATGCACTGCTCTAAAATCTCCATGGTCACCGTGACTTTTCCCTGCTCCCGCCGGCCGTTAAGCACCACCATCTCCAAAGTTCCCAAGGCCGTGCGGGCGTCGCCGTTGGCAAAGCCCGCCACCATGCCCAGCATGTCCGGCGTGATTTCCACGTCCTGGCCCCCAAAGCCTCTGGGGTCCGCCAGCGCCCGGGCCAATAGGCCGGTAAGGTCCTCCTGCGTAAGGGCTTGCAGGACAAACACCTTGCACCGGGACAAAAGCGCCGAATTCACCTCGAAGGAGGGATTCTCCGTAGTGGCCCCGATTAACACGATACTTCCCCTCTCCACGAAAGGGAGGAACGCGTCTTGCTGCGCCTTGTTGAAACGGTGGATTTCATCCACAAAGAGGATGGTGCGCTCTCCCAGCATCCGGGTGCGCTCCGCCTCGTTCATCACCTCTTTGATCTCCTTGATCCCGCTGGTCACCGCGCTGAAGTTGATGAAATTGGATTGTGTGCGCCCCGCGATGATCCTGGCCAAGGTGGTCTTCCCCACCCCGGGCGGCCCCCAAAAGATCATGGACGGGACCCGGTCCCTGTCAATCAGCTGGCGCAGCACCTTCCCCTCCCCCAGCAAGTGCCGCTGGCCCACAAACTCTTCTAAAGAGCGGGGCCGCATCCGGGTAGCCAAAGGCGTGTCCGCCGGGCTGGCTTGAAAAAAAGTGGTTTGCTCATTCATGTTGTTTCTCTCTCCCGGTCATTATTCCGCATATTCTGCGTTTTCTGCATATTCTGGCCAGCCTCCCGCCGGTAGCCGCTGGGAGAGCGTCCCGTCCGCTCCCGGAAAACCTTGGCAAAATACGAGGCGTCCGCAAACCCTACCGCGGCCGCGGCTTCACCTACCGAGCGGCCCGCCTTTAAAAAGGAGAGGCTCTTCCCCACCCGGTAGTCCAGCAAATAGTCAAACAGCGAGGTCCCCATCTGTCTTTTAAAAAAGCGGCAGCACTCGCTTTTGCAGAGCCCTACCTGCCCCGCCACATCCTCCAGCGCCAGCTTTTCCTGATAATGCTCCTGCACATAGGTGAGGATCACCCGCAGCCGCCGGAGCTTTTCCGGATCTTCGGAGGGCGCGCTTCGGGCCCGCTGGGCGCAATTCTCATAAAGCCTGGCCCATGCTTCCAGCAGCTGCCGCTGTATTTCCAGCTGATAGAGCAGAGGCTTTTCCAGCAGCAGCCGGTACGCTTTATAAAGCCTGTCCAGCATTTCCCGCTGCCAGGCCGGTTCCCGCGTCAGCTTCAGGGAAGGAAGCGCTTTGCTCTCTACCACCGGCGCGATATATTCCCCGCCGATGTCGCTGCCTTCGAAGCCCGCCAGCAGACGGGGGTGAAAGGTCAGGGAAATGTAATCGCAATCCCCGTCCGCCATGCCCCCGGAATGGAGAGCGCCCGCGTTGCAAAACAGCCCCTGGCCTGTTTCCAGCAGGTACCGGCTGTCGTTGACGCGATATTCCATTCTCCCCGCCGCCACCAAGGTAAACTCCACCTCTTGATGCCAGTGCCAGGGGAAGGAGCCGGTAGGGTAGGAAGAGATCAGCTTGCGCCGGGCATAAACCGGGAACCCATATGTGCCGTGAAGTTTCCGCTCCTGATTCTGTCCGTCTCTGTTCAGCTCCATCCCGCTCCCCTCCAATCTGCACTCATTATACTGGATTCCCCAGAGAAAAGCAAGCGCCTCTCCTGAACAGGATCAGTGACTCAGGGAACTCCAGAATACTGCACACCACCAGCTGC
>CANONE010000138.1 GCA_947567585.1 uncultured Clostridia bacterium | reverse complement strand
TCCTTTGCCCGGGCCGTGCTGGCCAACCCCCGGATCTTTGTGCTGGACGAGGCCACCTCATCGATCGACACCAAAACCGAGGCCCTGATCCAGGAGGCCATTTCCACTCTGCTGGAGGGCCGTACCTCCTTCCTTATCGCCCACCGCCTTTCCACCATCCGCAAAGCCGACCTGATCCTGGTGGTGCGGGACGGGAAGATTATCGAGCGGGGGACCCACAGTGAGCTTATGGCCCAGGAAGGCTATTACGCCGGCCTATACAACAAACAGTTCGAAATGGAGGCCACTGAAAACGCCGGCCGGTAGAAAAAATAGTGCAAACAGAAGGTCCGTCCACGCAGGCAGGTGGGCGGACCTTCTCTACTTTTCCCAATGAAAAATCAGTTTAGGCATTTTCCAACCCAATCGTTTTTACGTGGACAGTTGACCATCCAGCCTTCCGCGCGTTGGCCCTTAAAAGCCGAAATAGCTTAGCAGGCCGTTGTAGATGCCCTGCGCGAAGCCCCGCTGGTTATCGCGGAGATTGGCGGCGTCGGCGGAATTGGTGAGATACCCCAGCTCTACCAGCACGGCGGGCATGGACGTCCGGCGCAGTACATATAGAGAGGGATTCACCCGGACCCCGTTATCCCGGGTGCCTACCTCCTCCACCACCTCTTTCAGAATGTGCTGGGCCAGCCAATAAGCCTGGGTCCCTTCCCGGTACACATAGACCTCACTGCCGTTAATAGCGGGGTTGGGGTTTGCGTTGCAGTGGATGCTGATAAAGTAATTGGCGGGCCAGGAATTGGCCATGTTCACCCGGGCCTGCAGGCTGCTGGCGTTGCTGGTTCCCAAAACCTGGGTGGGCGTGGTCCGTGAAAGCCGGGCCACAAAGCGGGGGTCGTTGTTGAGAAGGTCCGCCAGATACACTCCAACCTGATAGGTAACGTCCTGCTCCCGGAGCCCGTTTCCTTCGGCCCCGGCGTTAAAGCCCTGGGGATTGTGGCCCTGATCAATAAAAATACGAATTGGCATAAAGAAGCCTCCCTTCTTCTTTAGCTTATGAAAAGAAGGGAGGCTGCGTTATAGTAAACGCACTTGAAAATCGGTATACCTCTTTTGAACCGCGTTAACGATAGGACAGTGAAGAAGCTTGCGGTGTGGGAGATGATCCTGGGCCGCCTTGGCCGGGCTTCTTCCCTTGCGGATTCTTTTTAGGAATGGCCATGAGGGAAAGCTCCTGGTAGTTCTCGTATTCGCTCTCATCCTGGGGCGACTTGTACATCAGCCCGGTGCATTCAGTGGCGGAAGCCACATTGGAAATATCGGGGAATTCCTCTTGCCGCGGCGTGTCATGCTCGTGATAATTCATCTTCCGCTTCATATTATATCTCCTTCTTGCGCTTTCATATTTTACGGGGAAATGTGGTCTGCTTTTCTCTATTCTGTCCGCTCCGCCTGGGAATATGCTTTTGCCAAAGCGGGAAAAGCCCGTTATCCCTTGAAAGGTATGCTTTTTGTGGTAGCAGGGGCCGGCTTTGCATATATTCTGGTAGACTTTTGGAAAGCTGGTGACCGCATGATACAAAGTTTTACCCCGGCTTTTGCCCAGCGGCTTCTGCGGAGGCCCAATGCCTGGGCGGCGATTCGGGGCGGCGAAGACTGGCCCAAGCTGGTAGGTACGCTCAAGCTCTACCAAACCACCGCGGGTGTGCTGGCGGCGGCGGAATTTTGGGGGCTGCCTGGTCTGGAAAAGAACCCCGACGGCATTTTCGCCCTACATATCCACCAAGGAGACAGCTGCGCCTCTGAAGGCGGAAAGGAATTTGCAGGGGCAAAGGGGCACCGGGACAATCAGAACCGCCCCCATCCCCAGCATATGGGGGACCTTCCCCCGGTTTTTTCCAACCGGGGTTACGGCTGGGGGGCCTTTCTCACCAGCCGCTTTACCATTCGGGAAGTGCTGGGATGCACGGTGATTCTTCATGCCGCCCGGGACGATTTTACTACCCAGCCTTCCGGCGCGCCGGGAGCCATGATCGCCTGCGGGGTGATTAAGTCACAATAAAATCCATCGCCGCAGCGTTTTTCAGAAGAGGCATTCTCCCCTTTTTGAACTGTGTTGACGAAAGCCCAGGGAAACCTGGGCTTTCGTTTTTTGCGGCGGGGCTCTTATCCCGGCTCGGGCCTGTTTGTAACTAGCCCGAGAAAAAATTATTTTTTGGCTCTTGACTTTCCAATTTTTTGGAGGTATACTGTTAGCAGACGAACAGTTCGATAGTGAACAGTACATGCT
This sequence comes from uncultured Clostridia bacterium, assembly GCA_947567585.1. Taxonomy (GTDB): domain Bacteria; phylum Bacillota; class Clostridia; order Oscillospirales; family Acutalibacteraceae; genus Acutalibacter. Next base: position 2,931 of record CANONE010000138.1, on the reverse strand, counting down.
CGAACTGTTTGCGGATGAACAGTCCGGGCGCGAACAAAATCGGCTGAGAATATAAGCGGAAAGGAGTGCTTTTGTGAGAGAAAAGGATGCGGGCCGCTGCGACGGCCAGCTGAAGCGGGTAGAGCACCGGGATGAAATCGGCTTTCAGATTCACGGGCTCTCTCATATGATCAAATGGCTGACCCATCAATACGGCGGCGAAGACGGCGAGCATTCCGGAGCTGGGATATATGGCTGGCTGGTAGGCTTTCTATATGATAACCGGGACAAGGACATTTATCAGCGGGATTTACAGCAGCAGTTCTCCGTCCGGCGCTCCACCATGACCGGGATACTACAGGCCATGGAACGGGACGGGATGATTACCCGCCACCCGGTGGAATGGGACGCCCGACTAAAAAAAATCCAACTGACGGAAAAGGCCATCCAGCGGCAGGAGCGGTTCCAGCAGACCATCGCCGGGATTGAGGCCAGGCTCTCCGCCGGACTAACGCCGGAAGAAAAAGCCTCTTTCATCTCCATCTGCGAAAAGATCCGCAGCACCTTGGAGGAAGAATGAAGCCGCTCCCTTAGGCTGCGGTGCGCCGGATCTCGCCCGCGGCCTTAGAGGAAGCCCAAACAACCCAGAAAGGACTGATAGAAAAGATGATTCGAAAGCTCTCCCGGTGTATTCGGGAATACAAGAAGGACACAATTATGACGCCGGTTACGGCTACGCTGGAAGTGGTTATGGAAGTGATTATCCCCATGCTGATGGCGTACCTCATCGACTTTGGCATTAATAAAGGCGACATGGGGGTCATCTGGCAGATGGGGCTGCTGCTGGTGGGCTGCGCTTTGGTCTCTTTGGCCTTTGGCGTGCTGTCCGGCTTTTATGGGGCCAAGGCTTCCACTGGGTTTGCCCGGAACCTGCGTCAGGATATGTACTATAAGGTGCAGAGCTATTCCTTTTCCAACATTGACAAGTTCTCCACCGGCAGCATTGTTACCCGGCTGACCACCGACGTCACCAATGTGCAGAACGCCTTTCAGATGATGATCCGCATAGCTGTGCGGGCCCCCATGACGCTGATCTTCTCCATGGTCATGGCTTTTAATGTCAACAGCCGCCTGTCTCTCATTTTTTTGGCGGTCATGCCCGTACTGGGGCTGGGGCTGGGCTTTATCTCCACCAGAGCGTACCCCGCTTTCTCTCGGATGTTTAAGCACTATGACAGGATGAACACCGTGGTGCAGGAAAACCTGCGGGGCATCCGGGTGGTAAAGGCGTTTGTCCGGGAAGAGCATGAGACGGAAAAATTTGTGGAAGCCTCTGAGAATATCCGCCGGGATTCCGCTTTGGCGGAGCGCATTCTGGCCTTTAACTCCCCGCTGATGCAGATCTGTATGTACGGCACCATCCTATTAATCTCCTGGTTCGGCGCCAAGCTGATTGTAGGCTCCTCCATGACCACAGGACAGCTGATGAGCATGATGAGCTATGCCATGCAGGTACTTTCCAGCTTGATGATGCTGACCATGATCTTTGTGATGACCACCATGTCCCGGGCCTCCGCTACACGAATTGTGGAGATTTTGGACGAGGAAAGCGACATCTCCGACGGCGCCAAGAATATTCGGGAAGTGAAGGACGGCTCCGTGGTCTTTGAGGGCGTGGACTTTAACTATAAGAAATCCGGCCGGACCTGCCTTTCCCATATTGACCTGCATATAAAGCCGGGCCAGACCATTGGTATTTTGGGCGGCACCGGCAGCGGCAAGTCCAGCCTGGTGCAGCTGATCCCCCGTCTGTACGACGTACAGGAGGGCCGGGTGCTGGTAGGCGGGGTAGACGTCCGGGACTATAATGTGGAGGCCCTGCGGGAAGAGGTGGCCATGGTGCTGCAAAAAAACGAGCTCTTCTCCGGCACCATTAAAGAGAATCTCCGCTGGGGCGACGAGAATGCCACAGATGAAGACATCCGGCGGGTGTGCCGCCTGGCCGCCGCCGACAGCTTCATTGAGGAATTCCCCGACAAATATGATACGTACATTGAGCAGGGCGGCTCCAATGTTTCCGGCGGACAGAAGCAGCGGCTGTGCATTGCCCGGGCCCTCCTGAAAAAGCCCAAGATACTTATTTTGGACGATTCCACCAGCGCCGTGGATACCCATACCGACGCCATGATCCGGGAAGCCTTCCGGGAAGAGATTCCCGACACCACCAAGATCATCATTGCCCAGCGGGTGGCCTCTGTGCAGGACGCGGACCAAATCATTGTTATGGACGGCGGCAAAATCGCCGAAATGGGCGCCCACCAAGAGCTGATGGCCCGGGCCTCCATCTACCGGGAAGTATACGAATCGCAACAGAAAGGGGATAGCGCAAATGCCTCCTAGAGGACCAATGGGCGCGGCCTTTGCCAAAAACAGGCCGAAACCGAAAGATCAGGCCAAGGTAATTAAACGCCTTTTAGGCTATATGAATACTCCCAACAAAATCCGGATGGCCATTGTGCTGGTATGCATTTTAATCAGCGCTGTGGCTGGGGTAGCGGGCTCCATGTTTTTGGAGGTCCTCATCGACGACCATATCACCCCCCTGCTGGCCATGGAAAATCCGGTTTTCACAGGGCTGCTGCGGGCGATTGGGACCATGGGGCTTATCTACATAGTGGGGGCCCTTTCCACCTTCGCCTATAACTGGCTGATGGTCACGGTCTCCCAGGGAATTTTAAAGGATATCCGGGACGACCTCTTCTCCCACATGCAGCTTCTGCCTATCAAGTATTTTGACACCCATACCCATGGCGACATCATGAGCCGCTATACCAACGATACCGATACCCTGCGGATGATGATTTCCCAGAGCATTCCCCAGATTTTTAACACGGCCATCACCATTGCTACGAAAACGGACACAATGGTGATGGCCGTGTTAAAAATCTGGGG
>CANONE010000137.1 GCA_947567585.1 uncultured Clostridia bacterium | reverse complement strand
AAAGAGATATACTGCTTTTCAAGTGCGTTTACTATACCGCTATTTTCAAACAGGCCCTAAGCTGTCTTTGTAGCCTTCACGCATTTTTTCCTTGTGGATTTCAATAAGTGATCCACGTCCGGCCTGTCTATTCAAAAATTATTCTCTCAAGCTGGCTCTCTCCGCACCTTCCGGCCACGCGTATCACCGTCTCTGCGGCGGGCAGCAGGGACAGCGGAGCATCCCCCGGGGACACTATGCCCAGGCTTCTGCCGTCTTGGAACACCTCCACATTTCCAACGGAGCCCACGCCGAACTCCACGGAGACGCTGCTTCCCTCCTTTGCGGCGAAGAAGGTGTACTCGGCGTACTCTCCGGGGGACAGGCTCAGTTTAAAGGCGTCCCAGCGGCAGTCAAAGCCAAAGCGCTTTTCGGGCATGGCCTCCGGCTCGAGAATCCTCATGCCCGAGCCTCTGCGGTAGCCGCTGACCCCGTCGGTCCGGCAGAACCCAAGGCAGCCCTCCTGGTCGAAATCCGTGGCCCGAAGGGCGCAGCCTGGCGCCCTTCGAACGCTGGCGCTGACCTTAGGCCGCTCCTGACAGTTCTCTATGAGCATATTCTCAAGGTACTCCTCCAACATGGACTGGGCCTCCTCATAGGAGGGGCGCTCTCCGCCGCTGGTGTAGGCTGTGAACTTTTCCCAGCCCTTTGGCATATTCACCGAGTATGGGGAGTTCTCGCATTCCATCTTCTTCCAGGGCCAGACATTATAGCCCACCCCCAGCTTCGCCCCCAGAGGGTACAGGGCCGCGAACCACTCCGGGGTGTTCTCGCCGCTCTCACCAAGCCAGAGGGGCTTGTCCCAGCGGGCGGAGAGCTCCAAAAACTCCCGGTACGCGCCAATATCCGGCATAACGGCGTAGCGGTGGAAGTGGATGACCATATTGCTGTCGTAATCCATACAGAACACCGACGGGTCCGTGGCCCAGCTGCCCCCTTCGATAGACAGCATATGCTTTTGGTCGTGCCTGCGTATCTCGGCAATGGCCTCTATGTAGAAGTCCCGCAGCCTTGGCAGAAGGTACTGGCAGGGTTTGCGGCCGTCGTCCGGACGCAGGGGTTCATTTAAGAGGTCGTAGCCCCCCACAATCCAACGATCATTATAGCGCCGGGCCAGTTCCCCCCACAGGGCCACAGCCTTGTCCCAGCTGTCCCTGTCAGTGAACAGCCGGGGGAAGTCGTCTACGCAGTCGTCGATATTGGCCCCGGTTTGGCCGCCGGGGGCCCCGTGCAGGTCCAGAAAGACGTATATTCCCGCCTCCTGGCACCAGTCCAGCAGCCGGTCCAGCAGCCGGAAGCCCTCCTCCTTCCATCGGATGCCCGGCTCGTCCTCCATAAGCACCCGCCATCCGATGGGCGCCCGCACGGAGTTATAGCCCAGCTCCGCCATGCGCAGTATGTCCTTCCGGCGGATGTAGTTTTCCCGAAAGCGAGGCCAGAAGGTCTCCGCATACTGACTGCCCGCCAGCTCCCGCACCACCTGCTCCAGCTTCCGCGGCCGGTCGCCCCTGGGGCCGGCCTTCCACATATACCCCTCGCAGAGCAGCCAGTTGCCCAGCCCCCATCCGGACAGGAGGATGGGCTCGCCTTTTCCATTAACGATTTCACGGCCTTTGGCCTGCAAGAATCCGCTGACACGGGCTTGGGAAAGCTTTTCTTGGGTGTTCATTTTTGTCCTCCTGGTTCTCCACGGCCACCTCGTCCAAAAGCGGTCAGGTAAGATGAATTTTGCGCATTGGCGCCGCAGGCGTCCATGCCCCCACGGCCCGAAGCCTTGAGTGCGATGAATAGGATGCGGCGGTTACTGTTTCGGGTATCCAAAAGCAGCTGCCGCACATAGCTTTTCGCTGCACGCGGAAATCCGTCCATTTTATGCCGCCAGCCACCAGCTTAAACTTACTTATATATTATTATAAATAAGCACAGGCTGAAAATCAAGTCTATATTTCTGTGTTAAAAATCGTCATAAATCAGCACAAAATGAATATTCGCCATTTGGCGGGCTGTGCTGAAAATGCGTTTCTCAGATTTGCCCGAGCATGGAGAGCCAGCGCACAGAAGCACAGGGCGAGCGCGCTCGCGAACGTCAACAAAACACACGACGAATTGCTTGCCGGGCGTTTTCGGTCAAAGGGCTTTTGTGAGTTGGATTTAGTCGGGCGAGGAAAGTCCCGGCATCATCGGAGCCTCCACATAGGATAGCCGCGCATTCTCACCGCCTCAACCTGCCATTGAATATTCTACCATTAAGTTAAACCCACAGGTTATTGCGCTTTTCCCCCTTTCCGGCTTATAATCGAAACATGCAAAGCGCTAAGCAAAAAGCAAAGAGGAGGCCAAGCATGGAACCAGATCCCATCAAAGTCGGCGCCCACATTCACCGGCTCCGTAAACGCCAACAACTTACACAGAACCAGTTGGGAGAACGCCTGCACATCTCTTTCCAGGCTGTCAGCAAGTGGGAGCGGGGGGAAACCCTGCCCGACGTGAGCCTGCTTCCCAGGCTTGCGCAGGTGCTGGAGACGACGATTGACAATATTCTCATGGGAGGTGAGAGAAAAATGGAAAAGAAGCAACCGGAAGAGTTTACCCGCACCGTGACCGTGGCCCAAATTCGGGAGGGCGTAGAGTGCATAGAGCGCATGGGGGAGCTTCTCGGGAAGGACAATTTCTTCTATATAGGCGCCGTAGGCGGCATAGACCTGAAAATGAACATGGACTTCGAAAGCCACATGGCCGACCCCTATACCAGGGAGGCCATGGTGGTGGAGGCCGCCGCTCAGGCAATCATGGGCGGCGCGTACATCGCCCTGGAGGATATAAAGGCCAGCCTTCAATATCCCCATTGGGTAGAGATCCTGACACAATGGGCCAACCGGTCCGGCATAGGATAAGCATAGAAAAGGCCAGGGCTCCTGACGAAGCCCCGGCCTTTTGTCATATACGGGTAAGCTTTCCTGAAAAGCGACAGTTCTTCCCACAGTCCTTCCGCCAAAAGGACTGTTAAAGCCAATGCGGCCAACTCCCATGGCGCTGGGCTATTCCTCCGGCGAAGCCGCAAAGGCGTTGCTGCTGGAGCTGTCGTCGGAGGGCTGGGACATGGTCACCGTCATATCATAGGCGCCCAGAACCCAGCAGGCGTCGCTGGAGGCGCCGGTTACCGTTACCGTGGCCGGAACATTCACGCTGCCTGTACGCCCGGCCACATTGCTCATATCCACCTGTACGGTTACAGAGTCGCCGGTCAGCTTATTCACCTGGGCCTCCGGGCCCGCCAAATTAACGTCCAGGGTGCGGGTGGTCAATTGGACGTCCATGCCGCCGGGAGGATTGATCAGCTGGATATTGCTCTCCGGCACAGTCACCGTGTTTTTACCATAGCCGTTCAGGTTGATGGTAACCGTAGCCATAGCTACGCTGTTATTGCCGGTGTTGGTGATGCTCCGGGTACCGGTGGGAATAGGAATCTCCATCTGGAAGCTGGGCGTCCGGGCGTTGATATCAAGATCGGCAAAGTCGATCACCGTGTCCAGGCGTATCTCCGACACCGCGTCCAGGGCCTCCTGGCTGCCGGCGATATCAATTTCCTTGGGCTCAATACTGATTCGGGAGCTTTCGGAGAATCCGGTGGGCTGATGGGCGGTGGTCACCTGTAGGGGCACCGTCTTCTTAGGCATCACCGGCAGCGTTACCTGTACGGCTTCGGTGTCCATAGACAGGTACAGCCCGCTGGTATCCGCAATGGCTTGGTCATTTTGATCAAACAGCGTGACCGGGCAGCTGAACTCCTCGCTGGCCCGCAGGGGATCGTTCATATTGTATACGACGGCAGCCCGGGTAATTTTATTGACGGAGGACTCCGGCCCGGAAATCCCCAGCTTTTCCTGGGAAAGCACCGCAGAGCCCGCGTAATACCCGGCGTCCGCCGTAAAGCTGATATTGGTCTCTATGGGTACGGAGATCTCCTTGTACCGGTCGTAATCGATATTGATCTCCTCGGGCTTTACCGACACAATCTCATAATCCGTATAAGGGGAAACCTTTTCACAGCGGACCGCCGCCGTCATCTTCTGCATGGTATTGCCCGTCAGCTTGGCAGACGCGGGATTGAGCAGAACGGACGCCTGGAAATCCCCCGCCGTAAGCTTTGAGGTGATCAGGCTGCTGCCGGACACCTCAATGTCCACTGTGCTGTAGGACTTATTGAATTCCCTGATGCCGCCGGCCTCCGCCTCTGCGGAAAGACTGACCACAATGGGCACGTCTTTGATCATAAACGTGCTGCCTCTGTCGCTGTCCTTTGCCACCACGAACCAGCCGATTAACGCGGCAATAAAGGAGACCGCCAGCACAAAGCCGTTGTGGTAAGCCAGCTGCCCCAGGCGGAACCTTTTTCCGCCCCGTTGCGCGCCCTTATTTCCGCCGCCTTTTTTATCGTTCAAGGAAACCCGCCTCCCTTCTTACCGTTTCTTCGCTTTTCCAATGCCCAAGCGCCCTAAAATGCGCTGGTGGCCGCTCTCCTTGGGCGGTTCGCCGATGAGAAGCTTCTCCAGAGTCTCCGCCAGGGTAAGGCGGTTAAAGTTCCGAGTAAGCTTTCCTCCCAGCGCCATGGAGATCTGTCCTGTTTCCTCCGAGACCACTACCACCGCCGCGTCGGAATTCTCGCTCATACCAATGGCCGCCCGGTGCCGGGTACCCAGCTCCGCGCTGACGGTATCGCTGTTGGTCAGCGGCAAGATGCAGCCCGCCGCGCAGATCCGGCCTTCCCGAATGATCATGCCGCCGTCATGAAGCGGAGCTTTATTAAAGAAAATATTGGCAATCAGCTGCCCGGAAGGCCCCGCGTCCACCAGTGTGCCGGTTTCAATTATCTCTCCCAGCCGGGTACTGCGCTCAAAGACGATCAGCGCTCCCATCCGCAGCTGCTGCAGGATAGCGGTAGCCTCCACCACCCCGGCAATGGCCTGCCGGGTTTCCGCGCTGCCCATGTCCTTATCCCGAACGCCTACCGCCGTAGCCAGGGACTGCCCCACCTTGCTGCGGCTTACCTGCTCCAGGGCCTTGCGTATCTCCGGCTGGAACAGGATCACAACCACGACTATACCGGACTGCAAAAAGGACCGGAGGATACCGTTGAGCATAATCAGATCCCCGTAAGAGGAGATCAAAAACAGGGCGATCAGCAAAATAATGCCCTTCACCAGCTGTCCGGCCCGGGTGTCCCGCACCAGCTTAATGATCCCATAAAGAAGCAGCGTGACAATGGCCACGTCCAAG
>CANONE010000136.1 GCA_947567585.1 uncultured Clostridia bacterium | reverse complement strand
TGGGATACTCACAATTTGAAATAAAGCCTTGCCCTTGGTTTGACGACAAGCCCTTTTCTGAGATTGGCTGGTATTGCCTGATGGCCCAAAAGCCTTGCTAAACTCTGCATGGTCCCTGGCTTGAGGGCAAAATCTTGGATGTGCGGTTCATTTAAGGGTATACGTTCGCAATTTGCAGAGTGATTCTACAAAAAGCGGCCAGGATGCGAATAGCATCCTGGCCGCCCTTTTACGTTTTTACAGAGCTTTGCCTGCGTTTGTGTGTCTAAAGAGCCCTGCGGCCTTGAGGGGCGGACATTGCATCCTTTTCCACAGGAGGCTGGCCTTCGCCGGAAAGGCTGCCTTAAGAGCTCACCGGATCTCCCGGCTGGCCACCTCCGCTTTGGCCTTGGCGATGAAGTCGGCGGCGGACATGGCGCCCAGGTCGCCGTCCTTGCGGTGGCGGACGGAAATGCTGGCGGTTTCGATTTCCTTGTCGCCGGCTATCAGCATGTAGGGAATCTGCTGCACCTGGGCCTCGCGGATCTTGTAGCCGGTCTTCTCCGCGCGCAGGTCGCACTCAACCCGCAGGCCCGCCCTGTCCAGCTCCGCCGCCAGGGCCTTGGCATACTGGTGGTGCCGTTCGGAAATGGGCAGCACTACCACCTGTACCGGGCTCAGCCACAGGGGGAACTTACCGGCCAGGTGCTCGGTGATTACGCCGATGAACCGCTCGATGGAGCCCAGCACCACCCGGTGGATCATCACGGGCCTGTGCTTCTGGCCGTCCTCGCCGGTGTATTCCAGCTGGAAGCGCTCCGGAAGCTGGCTGTCCAGCTGGATGGTGCCGCACTGCCAGGTGCGGCCCAGGCTGTCCGCAATGTGAAAGTCCAGCTTGGGGCCGTAGAAGGCGCCGTCGCCCTCGTTGATGACAAAGTCCTTGCCCATGCCGGTGATGGCCTCTTTCAGGATGTCCTGGTTCTTTTCCCACTCCTCCACAGTGCCGATGTGGTCCTCGGGCATGGTGGAGAGCTCAATGGTATAGCTAAGATTGAAGTCAGAATAGAACTCGTCAAACAGCCGCACCGTCTCCTGGATAACGTCCAGCATCTGGTCCTGGGTCATGAAGATGTGGGCGTCGTCCTGGTTAAAGCAGCGTACCCGGAACAGCCCGTGCAGGGCCCCGGAGAGCTCATGCCGGTGGACAAGGCCGATTTCCCCCACCCGCAGAGGCAGCTCCTTATAGGAGTGGGGCTCGCTCTGATAGACCAGCATACCGCCTGGACAGTTCATGGGCTTCACGGCAAAGTCCGTGTCATCGATGACCGTCGTATACATATTTTCCTTGTAATGATCCCAGTGGCCGCTGCGCTCCCAAAGCTGGCGGTTCAGCATAATCGGCGTGCTGATCTCCACATAACCATACTTCTTGTGGACCTCCCGCCAGTAATCCAGCAGCAGGTTTTTCAGCACCATGCCCTTAGGCAGGAAGAAGGGGAAGCCCGGCCCCTCGTCCCGGAGCATGAAGAGGCCCAGCTCCCGGCCAAGCTTCCGGTGGTCCCGCTTTTTGGCCTCTTCCAGCATCTGCAAATGCTCTTCCAGCTGAGAAGCCTTGGGAAAGGAAACGCCGTAAATCCGGGTAAGCATTTTTTTAGCGGCGTCGCCCCGCCAGTAAGCCCCGGTGATAGAGGTAAGCTTTACCGCCTTTACCGGGCCGGTGGACATCAGGTGGGGGCCGGCGCACAGGTCGCAGAAGTCCTCCTGCTCATAAAAGCTGATCCTCTCTCCCTGGCCGCTGTGCTCGTCAATCAGCTCCAGCTTATAGTCCTGGCCGGCCATTTTCTCCCGGGCGGCGGCGGGTTCCAGCTCAAAGCGGGTAAGCTGGATATTTTCCTTGGCGATTTTCTTCATCTCATCTTCGATTTTCGGCAGATCCTCTGGAGAGATGGGGGCGGGCAGGTCGAAGTCGTAATAGAAGCCGTTGTCAATAGCCGGCCCAATGGCGAATTTGGCGCCGGGGTAAAGCCTTTGCACCGCCTGGGCCAGAATGTGGGAGGTGGTGTGCCAGTAAGCCTTCTTGCCGTCGGGATCGTCAAAGGTGAGGATTTCCAGGGCGCAGTCTTCTGTAAGGGGCGTGCGCAGGTCGCAGACCACGTCGTCTACCCGGGCCGCGCAGGCGGACTTATACAGCCCCATGCCAATGGATTTCGCCACCTCTGCGGGAGTGATCCCGGCCTCGAATTCTTTGGGTTGGCCTTTTAGGTCAATGGTGATCATAGCTTTTCTCCTTTCTGCCGGGGGCAACAAAAAGGCCGCCCTCGGCTAAAGAGCCCACGAATGCTCATGAGCCCTCCCTGGGGCGACGCTGCCTTGCTGCTTTTTATTATTTAAGGCGCACCGCGGTTCCACCCGGATTCGAAGAGGCCGCGCCTCTTCCTCATATGGCCTGTAACGGGGCCGGCCGGCCTGCCTTAGTCCGCTTTTCGATGATGGGGCGGTTTCCGGCGGCTGCTCAGAGGGGGTACCCGGTTTTGATTTGCCGCCCGCGCTTTCAGCCGGGAATTCTCCGCGGCGCGGGCTCTCTGTAGCAAACTTGGGAAAACGGGGCTTCCTCTTCATAGCAATTGCCTATATGGTACGGATTATACCGGGAACGAAGGGAAATGTCAAGAAAAATTCTTTTTTCGAAAAGAAATGTTCACAAATTTCTTGACAAGCAGGCCCCCAGAGGATTACAATTATACGTAGAATGCACTGGGGTGCTTTTTATATATTTTTTATACATTTCACGTTTTTCAGCTTGAACTTAAAATATAAAATATATAAAATTTTAAACCTAACTCTCTCCCGACTGGCCAAGAAAAAGCCTGCCGAAAAGGAAGCAAAAAAATAAAAGCCTCCTGCTCCGTCCACCATCTTTTTGTGCGGATAAAATAAAATTCTGCTAAAAGTTTCGAGACTTCGTGAAATGAAGCCTTCACCTTCTTAACAGGGGTGGCGGGGCTGTAGGGACGCCGGCCGGACCGGCAGGCGGGACCAGGCCCCTGCGGCCTTAAAAGCCTTAGGAGAAAAGCGGTTTTCCATAAGCAGCCATGCATTTTCGGCGGCTGGGGTTTTGTGGGCCCCGCCGCCAAGAACAACTGTATCCAACATAATTATATCATCCTTTGAAGCGAAAGGAAAAGGAGGTGCCCGATTGGGCCAAATATCTGTATGGCTGTGTATCGTGATTGCCGTGCTGGCCGCCGCCGCCGCGGGAGCAGGCGCGTTTTTCCTGGGTATCAATTACCGGAAGTCCAAAGCGGAGGCCACAATAGGCTCCGCTGAGGAAGAGGCCAAGCGTATTGTAAGCACGGCGGTGAAAACCGCCGAGGCCAAGAAAAAGGAGATCGTGCTGGAAGGCAAGGACGAGGTTCACCGGCTGAGAAACGAATCGGAAAAGGAGCTTTCCGACAGGCGCAAGGAAATCCAGCACCAGGAACGGCGGAATCTGCAAAAAGAGGAAAGCCTGGAGCGGAAGCTGGAAAGTATGGAGCGCAAAGAGGACCAGATCGACCAGCGAAACAAAAAGGCCGAAGAGCATTTGAGAGAGGCCGAGGCCGTGAAGAAGAGCCAGTTCGACATGCTGGAAAAAATTTCCGCTTTCACGGCGGAACAGGCAAAGGAGTACATGCTGAACCTTTTAGAGGGCGAGCTGGTTCATGAAAAGGCTGTGAAAATCCGGGAGTTTGAACAGCAAATCAAAGAGGACAGCGACCAGATTGCCCGAGAGGTCATTTCCGTGGCCATTCAGCGCTGTGCCGCCGACCATGTGTCCGAAGCGGCTATCAGCGTGGTGCCCCTGCCCAACGACGAGATGAAGGGCCGGATTATTGGCCGGGAAGGCCGGAACATCCGGGCCATTGAGACCCTTACCGGCGTAGACCTGATTATTGACGACACCCCGGAGGCCATTACCCTGTCCAGCTTTGAGCCGGTACGCCGGGAAGTGGCCAGAGTGGCCTTGGAAAAGCTGATTTCCGATGGCCGCATTCACCCCACGCGTATAGAGGAAACCGTGGAAAAGGCCCGCCGGGAGGTGGAGGCTACCATTAAGCAGGCGGGCGAAAGGGCCGTGCTGGAAGCCGGGGTCAACGGCGTGCATCACGAGCTGGTAAAGCTTCTGGGCCGCCTGCGCTACCGCACCAGTTACGGGCAGAACGTGCTGAACCACTCCTTGGAAGTGTCCTTCCTCTCCGGGATGATCGCCTCCGAGCTGGGGCTGAACCCCAATGTGGCCAAGCGGGCAGGTCTTCTGCATGACATCGGCAAGGCCCTGGACCACGAGATGGAGGGCTCTCATGTGCAGATCGGCGTGGAGGTCTGCAAACGCCACAAGGAAAGCGAGGCTGTGGTACACGCCATTGCGGCCCACCATGGGGACATAGAGGCAAAAACCGTCATCGCCTGTATCGTGCAGGCCGCGGACGCCATTTCCGCCGCACGGCCCGGGGCCCGGCGGGAAAATCTGGAAAACTACATCAAGCGCTTGGAAAAGCTGGAGGAAATCGCGTCTTCCTTCCAGGGCGTGGAGAACTGCTACGCGATTCAGGCCGGCCGGGAGGTACGCATTATGGTGCGCCCGGAGGCTGTCAGCGACGACCAGATGATCCTTCTGGCCAGGGACATCTGCAAAAAGATCGAAACGGACTTGGATTATCCAGGTCAGATCAAGGTGAATATGATCCGGGAGAGCAGGGCCATTGATTACGCCCGGTAACTCCCCGATACAAAAAGCGCGTCTTTCTAGAGTCTGTTTTTAAGCAGGCTCTAGGGCGCTGCCATAAGAAAACATGGAAAGCCCCTGTCAAATCAACGCTCTTTAAGGGCAAAGGAAACCAGGGAGGCACAGACAGGTGAACAGAGGTGCAGAAAACGGGCGACGTCGGCAAGACGCCGCCCGTTTTCTGCACCCCCGGCCAACACCTGTAAATTTTCTCCTTCCCGGAAGACTGTGATTATACGCTATGTACCGTGTCAACCGGACTAAGAACCGGGCGCCCCTAGTCCACGGTGATATAGCGTAGAATGTTCCCAAAATCCTTGCGCTTAGGCGGGGGAGGATAGTCCGGAGGACAAAAAAGTGACCCCAGCCGAAGGATGGCGGGTCACTTTCTTTCCGATTGTGTCTACCCCGGCTCTTTCTGTATCTTTTTTCCTTTTCTTTAAGGGATATGGCTTCCCGGCTGGGGTCTTGGGCACTAACTTCCACGCATAGACAAATTGGCATTACCAAAAGCATTGGTATATTTGCAAGCATATCTCCCGTCTTTTCTCTGGCTCTCTCCCAAACGCAAAATGCGGTTTTTATTATCACGTCTGTCTTTTCGACCACAATGT
>CANONE010000135.1 GCA_947567585.1 uncultured Clostridia bacterium | reverse complement strand
TTAATGGTCAGCTTGGTTTTTGCGTCCTTTTCCGGGCGCTCCTTGGATTCCGGACGCACAAGAAACCGGATGCCGATGAAAACACACAGAATAAGGGAAAAGCCCCCAAGCACCCTTGCCCGCTCGATTTTCGCGAACTTTTGCTGAGCTCCTGGACGGACTGGAAGGCCTCGCGGTAGTTGATGTTGCCGTCCCGGACCATCTGCAGCATAGCCCGCTCCGCCATATAGACCTTCTCGCGGTCACGGTGGCCGGTCTGGGGAGCGGGCTTCGGAAGGCCGTCTCCGTAGTGCAGGTCCGAAAGCCCCAGCTGCTGACTGGAGAGCATATTGTGCACCATCAGCACATAGTGGGGAAACACCGCCTGGGACATCACCGGCAGCTTTGGCAGGATACGCAGAAATTCATCCCGCCACTCCTGGCGGCACCTTAGGGCAGGCTCGTGGGCCAGCTGCTTTTGCACCTCCTCCGAAAGGGGCGGCTGGTAGAACACCGGGCCTTCTCCAGCCCGCCCAGTATGTTCCAGGCGGGAGAAAATATCTTCGCTGGAGACCTGACCGTTACCGGCGCCCATATCGGCAGGCTCAGCGCCAGGCTGACATTTACGCAGAAATCTCTGACAGACCCGGTGACGGTGAGCTTCGCCCCTGCCGCTGACGGCCGGCCCGCAAGCTATGGCTTCGCCGAGTATGACGGGCAGAGGGTGGAGGTAAAAAATATGTTGGAGTGAGAAAAGGTATGGCTCGGCTCTCGAGCTACTTTGCCTATGACCCCATCCGCAAATACATCATAGATCTGCGCTGCTAAACAAACAAAAACAATTTGCAATTCCGCCAGCCACTCCTTGAATTCATTAAAAGTCATTTTACCCGCAGCACACTCGTCATGTTTGGGCGTTAAGAAATGTGTTCATGCCCAGAGTTATCTCCACGAAAATAGTTCCTAGGCAGTACACTCCGCAGTAGTCCATTGCGTAAGGTAGCAGTTCCTCAGTTGCGCCAAAAAGTTGTAGCACCGGGGCAGATACAAAGGGAAAAACCACCGTAATTATCACCGCCGTAAGCACCAGGCAGGTGAAGCTTGCAGTCATGATGTGTTCGGCTCTGTCATTGTCTTTTTGCCCATGCTGATGGCGGCAAGCGGTGCGCCCCCGGCTCCGAAAAGCTGGGAGAAACCGCCGATTACCAACACCGGCAGTTTTCAGCTTGTTTTGTTCCATTGGGAATTTCCTTATTCCTAACAGCATTTCACCAAATTTGCATTTGGATTTTGAAGAAAACTGTGATATAATGAACACACGAAACGCAAGGGAGATTTCCACCGTGAACAGCAAAAGCAGTTGTGAAAATATCGTCGCCAAGCTCCAGGCCGCCACCCAAGCCCGGGAGCAGGGTATGGACTGCCCCCGGGCTTTGCTTGCCGCCTACCGGGATGAGCTGGGGGACAAGTTTGAGGAAACACAGGCGCTTGCCGCCAAGATGCCGGAAATCCTTAACGAACCAGACCTCTGCGACGTGTTCGCTATAACATTCGCCATCATCGCCCAGCTTACGGGCATAGAGGACGGCTATGCCGAAACCATTGACCGCCTGCGGAAAGAGTACGGCACCAGCGCCTGCGGCTCCGTCGGAGAAGACGCTCCTATATGTACCCAGCGCATGAAAGACTGCGTGCTGATGATACAGTGGGCCAGGAGGGCGAAAGCATGAGCGGTATTAGCCTTCGGGGCGCTCTGGAAAAGCTGGGTGCTGACTTCGCCGCCCGGGATTGGCACTACCTGGACGTGGCCCCGGGCGACTGCTGGGCCCGTGCTTGGGCCTGGCCCGGCGACCCGGCAGAAGAAATTATCGTCTGCGTCCATAAGGGGAAAAGCATCTTTGAGACTTTCCACCGGCAGGATTTTTTCTTCCTCAACTACGCCTATAAAGGCGGCTATGACGCCATCAGCTACCAGTACGACAACTACATCACCGTGAACGAGGGCGAGTGCTATGTGGGCCAGCCCTACACCGGCTACGCCCTCAACAAGGACGGGGACGAGGAGTTCATCATCATCGGAGTGCTGATGAAAAAGGAGCTGTTTTTCCGCTCTTTTTTGCCCATCCTCTCTGCGGACACGGCCCTGTTCCGGTTCTTCCTGGAGCCTCGAGCCAACCAGTTCTCCGACGAGTTCCTCCACCTGAAGTTTGAGAAAAACTCGCCCCTGCGCCAGCTTTTAGAGATGATGGTGCGGGAGTATGCCGACCCCAAGGAGGACACCCAAGCTATCCTCAAGCCCCTGGTGATGGCGGCGCTGATGCACATTGCGCGACAATACCGGGCGGAAAAAGCAGAGGTGAACTGCGACCGGCTCTCGGAACAGATCGTGCGCTACATGGGTGAGCACACCGAGGCTGTCACCCTGGGAGACATCGCGGCCCATTTTGCCTATCATCCCAACTACATCTCCGGCCTCCTGCGCCGGGAGCTGGGGAAGACTTTTTCCCAGATCCTCCTGGAACTGCGCATGGAGCGGGCGGTGATGCTGTTCCGGGGCACAGATCTGCCTATTGAGGAGACGGCCTATATGCTGGGGTACAGCAACAGCAGCAATTTCTATAAGGCGTTCCGGGAGTATTACCACTGCTCGCCCAGGGAGTACATAGAGCGAGGCGAGGGGTGAGTTTTATACTTCTTCCGCCACCTTCTTGCGTAAATCTATAGCAGCGATGATATAAGCGATAGCCACCGGAATCAGCGCTCCCAGCCAAGACAGCGGCGTAGATACCGCCGCGCCCAGGAACTCGAACCAGGGCACCAGAATAAACGCCGCCACAGTGCGCATCACCAGCTCCATGATACCCGCCATCGTGGGCATGAGCGTCTGTCCCAGCCCCTGGGTGACATAGCGGAAGATGAACAGCAGAGCCAAAATCATATAGCATACGCCATGGACGAGCAGCAGGAGCGCCCCTTGGCTGAGGATCACCTCGTCATTTGTGCCAAGGAACAGATACACCAGCCCCCGACCGCCAAAGAACATCACAAGGCCCAGCAACGCTGATAGAATAGCAGCGATCACAATGCTCTGGCGCACGCCCTGCAAAATGCGCCTGTATTTCCCAGCACCGTAATTCTGAGCGGTGTAGGTTATCATCGCCATACCCAGGGAGCGCAGAGGCTCCACGGCGATGCCGTCTATTTTACTGCCCACAGAGTAGGAGGCCACGGCGGTGCTGCCTATGCGGTTGGTGGCGTAGGTCATGAAGATGGTGCCCAGGGCGATGATGGATGACTGGAAGGCCATAGGTAGGCCCAGCCGGAGATTTTGCAGGACAACGGAAAGCCGCACCGGCTCCCGGTAGCCCTTGAGGGAGAGCACCTCCACCTTTTTCAGAATGAGTATCAGGCAGAGCGCTGCCGATACCCCCTGGGATATCACCGTGGCCCAGGCCGCGCCCGCCACGCCCAGGGGGGTGAAACGGATAAGCATGACGTCCAGCACGATGTTCAGCCCTGAGGCCACGAACAGGAAGTATAGCGGCGATCTGCTGTCACCCAGCGCGCGGAGGGTGTTGGCAAAGAAATTGTACAGCATGGAGACTACCATGCCGCCAAAAATCACCACCAGGTAATCCCGGGCATAGCCAAGAATGTCGCCAGGGGTCTGCATAAGCGCCAGAAGCCAGTCGGTGCCCAGCAGACTCAGGGCGGTGAGCAGCGCCACCACCGATAGACTGATAATCAGATTATGTACATAGTGCCGCTTGACAGCCTGATGGTCACCGGCCCCAAAACTCTGAGAGACGGAGATGGCAAGTCCGGCGGTAAGGCCCTGGGCAAAGCCCAGAATCAAAAATGTGATGCTCCCGGTGCTGCTGACCCCGGCGAAGGCTTCTACGCCCAAAGTGCGGCTGATAATCAGCGCGTCTGCCATGCTGTAGAGCTGCTGGAACAGGCTGCCTATCAGAATTGGGATGGTAAAGGCAATGATTTTCTGATAGGGCTTGCCTTCGGTGAGCAGCTGCTGCCGGGCTTTTCGCTCGGCTCTGGTCTCGTTCATATGTATACCCTCCTCATAGCAAACGGCGCCGCCAAAAATGCGGCGCCGTTTTTTGTGTTTACCTGCTCAGCTCATGGCCCAGAACATGGCCTGGGCTTTCACGTCGGTGACCTGGAACACGTCGGCCTTTTGCTGCATGAAGCGCTCATAATTTGCGCTCTGGCGGCGGGAGAGGAGGTCGCGGGCGGTGGTCTTGACGGTGCTGGTGAGTTTCTTAGCGGTAGTTTTCATGGTAGGTATCTCATTTATAATGTTTTATTTTTGAGAGAGGCTTTTGCTTGCCTCTTGCTTTCTATGTCTATATTATAGCAGGTATCCAAGGAGAAAACAGCGGCAAATATTAAGGCGTTAGGTGGTAAATATTAAGATGTATAGAGGCCCCCTGCATACGCAGGGGGCCTCTATAGTCATGCTTGATTCGTAAGTTCAAAGCAGCAATCGCAGCCAATATCCGGCGCAAAGGCCCGGAAATAGTTCTCCTCAAGCGGTATCCACTTGTTTCTGAACATATCCAGCCCCTCCGGGCCGTTTCTCGCGCGTATGCGTCTCAGCTGTTCCTCCGGCGAGACGTCCAGGAAAATCCGCAGGTCATAGTAGTTTCTGAGCTCCGGGTGGCAGCTATAGGAGCCCTCAATCACCGTGAGGGGCGCTTTCTCCAAGCCCACGGGCTCCAGCATGACCTGTCTATGCGCGTCATAGGGGCGGTACACCGCCGGATATTGGATGTGAAGGGGCCGCAGCACCTCCTCAAGTACACGCTCGCGGTCGACATTCCCGCCGGGCTCGGCGTAACGCTCCGGAGTGCGCTGTTCCGGGCGCAGGTAGAAGTCGTCCATATGTACTACCTGTACCACGGCTTTTTCCGCAAGGATCTTTGCGAGGGTGGTCTTTCCCGACCCGCAGCGACCGTCTATCGCCAGCAGCACCGAGGGCTTCTCCAATGCTCGGACCAACTCTAAAATGATGCCGGCAGCTGAGTTGGCGTCAGTTTTCAGCCTTTTCATTCTTGCTTTTCCCCACCTTGAAGGGAACCAGTCCAGTGCGGCCCAAAGCCAGCACTGGTACTCGCAACCGGCTTGGATGTGGAGGACGTGCGGCAGGAGCTGCTGCTCCGGGGCCTGCAGGCCATTGAGACCTATAACCCAAGCGCCGGAGCTAGTCTGCGAACACATCTTAACATCGCTATGCAGTACCACCTCATGAAGCTGGCTCGGGTTGCATCCAGGAGGGGAATGACCCATGTGCCCCGCGGGGTTCGCGTCACAATATGCTCTGTGGAGGCCCTTTGCGAGAGCGGCTTTGAGTTCGAGGGATAAATAATATTGGAAAGAAGGAAAAAACATGGAGGCCCCATCTGAGGATAACGGTTCTGAGGACGGTGTGAACGGACACAATCTGTTCAAAGAGGAAAAAGTATATTATGTTATAAATAA
>CANONE010000134.1 GCA_947567585.1 uncultured Clostridia bacterium | reverse complement strand
GTCGTGCAGGGGGGACGCGAGAATACCGCTGGTATCCACCTGGGTGCTCTCCTCTTGCTCCTGGGGCTCCGGACTGTTGGGATCCCGAATGGTAATGGTCTTCATGGGCACGCTTTTTTCCCGAATGGCCCGGTATTCCTCCAGTTCCTTTTTGCTGCCGTAGACAAAGTGGTTGTGCCCAATGTCCGTAAGCTCCGGCGTTTCCTGGCTGTAGTCGTGGACGGAGGGGTCATAGGTAAAGAGCACCTTGTTCTTCTCCAGCTGGGGGTCCGGGATGGGAATAGCGGAAATCAGGGAACGGGTGTAGGGATGCAGCGGGAAGTTGAAAAGCTCCTCCGCCTCGGCCACCTCTACGATCCTTCCCTTATAGATAACGCCGATGCGGTCGGAAATGAAGCGAACAATGGACAGGTCATGGGCAATAAAGAGGTAGGTGACGTCCCGCTCTTCCTGGAACTTTTTCAAAAGGTTCAGCACCTGGGCGCGGATGGACACGTCCAAAGCAGAGATGGGCTCGTCGGCCACCACCAGCTCCGGCTCCATCACCATGGCCCGGGCCAGACCGATACGCTGCCGCTGTCCGCCGGAGAACTCGTGGGGATAGCGGGTCAGGTGCTCGGGCAGAAGGCCCACTTCGCTGATCATGTTGCGCACCTTTTCCACCCGGTCCGCCTCGTTCTCAAACAGGTGGAAGTTGTAAAGGCCCTCCGACACAATGTAGTCAACCGTGGCCCGTTCGTTCAGGGACGCGGCGGGGTCCTGGAAAACCATCTGGATATTCCGGATGACCTCCCGGTCCAAAGAGCGGGGGATCTTGCCGGTGATGGGTACGCCTTTATAGAGAATCTCGCCGGCGGCGCAGGGATTTACCCGAATCACAGCCCGGCCAATGGTGGTCTTGCCGGAGCCTGACTCCCCCACCAGGGAGAAGGTCTCCCCCTTGTAGATGTCAAAGGAGGCGTTCTGCACCGCCTTTACGGCATTGTCCCCTTTGCCAAAGGTGATGTCCACATTTCGGATGGACAGGAGCACTTCCTTGCCGTTTTTGTCAATAGGGCCGTGCTCAGGCAGATGGCGCGCTTTGGCGCCGGTGTCAGTTTTCGTCGTAGTTAGCATTTGCTGGCCCTCCTATATATTGAAAGCTTTCATCAGCTTTTCGTGGATGTCCTGGATTGCCTCGGGCTTTTCAATTTTCGGAGCGCGAGGATCCAACAGCCAGGTTTTGGCGAAATGGGTCTTTGTCACCGGGAACATAGGCGGCTCCTGGAGGGTATCCAGCTTTAGGCAATAGGGGTTCCGGGGCGCGAAGGGATCGCCGGTAATCTGGTTATAGAGGGACGGCGGCGTACCGGTAATGGAATAGAGCTTGGTGTTCCTCTGGGCCAGCTGCGGCAGAGAGGAAAGCAGCGCCCAAGTATACGGGTGGCGGGGATCGTAGAAGACCTCTTCTACCTGGCCCAGCTCCACCACTTGTCCGGCATAGAGCACGGCTACCCGGTCGGCCACATTGGCCACAACCCCCAGGTCGTGGGTAATGAATACAATGGTATAGCCAAATTCCTTTTGCAGGTCCTTTAAGAGCTTGATAATCTGAGCCTGGATGGTAACGTCCAGAGCCGTGGTGGGCTCGTCGCAAATCAAAATCTTAGGCTGGCAGCTCAAAGCAATGGCGATAACAATACGCTGCCGCATGCCGCCGGAATACTGGAAGGGGTAGTCGTCAAACCGGGCCTCCGCGTTGGGAATGCCTACCTTGTGCATCAGCTCCACCGCCCGGGCCCGGGCTTCCACCTCCGAGCAGTTCTGGTGTTTCAGAATAATGGAGGTGATCTGCTTGCCAATGGTGATAATGGGGTTCAAGGAGGTCATAGGGTCCTGGAACACCGTGGCAATCCGCCGGCCGCGAATCTGCCCCCAGTCCCCGGCAAACTTCACCTTGGCCAGGTTCAGGGTGCAGGTGCCATGCAGGGCGTCAGCGGTTTCATCCAGATAGCGCACCCGGAAGACAACCTTGTCAAAGATCTCGTCCTGCATAGGGTCTACGCCCAATTGCATAGCCTTCTTGATTTCCTTTAAGAGCCGCTGAATCAGCCGTACCCTCTTATGGAAGGGATACCGGCCCACAGAAAGGTAAATTTCCTTTGCCAGCGTTTCATTGCGTTTTTTGGCGGCAGGACTGGCTTCCTTGGCGGTCTCCTTCTCATATTGAGCCTTCAAAGCCGCCATACTTTTGTCATACTGGGCGTTGTAAGCGGCGTCCGCCTTTACGGCGGCGGCGTTCTCCTTCTTCCGCTTTTCGAAAGCTTCGGTCAACCGCTTAATCTCCGTGTCCAGGCCGCTGATTTCCCGGCCCAGCTCCTTGATTCTCTGCTTGTCCGCAGAGGAATCCAGGGTCTGCTTCAGGTTAAACGCCTCCGCCCGCTTAAATTGCAGGTCGCTGATTTTAGCCTCGTGCTTCTCCCTCTCTTCATCGGCAATGGACATTTTCTGCTTGCGCTGGCTTTCCAGCTCCAGGATTTTCCGGTAGGTAGCTGCGCCGGGCTCCAGCTTGGCATATTCGTCCAGCTTCTTTTGCACGTTGGCAATGGTATTGCGGGCGGTGCCCGCTAAACGCACATGGGTGTCGGCCAGTTCCTCGTCGTTAAAGATAATGCTGCCTTTGTCAATGAAGCCGTTGGAGTCCAGCATACCGGCAAAGGTTTTGGTGAATACAGACTTGCCGGAGCCAGATTCGCCCACAATGGCGATGGCCTCGTTCTCAAAGATGTCCAAAGAGATACCCCGAATGGCGGTGAGGATACGGCCCCGCACCCGGAACTTGACTTCCAGGTCCTTGATCGAAAGCAATACTTTTTTCTCTTCCATGCCGGTCCCCCCTTACATATGGGTCCTGGGGTCGGAAGCGTCGCCCAGGTTCTGGCCCACCACATACAGCACCACCGTAATAATGGCGGACACCGCTACCGGGCTCCAAAATTCAAACTGCCAGCCGCCGGTAACCATGGCGGACTGGGCCTCGGAAATCAGCCGGCCCAGAGACATATCCTTCAGGCCAATGCCGATGTAGGCCAAAAACACCTCGTAGGAAATGTAAGAGGGAATCTCGGTGGCGGCCATGGTCACAATAATGGAGGTCATAAAGGGAAGAATGTTCTTCAGGGCAATCCGGAAGGTGGGCGTGCCCAGGCAGCGGGAGGCCAGGTTATACTCCCGGTCCCGGATAATGATAACCTGGATACGGATGGAATAGGCAACTCCCAGCCAGCCGGTGACCGTCAGGGCGAATACCATGGTCCAGAAGCTGGCGGAAAGGATCAGCACCAGCACAGAAATCAGCAAAATGTAGGGGACATTTACCAGAATATTGTAGATTTCCATCATGACCACGTCTACCTTCTTGGAAAAGCCCCACACCGCCCCCAGCAGCACGCCGATGGTCATGTTGATCAAAGCGCACATCAAGGCCAGGGAGATGGAGATTTTCGAGCCCACCCACACCGCGTCAAAGGTGGACTCGCCGGAAGCGCCCGCGCCCAGAATCCAGTGGATGCTGGCCCCGAACTTCTGCATAGCCGCGCCGGGCAGCAGATGCTTGGCGGTAGAATCCGTCAGGTTGGCGTACCGGTCGAAGGTGATCAAAGAGGGATAGACAAAGGCGAACAGAATAATCACAGCCAAAAGACTGAGAATGATAATATTGATCTTCTTCCTAAAAAATACGCGGAACACAGAGTGCCAGTAGGAGTACCGGGGAGCCGTAATCTTCTCGGCCTCCACGTCGCTGTGGGTGACGAAGGAGAAAAGCTCCTCTTCGGAAAGCCCCAGCCCGCTTACATTTGTCAATTCTTGTTTCATCACTTCACCTGCTTTCTGAGGAGAACGAGATCCTCGGGTCTACTATGGACATCAGTACGTCTCCCAAAATAATGGAGGTTATGGTCAAAATAGCATAGAAGAGGGTTACGCCCACAATGACGCCGTTGTCATAGGCGCCAATGGCCTGGGTCAGCAGGTTGCCGGTGCCGGGGACCACGTACACGCGCTCGGTAATGATGGCGCCGGTCATGGCAAAGAGCACGCTGGCAGGAATGCCATGAACAATGGGTATAGCCGCGTTTTTCAAGATGTGCTTAAAGAAAATCTCGTTTTCCGAAAGACCGCCGGACCGGGCGAACTTCACATAGTCGGAATTCATCTGGTCGATCATATACCGGCGCAGCCACTTCATCAGGTTCGCCACAGAGGGCAGGGCCAGAGAAATAATGGGTAGGATGTACATGAGCTTCCCAGTGGAATTCATATCGAAGGTGGTAGGCAGGCCGAATACGGAGCCGCCAATTGCCTTAAACAGGAAGATATACGCCAAAGAAGGCACGGCGATAATGAAAATGATATAGACGGTGCCAATCTTGTCCACCAGCCCGTCCTTATGCCGGGCCATAATGATGCCCAGAGGCACGCCCAGCAGATAGGCCAAAGCGGTAGCTAAAATACCAATGATAAAGGAGTAGCCCATTTTGGACATTCCGCCTTTTTTGGTAACCACATTGGTGTAGTCGTCGGTAAAATGCGCCTCCAGCACAGGAGAGGACTCCCGGGAATTTGGCATATACGTGGCAGTATGCAGGTCGTCCGCGCTGTTCTCCTCCTTCCCGGTGGGGAAAATGGTGGGGGAATTCACATACGACCCTTGGGAAACCGTCATGGTTTCCAGCACGTCTTTATCCCGGTTGACGGAATAAGATTTGCCCAGGGTAATCGTCACCAGGTTTTGGTGCAGGAACGGAAACTGGTCGTCAAAATAGAGAAGATACTTGTGGTAGGTACCGTTTCCTATGATGGCGGGGGAAAACTTCTTCCCGCCGTACACCGGGTCATACAGGGTAAAGGTAAGACCCCGCTTTCCTATATCCGTTTCCTCGTCCACATAGTGGATATTGTCCACCGTGATAATGTGGGTGAAATAATTGATCAGCCTTTGGAAGATGGGCCTGTCCTTGTGGGCAAAAAGAGCGGGTTGTCCGCCGCTGGCCAGCTTCCGGCCGCTGGTCACAGCATTCAGCCTCTGCACGGTGAAGCCCTTGCCTTCGTAATATTCTGTAAACTGCTTGACATATTTCGCGGTAAGCTCGCTGTCGCTTTCGGGCTTACGCCCCAGCGTTACCGCCTCCTCCCGGGTAGCCTGGTCCATCTCGCCGTTTTTAACCAGCTGGGCCAGATAATCCGAGAAGGGAACATAGTCCAGATAGCCATAGTCCTGCCATTTACGGAAGGAATAGGTGACCCGGGCGTTATTGTTCTGCTTAGTATAAGTCTCGTCGGCGGCAAAAATCAGCTGCCGGCTCAAGGCGGTATAGATCAGCACCATGACAATGGCCACCACCACTATTACCGACAAAAGGCTCCTGAGTATACGCTTCAATAAGTATTTTGTCATATTATCATCAACTCATTTTAGTTTTATATATAATGAGATGGGCGATGGGGCTTTGCTCCATCCCCCTCTCG
>CANONE010000133.1 GCA_947567585.1 uncultured Clostridia bacterium | reverse complement strand
AAAAACGGGAGTAAGTTTTCCTACGAGACCGGGGATATCCGCAAGACCTGGTGGAACAATATCTCTTATGTGCCCCAGGCCGCCCAAAGCGTGCTGAACCCCATCATCCGGCTGAAAAAACAGTTTTTGGATTCTATCCCCAAGGAGGATAGAAAGAACGAAACCGAGGCCCAGACCCTGGAGCGGGTGGCCAAGTATCTGGAAGAGCTGAGCCTCTCGCCGGACGTGCTGGAGGCGTATCCTTTCCAGCTTTCCGGCGGTATGCGCCAGCGGGTTATCATTGCGTTGGCTACCTTTATGGCCCCCAACCTGGTGCTGGCCGACGAGCCTACCACGGCTTTGGACGTGGTGGTGCAAAGAGGCATTCTGATGATGCTGATGCGCCTGCAAAAGCAGCTGAAGAACACCCTTATCATTGTTAGCCATGACATGGGCGTACACTATCAGATTACCGACCGCATGGCGATTATGTATTCCGGTTCCATTATTGAGCTGGGCGAAACCGAGGCCATCTTCAGCGACCCTGTGCATCCTTATACCCGGATGCTGGTAGGCGCTCTGCCCCGCGTAGGTGATAAGAGCCAGAAGGTGGGTATTCCCGGCCGGCCGCCAGCGCTGAAGAATCCCCCTCCGGGATGCCGTTTTGCGCCCCGCTGCCCCCATGCCACCGACCGCTGCCGTAAGGAAGTGCCCAAGTTCACCGAGGTGAAGCCCGGTCGTTTCGCGGCCTGCCATATTCTCAACGAAGGGGGGAATTTCGATGGCTGAGAAATTGCTTGAAGTAAAAAATGTCAGTAAGATATTCCGCATTGGCGGTATGCTCCGCGGCAAAAAGCTGGTGGCTGTAGACGACGTCACGCTGTCTATTGACGCCGATAAGCCTGTTATCCTGTCTGTTGTTGGCGAGTCTGGCTGTGGTAAGTCTACCCTGTGCAAGATGATCCTTCGCCTGCACACTGCCGATATGGGTACCATTACCCTGAATGGAAAAGATTTTGCGGATAAGAAGAGCTATGACCCGCTCCAGTTTAAGCTGGACGTGCAGCCTATTTTCCAGAATCCCTATGAATCTTTCTCCGCCCGTAAGGCAGTGGACAGCTATCTATTTAACACGGCTTTGCGTCTGGGTATTGCTAAAAACAAGGACGAAGCCAACAAGCTGGTAGACGAAGCCCTTAAAAGCGTGGGCATGTCTTTGGCGGTGGTAAAAGGCAAGTATCCCACCCAGTTCTCCGGCGGCGAGCTGCAGCGCGTCTCCATTGCCCGGGCCCTGATTACCCGGCCTAAGCTGATTATAGCCGACGAGCCTGTGGCGGCCATTGACGCCTCCATGAAGATGAACATCGTCAACCTGTTTAAGGATTTGAAGGATAAGTATAAGGTTTCCTTCATCTATATTACCCACGACCTTTCCACCGCTTACTACGTGTCCGACTATATCGCCACGCTGTATCGCGGCTGCCTGATTGAATATGGTCCCGCCAAGGAGATCATGGACAATCCGGCCCACCCCTACACCGAGCTGCTGATGAACGCGGTTCCCCGTGTGGGCGACAAGTGGAAGGAAGATCTGGTGATGCCCGAGATGGAGGACAAGGAATACTCCATTTC
This sequence comes from uncultured Clostridia bacterium, assembly GCA_947567585.1. Lineage (GTDB taxonomy): Bacteria > Bacillota > Clostridia > Oscillospirales > Acutalibacteraceae > Acutalibacter. The sequence continues at coordinate 4,001 of CANONE010000133.1, read as the reverse complement.
CTACTGCAAATTTGCGCCCCGCTGCCCCTACGCTACAGACGAGTGCCGTAAGGAGCGTCCGAAGGAGACCTTCCTTGGTCCCGAGCGGAAGGTGCTGTGTTATCACCCGCTGTATACCGCTGAAAACATGTAAGCGTAGCAGAAGACAATACTAAGAGAAAGCGCCCTGGCAGCAGAAATGCTGTAGGGCGCTTTTTATGATTCACTTATAAAAATAGAAAGCCCAAACCAACATCGCATCATCCGCGCCACCCATGAAGCGAACAGCAAGGAATCAGAAAAATGGAGAGAAAAGTTTCGCCGTCTCGCCTGCCGGCTCGGTCAGCTCAGAACGGTCTCCACTGGAGACCTTCGCCCTTTTCAAAGGTTGTGGGATTTGAGGCAAAGCCCCAAGGTTTTAAGCCCCGTCCGGCCGCAAAGCGCACTCCGCCACAACAACCCAGCGGGTAGAATAGCCCCATCCTGTGCAGGTAGACAGCGTCAGCAGGTTTCCGGCAAGGTCGATCTCCGGGGCGTTATGATCCTCGGTCAAAACGGAGCGGCTCAGGCAAAAATCAATGAGTTCCTGCTGCATTTGGTTCTCTTCCAGATCCAGCCGGTAGATTAGATCCCGCACACTCACCTCGAAGGCAGAGAAGATATCGTAGCGGTAGACCCCCCGATCCACAACAATATAAATGCTGGGGTGGGTCATCCAGTAATCATAATCGGAATACTCGTGCAAAGAGCCGAACATGGACCCGTCCATCATCTGATGGCCGTAAACAATGGTGTTAAAACCCGAGAGGTCCGGTTTGCTGGTTTGTTCCAGGAAAATGGCGCCTACAGAAGAGCCCTCATTTTTCCAGGTATAGTTAAGATAATGCTGGTTATTGTCCGTCTGCATAATGGGATAAAAAATATCCGTATCGGGAATGCTGATCCAGCCCACAACCTCGGGGTTTACCTGCCGCAGGGCGTTTAAATCCAGCTGGGCCAGGGCCTGGGCGTACGCGTCTGTTTCCTGAAGGTCTTCCGTCCCGGCGGGCGGTTCCTCGTCCTGTGGTTCGCTGCTTATGTCCGGCGAAGAAACGTTGTCTGAACTGCTGGAACTGGCCTCTGGAGACGCCAAGCTTTCCGTCGCGGAGGTTTCCTGAGAGGGGGGCGTGCTGGCGGCAGGGGGAGCCTTGAGGCTATCCAGTTCGATTCCGGCAAAGGCTAAGGAAGCGGCCTCTTGATAGTCGTTAGCGCCCTTCTGGTAGTCCAAAAGCTTCCAGCCGCCTGCGGTGACTGCTACGATCACCACAGCCAGCAGGCCAATCTTTACCCAAAATAATGCTTTCTTTTTCAAATCAACACGCTCCTCTTATTCCGGGGTCACAAGAGCCTCCATACGGGAATAGTTGGCAAAATAGGAATAGTAGCCCTCCAAAGCGCTGGCGGCGGCCTGTATGTTTACCTGTAGGGCGTTCTCCCGGTCCATAAAAGCACCCGCCGCTTTTTGGGGCTCCGGCACATACATAGCATACTCCGGATAGAAGTAGCTGTCAAGTCCCATCTGCGCTTTCTCAAGAAGGCGTGCAACCAAAGTTTCCACCGGGAATCCCTCCGCCTGCCCGCCGTGGGAAAGCATCCGGTCGTAGGTTTCAAAGGACTGGGTCAGAAACAGAAGGCTGACCGAAAGGCTGCCCTCCAGCTCCGCTTCCATGCTCCGCTTCGCGTATTCCAGGGCAAAGGCATAGTAGTTGGGGTTGTCTGAGACGCACTTTGTCAGATCATTCATTGCCCGGGCAATAGCATCCTGCCCCGGCATATCCAGACCGTTGGCCATGATATCGTCTCCCAGCTGTTGGGCCATGTCCAGATAGCTGGGTTTCTCAGTGAGACTGTACAGGGCGCATAAGGCGCTGAGAGCCTCCGCGCTGCCCTGAAGAGCGGGAGCGCCGGCATGGCTCTTTTTCAGATAACCGGTGATAGCGTCCCCGAGGGCCTGACATTCATCCATATATTCCTGGGACTCAAAGGCATAGGCATAGTCCGTCAGGGCCAGAAGGGCCAGGGCGCTTTCTCGGAGGTCGGGGACATTACCGGTACCAGAATCCATCACCTGGAAATGAGAGGGGCCCTCGGGCATGACAAAGCTTAGGACATATTCCATGGACTTCTTTATCTTTTCCCCGGCCGGCTCATCCCCGGTAAGGCTATAGCCCCGGATCAGAGCCCGCAGCGGGAGGGTAAGCTGGTCCGCGAAAGCATGGGTTTCCTCCGCGTCCCCGGCGGGCGGGAGGGGGTTATAGCCGTAGTGGAAGCCGCCTTCCTCCTTGGCCTGGGCGGCGAGATAAGTGGCGGCGTCCAGGGTAAGGGCCAGGGCATATTCGGCGTTGAGGCTGTCCAGCTGGCGGCGGCCGTAGTCGTGGCCGCTGGCGCTGAGCTGGATGACTGTCTTGCTCTCGTCACAGAGCCAGGAGGCGCACTGGAAAAGAGTGTACTCCTCCGGCAGGGAGGTGAGGATGGGGTAGCCGGAATCCGCCAAGCAGGCGTTCAAGTCTTCCAGGGCCAGGGTGGGGGAACCGTCCAGCTGATAGACGCGGCGGGCGTTTAGCTGGGCCTCCAAAAGGGGGGTGGAAAAGTCTGGGGTGGGGGAGAGGCCGTAGTGAAAGGCAAAGGGGCCCGCCTCTTCTATGGCGGCGGCCAGCTGGTCCGGAGCGGCGGTGTGGGATATGTAGACTAGATCCGCTTTAAGCCAGACGGGGGCAAGGCCCGATTTTTCCAGAGCCCGGCGGGCTTTTTTTACGGCGAACTCGTAGGCGGACTGGGGGGTGCCGCCGGTGGCGGAGAAGACTTGGGCGGCAGTCTCGCCGTTGCTGACGGAGAGGAAGGCCGCGTGGCCCGCTTCGCCGGCGGGAGCGGAGCCCAGCTCGTCCAGCACCCACTGGTCCAGGGCTTGGGCGGCTAAAAGCTCGGCCTTTTCGTCGAAAAGACTGGTGTCTTCCCAGCCCCAATTGGCCAAAAAGAGGATGACGGCGGCTATGACAACCGCGGCGGCCAGCAGGGGAATGAAAATCAGCCAGCGGTGCGGACGTTTTTCCATATGATTATCCATGAGAGTATCCTTTCGGGAGAAAAATAAGAGGAAAGCCGGAACCCGAAGGTCCCGGCCCTGCCTCTTACACGCCGGGGGCGTGGTGGGGCTGTTTACGCATCGTTTTCTTTCTTTTTCTTGCCTGTCAAGGCCAGGATGACCAGCCCGCAGCCGGACAGCATAGCCAGGGCATACCAGAGCATGGTTTCATCGCCGGTCTTGGGGACGTCGGCCAGGGGCACATCGGGCTCGGGGAGCTCTTCCTCGGGCTCGGAGGGTACCAGGGGCACGTCGGGTTCGGGCAGTTCTTCCTCGGGCTCGTCGGGCTCGTCAGGCACATCGGGCTTGTCGACCAGAGGGGGAGTGGGGTCGGGCAGTTCCTCTTCGGGGTCGTCAGGGGTGTCGGCGAGAGGAGGAGTGGGCTCGGGGAGTTCTTCCTCAGGAGGAGTGCTAGGCCCGGGCGTGGGAGTGGGAGTGGGGGGAGTGGAAGGAGTGGGAGTGGGCTCGGGGGTGGGCTCCTCGTAGGGCGGGAAGTACTCGTACTTGTTTTCGGTGTGGCGTTCGGTGTCCCAGTTGCGGGTCGTCTCGGTGTGGGTGGTGGTGACTTCCTGTACATCTTTGGCAATGTTGACAATGGCGTCAGCAATGCTGAAGCCCAGGCTAAAGCCGAAGTTAACTTTATGATCGTAAGTGTATTCTTTGACACCTACGAAAGCCTGACTAGCAATAGTTGCTTCACCTGTCGCATTGTGCTGGAGAAAACCTACAGTTTCGGCACTTGTCAACTTTTGGGTCCCTGTTAGCTGGAACGAGACATTTGCTTTACCGTCTGCTCCAAATCCAACATCGACATTCTTAATCGTGTATGTGCCAGTCTTTTCATCATAGCTAACTTGATCTGAGGCTAGCCGGTAGGTTTGCGATTTGTTACCAGATGTGA
>CANONE010000132.1 GCA_947567585.1 uncultured Clostridia bacterium | reverse complement strand
GGCGGCGAGACAGGAGGCTCTAAGGTTGTTAATTTATTGCATCTTTGCTCGTTTTGCGCGTTTAAGGAATCAATAAAGAGGCATAGCAAATGGGGAAGGCTCTTAGGGTCTTTGTTTTGTTGCGCCTCTTTTTGATGGATTCAAACACGAGAGAGGTGCTTTTTTCATGCCCAAAAATAACAACCACTGTCCCGCGCCCCTATGGGCAGGGCAGAATTTTCTTACCAGCGGGGCCGTTATCCGGCGGCTGGTGGACTGTTCCGACATTGATTCACAGGATCTGGTTTTGGAAATTGGCCCGGGAAAAGGGCACATTACCCGGGAACTGCTGGCCCGCTGCGGGAGTCTTGTGGCCACCGAGCTAGACCCGGCGCTTTGCCGCAAGCTCCAAGAGCGTTTTGGAGAACGGGAGGGATTCCGGCTGCGGCAGGGAGATTTTCTGAAGATGCCGCTGCCCCCAGGCGCCTATAAGGTCTTTGCTAATATCCCCTTTTCCCATACCACCGGCATTGTCCATAAACTGACCCGGACCCCGAATCCCCCGGAATGCGCATGGCTTATTGTGGAGCGCGGAGCGGCTAAACGCTTTGCGGGGAAGCCTCGGGAAAGCCTAGCTTCCCTAAGTATGCGGCCCTTTTTCCAAGTGCGTATCGCCGCCCTTGTGCCCAGAGACGCCTTTCACCCCGCGCCCCGGGTGGACGCGGCCCTATTGGAGCTGCGTCTGAAAAAGCAGCCCGATTTGCCCATGGGGCGGCAAGCCTCCTATCTGGCCTTTGTGGAGCGGGGCTGGAAGCAGGGGTTCCGTGGTCTTCTTACTCCCAGGCAAATCTCCACCGCCCTAAAAAGGGCAGGGCTGCCCCTGCCGGGCGAGGACGCAAACATGAAATACGTCCAATGGCTCTGCCTGTTCCGAGCCTATCAGGCTTATAAAAGAGGTTTCTAGCCCCCTTCCTCCGAAAAAGTCAACCAGAAAAAGTTTTTGTAGATGGTCAAAAAACTTTTTTCGAAAACCGTTTTCACCAGGGTGCGGGACAGCGCCCCGGGGCCTTAAAGCCCGCCACTGTGCGACAGGATTCCCTTGTGAGATATGGTATGATAGACAAAAACCGGAAGGGAGTTCCATACAATGAAAAGGAAACCGTACATTTTGATGGCCGCTGTTCTTCTTCCCGCCGTTCTGTGCTGCGCCCTGCTTCCTGCCCGGGCCTCTTCTCCGGCGGAGACGGCGGCGCTGGAGGAGACCATCTTTCTGGGGGAGGCCGTTCCTTTGCAGACTGGCGGCGGAAGGCTGGAGGATCTGCTTTTGCAGCGCCTGCCCCAGGAGGAAGGCCGCGCCGAGTGCTGGTGGATTAGCCCACAAGGCCCCGCGCCCCTGGACAAGCTGGGAAAGCAGCGGCCCAGCGGCGATACGGAGTACCAGCTCTCCGCTGTGCTTCACAGGGGCTCTGGTAAAGACGCCTGGGTCAATCTCACCTACCGGGTGCGGGTGGTCAGCGGCCGGATACGGGTCTGGGCCGGCGGCGAGGAGATCGACGGCGAGACTCATGCCCTGGTCAAGCTGGAGGGGCCTGGGATTACCCTCTACCGCAAGGCGGCGCTGGAAGCGGACCCCCAGGGGGGCCAGCCTGTTTTGGAGACGGAGTTTGCGGGGCTGCCCTTCGGGGTCTACACCCTGACTGTGATGACTGGCGGCCTTTCCCCGGAAACAGCGGTATGCCGGCTGGGCGTATGCCAAGAGGACGACACGGTGAGCCCAGACAGGCGCACGGCTCTGGTCCGCTTTACCGCCCAGGGAAGACGAGGCGGCGCTTTAGAGGAAAGCTACCGCCTGCGGACAAGCCCATGAGGGCCCGGCGCATAGCCTCCGCCCTGGCTTTGGCCGCCGCCGCGGGGCTTTGGGGCCTGGTCTTTCTGCTGGAACCCCAGCGGGAGGAATGGCGCATCGCGGCTTTTTACACGGCGGCGGAGGCCGCCCCGGCCCTGTCTCCGGGAGAAGCCGTCCCGGGCGGGGTGTACTTTCGCAATCAAAGCCGGGACGGATGCCGCCTGCGGATTAAAATCTGCGCCCCGGAGCTGGAGGGCCTGCCTGCCCTGGAAGCGGGCCACTTGCGGGAGGGCGTTTTTCTCCCAGCCGGTTCAGGGGAGAGAGAGACAGAGTATTGGTCTGCCCAGGACGGCTTTCTCTATTATTGCAACCGCAAAACCGGCGGAATCCTGCTTCCAGGGAGGACGACACCGGCGGCCTATACCGCCGTCCGGTTAAATCCCAGCTTGAGCGCGGAGGGCATAGACACACTGCGGCAGTTGGGCGCCGAGCAGCTATACGTGGTGGCGCAGGCCCAGGGAGAAGAAGAGGAAGAGTGGGTCAATCTGTAAAGGGCTGGCGCAAGGGCTTCATAGACGCATGCCCCCGATATAGTAAACGCACTTGAAAACCGGTATACCTCTTTTGAACCGCGTTAACTATAATCGAAAACCGGATAAAATGGGGAACCGGCATATCCCGCAGGCTACGCCGGTTCCCCAAAACGTTTTTATCTATCCTTCGAATCCCCCGGATCCCAAGGGGGTTCCCTTTTATAGCAGGACGATCCGCGCCTCTTTGCAGGCGGCGCGGGTAGCTTCATCCCAAAGGGACGCCTGTACCTCGCCGATATGGGCTTTGCCCAAAAGCAGCATGCAAAGGCGGCTCTGGCCAATGCCTCCCCCAATGGTCAAGGGCAGTTCCCCCGCCAGCAGCATCTTGTGGAAGGGCAGTTCCCGGCGGCCGGCGCATCCCGCCTCCTCCAGCTGGCGGCTCAGGGATTCCTGGTCCACCCGAATGCCCATGCTGCTGATCTCCAAAGCCAGCCCCAAAGGCTCGTGCCAAAAAAGCAGGTCGCCGTTGAGAGCCCAGTCGTCATAATCCGGGGCCCGGCCGTCGTGGGGCCAGCCGCTTTTCAGCTTGCCGCCGATCTGCTGGATGAAAGCGGTGGGATGTTCTTTAACAAACCGGTTTTCCCGCTCCTTGGGGGAAAGCTCCGGCCATCGGTCCTCCAGCTCCTGAGCCGTGATAAAGGTTACATCCCGGCACAGCTGAGTGGGCAGGTCCGGGAACTGCCATTGCAGCTCATCCAGAGTGCCGCAGATGGCGCTGACAATTTTCCGCACCGTCTCCTGCAAATACCCCAGGTTCCGGGACTCCCGGTCAATCACCTTTTCCCAGTCCCACTGGTCCACATAGATGGAATGGAGATTGTCCAGCTCCTCGTCCCGGCGGATGGCGTTCATATCCGCCACCAAGCCGTTGCCCACGAAAAAGTCGTAGTCATGCAGGGCCAGCCGCTTCCATTTGGCCAGGGAATGGACCACCTGACCGGTCCCTCCCACTGCGGGAATGTCAAAGCCCACGGGGCGTTCCACGCCGTTTAGGTCGTCGTTCAGGCCGGTGGCGGGGTCTACGAACAGCGGCGCGGTTACCCGCTTGAGATGCAAAGCCGCGCAGAGCTTTACCTGGAACACGTTTTTAATGAGCCCAATGGCCTTCTGGGTATCATAAAGGCCCAATGTGGGGGCGTAGCCTTTTGGAATCGTCGTCATGGGGTGATCACAGCCTTTCTGTTTAGGTTGCAGGGGCCGGTCCGGCGTTTGACAGCCTCTTTCCATTGACCGCGTCAAGCACCTGGAGGCCAACGCCCCTACAACCCGCCGCTTTTGAATAAAGGGATGACGCTCGCAAAGCGAAGCCACAAAATTTTTTGCGCCGGAATGATTCTTGCTATATTTAGTACCCGGGCGGGTAGAGGGCGCGCCTGGGTTAGGCGAAGGGATTTTCAGATTTGTAGAGCATTCCCTTGGGCTGGTTAAAGCCGATGTCGTTTACACCCAGGAATTTGAATACCTCGAACAGGGCTTTGCCATGATGGCCAAAGGCTACCGCGCCGTGGTGGGGATAGTTCTTTTCAATCAGCACATGCCGGTAGAAACGGCCCATCTCCGGGATGGCAAAGACGCCGATGCCGCCAAAGGACCGGGTGGCCACCGGCAGCACCTCGCCCTGGGCCACATAGGCCCGGAGCTCACAATCGGCGGTGCTTTGCAGCCGGAAGAAGGTGATGTCGCCGGGGACGATGTCGCCCTCCAGGGTGCCCTGGGTAACCTCCTCAGGGAGGCTGCGGGCCATGATCATCTGATACTTCATGGTGGGCTTGCACAGCTTCTTAGAGCAGGTGTTGCCGCAGTGGAAGCCCATGAAGGTGTCGCTGAACTGGTAGGGGAATTTCCCCTCAATCTCAGCCTGGAACATGTCCTTGGGCACTGTGTTGTTGATGTCCAGCAGGGTGACGATATCCCCGCTGACGCAGCTGCCGATAAACTCGCTTAAGGCGCCGTAAATATCCACCTCGCAGGAGACCGGGATGCCCCGGCCGGTAAGGCGGGAGTTGACATAGCAGGGCACAAAGCCGAACTGGGTCTGGAAAGCGGGCCAGCACTTGCTGGCGAGGGTTACGTATTTCCGGTAGCCCCGGTGGGCCTCCACCCAGTCCAGCAGGGTGATTTCATACTGGGCCAGCTTCTCCAAAATTTCCGGCTTTTGGTTGCCCTCGCCCAGCTCCTGGGCCATTTCCGCGGCGACTTCCGGAATACGGGGGTCGCCGTCGTGCTTATGGAAGGCTTCAAAAAGATCCAGCTCGGAGTTTTCCTCAATTTCTACCCCCAGATCGTACAGCCGCTTAATAGGGGCGTTGCAGGCCAGGAAATTGAGAGGCCGGGGCCCAAAGCTGATGATTTTGAGGCTCCGGAGCCCTACCAGCGCCCGGGCAATGGGGATAAACTCATGGATGCGGTCCGCGCAGTCCTCTGGGCCGCCCACAGGGTTCTCGGGGATATACGCTTTGATCTCCCGGAGCTTCAGGTTATAGCTGGCGTTAAGCATGCCGCAGTAGGCGTCGCCCCGGCCGCCTATCAGGTCGCCGCCGGATTCCTCGGCGGCCGCGATGAACATGGCGGGGCCGTCAAAGTGCTTGGCAAGCAAAGTCTCGGAAATTTCCGGGCCGAAGTTGCCCAGGTATACCGCCAAGGCGTTGCAGCCAGCCTTCTTTATGTCCTCCAGCGCCTGGACCATGTGGATTTCGCTCTCCACAATGCACACCGGGCATTCGTAGACGCTGGCGCTCTCGGCGGCGTATTTTTGGGAAAAGGCTTCCATCACAGCCCTGCGGCGGTTGACGGACAGAGATTCGGGGAAGCAGTCTCTGGAAACGGCCACAACGCCGATTTTAACTTCTGGGATGTTGTTCATAAGGGGATCCCTCCAAATAATAAATAGGAAATGCCGTGCGTTTCCCCCATCATACCGCAAACGCCGGGAAAATGCAACCGTGTGGGAGAAATTTTTGCCCTTCCATAATCAGCTAATTTCAAAAGTATCAAATTGCGAATCATTTGATCTCAAGAGTCGAAGCTAATTGGCTATGGGGTTTTAGCGGTATACGGTGGGCGGGGGAATGGATGCATGAGAGGGCGTCTAAGGGAGTGCGGGTATTTATCACAAATCCCAAATGCGTGAAAACGGGGCTGGATTTCCTGTTTTTTTACAGGAATATCATGTATAATTTCCCGACCATCATTTTTTACCAGTACAGCTATGACCTGTTT